>NZ_VYQA01000011.1:0-161830 GCF_008710165.1 Sphingobium limneticum | reverse complement strand
AGGCCTGCGCCTCATAGCGCCCGAGGCCGGTCAAAAACGACCGGATTCTGGAAGGTTACCTCCCAGAATGACTGACGCCTTGGGCTAGAAAACGGCGAAAGCGAGGCCAATGGCCGGCTCTGCCAACCCTTTTTCCGCAGCCTGTTAGGAAGCTTTAAAAAATCTTGGTTAAGCGCCTAATGTCCTGAATCGCGGACCGACATGAGCCAGGGAATTGTTGTATTGAGCCGTATCGACGCTTCGCCTTTTGCCAAATTGCTCATGGCCCTGCTTGTCTTCGCGGTCATTATCGTCGGCTGGCGCCTCTATGGCCGCTATCGCGAATCCCACGCGGCCCTGCCCGAAGCGGGCGTGGCAAAGGGCGATTGTGCGCTCTGGTTCGTGGGCAGCTCGTCCATCCATCGCTGGACCAGTCTGGAAAAGGACATGGCGCCATGGGCGACGGAAAATCGGGGCATCAACGGTGCGGTGCTGACCGACATCCTGCCCCGTTTCGCCAATATCAAACCCGGTGAAGGGCGTCCGCGCGCGCTGATCCTCTATGTGGGTGAAAATGACATCGCCAGCGGCGTGCCGGTGCGCACCGTGATGCGGCAAATGGCCCAGCTGTTCGACCTGCGCGACCGGTTGCTGCCCGATGTGCCGGTGCTGCTGCTGTCGGCCAAGCCCAGCCCCGGCCGCGCCGCCTTTCTGGGCGAACAACGGCTGTTCAACGCGGCGGCGCAGCATTTCCTGCCCCATATGCGCAGCGCTTATTATGGCGACATCACCACGCCGCTCTTCGCCGACGGCAAGCTGGGCGACAATTATCAGCCCGACGGCGTCCATATGAATGCCCATGGCTACGCCATATGGTCCGATGTGGTGCGCCAGCGCCTGCACGCTATCCTGCCACCGGACGTGACGCGCCATTGCGCGCCCTGACGCTCAGCCCAAAGCGCCGCGCATCAATATGACGTGCAGGAATCGCGGCCCATGGGCGCCGCGCACATAGGTGCCCTCGATATCCGTGGTCCCTGACACGCCGGTGATCCAATAATGGGCGCGGGGCTGCGGCCCGACTAATGGGGCATCCTCCAGATGCGCGGCGATATCCTCCACCGCCAGCAGCACGATATGATGCAGCGCCAGGAAATTGGGTAGCATCGGCGCCTGCGGTGTCGTCTCGAACACCAGTGATCCGGTTTCGGCGATCCCTTTGCGCGCGATCGCCAGCGCGGCGACCTCGTCCGGCGCGGCAGCCTCATGCAGGGTGAAACCGCTCCAGTCGCATGCGCTCAGGCGCGGATCGCGCGGCAGGCAGAGGGTATGCGGCTCGCCCTGCGCCGCCAGATAGCGCGCGACCGCCGCCGGCAGGTCGGCAATCGTGTCGATCGCATCATGGCTGGCGCTGACGCTGGGGAGCGCCAGCCGGGCCAGAAATTCCGCCTCCAGCGCGCCTGTATCCACCGCCGGCCGCTCCGGCGCGATCAGCAGCGCGTCGGCCGCGGCCTTGTCCGGCGCCGCGCCTTTCAGCTTGGCCAGAATGGCGTCCCGCGCGCTCATGTGCGGCGCCCCTTCTTATATTGGTTCATGAAGGTCTGCGGCGCAGGCTTGGGCATGTCGCGATAGCGCGTCCATCCGCCCGCCAGCGGCATGCTGCCGATCCAGCCCTTCGTCCCCAAAATCTGCATCACCCGCACCGCAACGCCGGTGCCGAATCGATACAGTGCCGGCCGCCGCGCCACCCAGGCCCAAATCCCCAGCCCCCAGCGCATCGACGTCGGCTCCAGCCCCTCGCGCCAGCTCTTCTCGCGCCACCCGCGCAGCAGCGTGGGCAGGGGGATGCGCACCGGACACACTTCCTGACACTTGCCGTTCAATGTACAGGCGCTCGCCAGTTCGCGGCTTTGCTTCAGCCCGTCGAACACGGGCGTCAGCACCGCGCCCATCGGTCCCGGATAAGTGCCGCCATAGGCATGGCCGCCAATCTGCCGAAACACGACGCAATGATTCATGCACGCGCCGCAACGGATGCAGCGCAGCATCTCAGCCAGCCCCTCTTCGCGCATCTTCGTGCGGCCATTGTCGACCAGCACGATGTGCATCTCCTCCGGCCCGTCGCGATCATCCGCCCGCTTCGGCCCGGTATAGAAGGTCGTATATTGGGTCAGCGCCGCCCCGGTGGCCGATCGCGCCAGCATCCGCAGCATATGGATGGCGTGCGGCATGCTCGGCACGATCTTCTCGATCCCTGCCGTCACGATATGGACGCGCGGCGGCACCAGCGACAATTCGGCATTGCCCTCATTGGTGACGGTGCAGACCGCGCCTGTATCCGCGATCAGGAAATTGGCGCCCGATATGCCGACGTCCGCGCCCAGCATCTGCGTGCGCAATTCCCGCCGCGCGCTTTCCGCCATGGCGGCGATCGTCTCTTCCTCATGCGGGCTGCGATGCTTCGCCTTGAACAGCGCCGACACCTGCTCGCGCGTCTTGTGCATGGCGGGCCAGATGATGTGCGACGGCCGTTCGTCGGCCAGCTGGATGATATGTTCGGCCAGATCCGTCTCGACCCGCACGATCCCCGCTTCGGCCAGCGCATGGGGCAGGCCGATTTCCTCGCCCAGCATCGATTTGGACCGCGCCACGCTCTTTGCGCCCGCCGCCTTGCAGATGTCGATGACGATTCGGCAGGCCTCGTCCGCCGTGCTGGCCCAATGGACCTTGGCTCCTGCCGCTATCGCCTTGGCCTCGAACTGCTCCAGATAGGCGCCCAGATGCGCGACGACATGGTCCTTGATCGCCGCCGCCCGGTCCCGCGCCGCCTCGAAATCGGGAAAGGAGTCCACCGCCACCGCGCGCTTGGCCTCGGCCGTGCCGGCGGTCCGCTCGACCGCGACCTTCAATATCCGATCGGCCAAAGCCAGATCGACGCGATCGGTGAAGCCGCTCATGCCTCTTCCCCGATCGCCGGGCCGTCGCCCATGCCGGCGATCAGCTCGATCGCGTGGAACGCGCGCACCTTGCTGCCCTTTCGGTTCAGCTTCCCCGCCATGTTCATCAAACAGCCCAGATCGCCCGCCAGCAGCAGGTCCGCCCCCGTCGCGTCGATGGCATCGGCCTTTTCGCCGACGATCGCATTGGAAATGGACGGATATTTCACGCAAAATGTGCCGCCAAAGCCGCAACATGTCTCCTCGCCCTGCAATGGCGCGAAGCTGAGGCCCGCCACGCTTTTCAGCAACCGGCGCGGCTGGGCCTTGATCCCCAGTTCGCGCAGGCCCGAACAGCTGTCATGATAGGTCGCCTTGGCGTCCAGGCTCACACCCTCGGGCCGCCAGCCGCAGACTTCGTCCAGATAGGCCATGATCTCGAACGTCTTGCCCGCCACCGCCTGCGCGCGCGGCAGCCATGCCGCATCATGTTCGAACAATTCGGGATAATGGCAGCGGATCGTCCCCGCGCACGACCCCGACGGCGCCACCACCGCCTCATAGGGTTCCAGCGCCGCGATCGTCTGCTTGGCCAGCGCCACCGCATGGTCCCGGTCGCCGCTGTTCAGCGCGGGCTGGCCGCAGCAGGTCTGCCCTTCCGGCACCACCACCTCGCACCCAGCCGCCTCCAGCGCGCGGATCGCGGCAAAGCCGATGCGCGGCCGCATCAGGTCGACAAGGCAGGTGACGAACAGGGCGACTTTATGTGTCATAATCCATGGCGTTTCGCGAAATCGAGGAACAGGTCCGGCCAGGGTGCCGGTGCGGCGGGCGGGGCGACCAGGCCAAAGCCATGGCCGCCATTTTCGAACAGATGGCATTCGGCCGCTATGCCGCGTGCGCGCAGCGACGCCAGCATCGCCAGGCTGTTGTCCACCGGCACAGCGGGGTCGTCGATCGCATGCGCCAGGAAGACGGGCGGCGTCTCCGCGCTGACATCCTGATCCAGCGAATAGTCGCGCATGCGTTCCGGCGACGGCGTCTCGCCCAGCAATTGCGTGCGCGACCCGGCGTGCACGAACGGCCCCTCCATCTGGATCACGGGATAGATATAGGCGGCGACGGCGGCCTTGATCGGTTCCCGATCGGCGGAATCGACCGGCTTGTAACTTTCGACCGGCGTACGGCTGGTGAGCCAGGCGGCCAGATGCCCGCCCGCCGAAAAGCCCATCACGCCCACCCTGTTCGCATCATATCGCTCGCGCGGCGCCAGCGCCCGAACCAGCCGCAAGGCGCGCTGGGCATCCTGCAACGGCGCCTCCGCGCCTGCCGCCCAACCGTCAGCGGGCAGGCGATAGAGCAGCGAGAAACAGGCATAGCCCGCCGCCGCCAGCCGCCGCGCCACATTATAGCCCTCATGGCCGATGGCGACCCGGCTGTAACCGCCGCCGGGGATCAGCAATATCGCCGCGCCATTTGGCTTTGCGGGCCGCAGCAACGTCAGGGTCGGCGTCACGACATGGGCAAAGACGCCATCGTCCGGTCCGCTATCGGGCCGGCGCAGCGTCTCCACCTCCTGCACGGTCACCTGCTCGCCGCCCGGCGCCTTGCCCGGCCAGATCGGAAAGCGCTCGAACCCCTGGGGCAGCGGGAAGGGGCCGGTCTTGACCGTCTGGCCCAGCGCCGGCCCGGCCATCGCCGCGCTCGCTATGGTGCCGGCCAACAAGGTGCGGCGATCGATCGAAGTCATCGGCGATGGGTTCCTCTCCGGTTGGCGTGTCGCCCTTATTGCAGGTTCACATACATGCCGCCATCGACCAGCAGCGCGGCGCCGGTGATATAGGCGGCCATATCCGACGCCAGAAACACGATCGGCCCGGCCAGATCCTCCGGCTGGCCCAGACGGCCGAGCGGCGTGCGCGCCTCCATATATTGGCGCTTCTCCACATCGGCCAGATCATCCTTGTTGATCTCGGTCAGGATGGTGCCGGGCAGCACGCTGTTGCAACGGATGCCATATTTGCCCAGAGCAATGGCCGTGGACTGCATCAGCGAATGCACGCCCGCCTTGGTCGGGGTGTAATGGGTCTGATATTCCCCGCCGACCAGGGCGGAAATGGACGATACGGCCACGATCGACCCACCATGGCCTTGCTTGACCATCTGCTGCGCGGCGGCCTGCACCATGAAATAGGCGCCGTGCAGGTTCACCTTGAAGGTCCGCTCCACCACATCGACCGGCATGTCCAGGAAGGCGTGGAAGGGGCAGATGCCCGCATTGCTCACCATGACGTCGACCTTGCCGAAGGCTTCGACCGCCTTGGCCACGAAATCCTGCGCCGTCTGCGGATCGGCGACATCGCCCTTCACCGCTATGGCGCGCTGGCCCAGCGCCTCGATCTCCGCCACGCAGCTGGCCGCCGGTCCATCGCTGTTCGCATAGTTGATGACGACGTCGGCGCCATGCTGGGCGGCGCCGATCGCGGCGGCGCGGCCGATGCCGGTCGATGCGCCGGTGACGAGGACGGTCTTGCCTTCAAGCAGCTTCATGGGATCGCTCTTCCTTCAGATGATATCTATCGCCGCACCGGGCGGCGGGGGGATTTGACGCCGGGGGTCCAGCCCAGGTCGCCGCTGATCTTCTGCGCCGTCTCGCGAACGGCGGTGCTCAGATCCTGCATCCGCTCGTCGTCCATATATTGGGCGGCGCTCGACAGACTGATCGCGGCGACGATCGCGCCGGACGCGTCGCGGATGGGCGCGGCGACGCAGCGTATCTGGTCCTCATTCTCCTCCAGATCGAAGGCGCGGCCTTCGCCGACATAGCTGCGCATCCGCTCCAGCCACACGCCATAATCGGCGGCATGGGTGCCGGTTTCATATTCGGCATCGAACATCCGGCGCCACACCGGCTCGGGGTCGTCCAGCAACAACGCCTTGCCAAGGCCGGTGGAGGTCAGCGGATGGCGGTCGCCGATCCGGCTGGAAATTTCCACGCGACGGCGGCCGGGTATCTTGTCCAGATAGAGCGCCTGTTCGCCATCCAGCCGGCCCAGATGCACCACATCCTCGCTGGCGGCGGCCAGCATTTCCAGATGCGGCCGGGCGATCTGCACCACGTCCGCCTGACTCTGCGCCAGAAATCCCAGCTGCAATAGTTTCGGCCCCAGCTGATAGCCCTCGCGCGGCAGGAAGGTCAGGAAACCCCGCTCCACCATCGCATTGGCCAGCCGATGCGTGGTCGACCGGGTCAGGCCCATCCGTTCGGACAGGTCGGCCAGCTTGATCGGCCCGTCGATCACCTGGTCGAGCAGGTCCAGCCCACGGTGCAGCGTCTGCGACCCGCCCGCTTTCGCGGCAGCCTTATCCTCTCGCGCCAAATTTTCCGACCCATCCGATTCTGGGTTTGACGTTTTCTGTCTCATCTAATAACACTCTATCCCACAAAATGAGAAAAACAAGGGTGAAGGAGAGGCCGACCTGATTCTTCCGGTCCCGCCAAACTGACACTCTGGTCCCGCTCTCTGCGGCACCTATCATATTGTGAAAGTTTTTGCCTGCCGTTCCCACATGTTGAACGCGGGCTGGGTTGAGGGAGTTTTCGCGTGCCGATCGTGACGTTGCCTAAGATCAAGCATGTCCGCGCTTTCACCGTGCGCGGCGGTGGTGCCGACTATCATGACCAGGGCGAAGGCCACTGGATCGACGACCATATCGCGACGCCTATGTCGAAATATCCCAAATATCGCCAGTCGCGCCAAAGCTTCGGCATCAACGTGCTCGGCACGCTGGTGGTGGAGATCGAGGCGGAGGACGGCACGGTCGGTTTTGCCGTGACCACCGGCGGCGAACCGGCCGCCTATATCGTGGAAAAGCATCTCGCCCGCTTCCTGGAAGGGCGCGCGCCGACGGATTATGAGAAAATCTGGGACCAGATGTATTTCTCGACCCAATATTATGGGCGCAAGGGGCTGGTCATCAACGCGATTTCCGGCGTCGATCTGGCGCTCTGGGACTTGCTGGGCAAGCTGCGGCAGGAACCGGTCTATCATTTGCTGGGCGGCGCGGTGCGCGACGAACTGCAATTCTACGCCACCGGCGCGCGGCCCGACAAGGCGAAGGAATTCGGCTTCATCGGCGGCAAGATGGCGCTGCACCACGGCCCGGCCGAAGGTGTCGAGGGCCTGAAGAAGAATATCGCCGAACTGGCCGATATGCGCGCGAAGGTGGGCGACGATTTCTGGCTGATGTGGGATTGCTGGATGGCGCTCGACGTCGACTATGCCACCCGCCTCGCCATCGCCGCCCATGACCTCGGCCTCAAATGGATCGAGGAAGCGATCAGCCCGGACGATTATTGGGGCTATCAGCAGCTCAAGCGCAACGTGCCCAAGGGCATGCTGGTCACGACCGGCGAGCATGAAGCCACCCGCTGGGGCTTCCGCATGCTGCTGGAAATGGATTGTTGCGACATCATCCAGCCCGATGTCGGCTGGTGCGGCGGCGTCACCGAATTGCTCAAGATCAGCGCGCTGGCCGACGCCCATGGCAAGATGGTCGTGCCGCATGGCTCGTCCGTCTACAGCTATCATTTCGTCATCACCCGCCACAACTCGCCCTTCGCCGAATTCCTGATGATGCATCCGGGACCGACGGAGGTGGTGCCGATGTTCTCGCCCCAATTGCTGGGCGAACCGGTGCCGGAAAATGGTCGGATGAAGGTGAGCGCGCTCGACAAGCCGGGCTTCGGCGTCGACCTCAACCCCGACATCGCGATGCACCGCCCTTATACCCACTGATTGCCTGAAGAGAGAAACCTCCCATGAAATTCGTTCGTTTCGGCCAGCGTGGCCAGGAAAAGCCCGGCGTCATCGACAGCTACGGTAACATCCGCGACCTGTCCGGCATTGTCCCCGAACTGACCGTCGCAACCCTCGCCACGGCGCAGGCCGCCGACATCGCGTCCTTGCCGATCGTCGAAGGCGAACCGCGCTATGGCGTGCCGGTCAAGGGCATCGGCAAGATCGTCGCCATCGGCCTCAATTATGAGGATCATGCGATCGAATCGAACCTGCCGATCCCGACCGAACCGATGATGTTCATGAAGGCGCTGTCCTCGCTGAACGGCCCGAACGACGAAGTCGTGCTGCCCAAAAACAGCACCCATGGCGACTGGGAAGTCGAACTGGGCGTCATCATCGGGCAAACCTGCCGCTTCGTCAGCGAAGAAGATGCCCTGTCGAAGGTCGCGGGCTACACCCTCGTCAATGACGTGTCGGAACGCTTCAACCAGAAGCAGCGCGGCACCCAGTGGAGCAAGGGCAAGGGCCACGACACCTTCTGCCCGGTCGGCCCCTGGTTGGTGACACCGGACGAAGTGGGCGACGTCCAGAATCTCGACATGTATCTCACCATCAATGGCGAGCGGATGCAGACCGGCAATACAAAGACGATGATCTTCAACGTCGCCCAGCTCATTGCCTATGTCAGCGAATATATCACTCTCTATCCCGGCGACCTGATGATCACCGGCACCCCGCCGGGCGTGGGCGAGGGCAAGAAGCCAGAAGCCATTTACCTCAAGGCCGGTGACGTCATGGAACTGGGCATCGAAAAGCTGGGCGTCCAGACCCAGAACGTGTCGCAATGGCGCCACCTCGGCGACGAGGTGCTCGGATGAGCGTCTATGCGGGCCGTTTCGCGGGCCGTAACGCGATCATCACCGGCGGCGCGTCGGGCCTCGGCAAACAGGTCGCCGCGCGCATCGTTGCCGAAGGCGGGCAGGTGGCGCTTTGGGATCTCAATCCCGAAGCGCTCGCCGCCACTGGGCAGGAGGTCGGCGCGGCCCATGTCGTCGCCCTCGACGTCAGCGACTATGCTGCCGTCGCCGCCGCCGCGAAGGAAACGGCCGCAGCGCTGGGCAAGGTCGATATCCTGATCTGCTCGGCGGGCATCACCGGTGCCACGGCCACGGTGTGGGACTATCCGGTGGACAGCTTCCAGCGGGTGATCGACATCAACCTCAACGGCCTCTTCTACTGCAACCGGGAAGTCGCGCCCTTCCTGCTCGAAAATGGCTATGGCCGGATCGTCAACCTCGCCTCCGTCGCAGGCAAGGAAGGCAATCCCAACGCCAGCGCCTATAGCGCCAGCAAGGCAGGCGTCATCGGCTTCACCAAGTCGCTCGGCAAGGAACTGGCGGGCAAGGGCGTCATCGCCAACGCGCTGACCCCGGCGACCTTCGAAAGCCCGATCCTGGCGCAACTCCCGCAGAGCCAGGTCGATTATATGCGCTCGAAAATCCCGATGGGCCGCCTCGGCCTGATCGAAGAATCGGCCGCCATGGTCTGCTTCATGGCCAGCGAGGAATGCAGCTTCACCACCGCGTCCACCTTCGACACGTCGGGCGGCCGCACGACCTTCTAATGCGCAACAACCGTTCGTCCTGAGTAGCCATTGAGCGAAGTCGAAATGGCGTATCGAAGGACCGCTCAGACAGTCCGTCGATACGGGGCTTCGACAAGCTCAGCCCCTACTCGGGACGAACGGCATGTTTTTGAAAAGCGGTATATCCGGCCGAAGACCGGGCTGTCCGCAGGGGAGATTTGATGGCTGACCTGCCCTTTGTCGATGCCCATATCCATCTGTGGGACTTGCACCATATCCGCTACGACTGGCTCAGTCCGCCCTTCTCGGACTATGGCCCCAATGGCAGCGTCGAATCCATCGCGCATGATTATGGCATCGCCCACTATCGCGCCGACCTCGCCCGCTGGAACGTCGTAGGCGCCGTCCATGTCGATGCCGGCGCCGCTGCGGACAGCGCGTTGCGCGAAACCCAGTGGCTGGATGGCCTTGGCCAGATCGAAGGCCTCCCCACCGGCCTCGTCGCCTTTGCCGCGCTGAACGACCCCGATGTAGACGCGCTGCTGGCCGCGCAGGCCGCCCATCCCCGCGTCAAGGGGATCCGCCACATCGTCAACTGGCATCCCGATCCAAAGCGCACCTATGGCCCGGTCGACCTGACCGTCGATCCGATATGGCAGGCGGGCTATGCGCTTCTCGCCAAACATGGCCTCTCCTTCGACCTGCAATGCTATCCGGGGCAAATGCCGGGCCTTGCCGCGCTGATCGAACGCCATCCCGACATTCCGGTCATCATCAACCATATGGGCATGCCGGTCCTGACCGACGCCGATGGCCTTGATGACTGGCGCCGGGGCATGAAGGCGCTCGCCGCGCTCCCCCATGTGGCGGTGAAACTGTCCGGCATGGGCTTCATCCGCCGCGACTGGAGCCTCGATCACGTAGGCGGCCTCGTCCGCGAAACCATCGACCTGTTCGGCATCGACCGCTGCGCCTTCGCCAGCGACACCCCGACCGACAAGCTGTTCGGCCCGATCGACCGCTATATGGAGGCCTATCACGCCATCGTCGCGGATTTCCCGGAAGCCGACCGCCGCGCCCTCTTCGCCGGCAACGCCAATCGCCTCTATCGTCTGGGACTGGACCTATGATCGGAAATCCCCTGCTCGGCGTCCTCTTCCACTGGCTGGGCGGCTTCGCCTCGGCCAGCTTCTATGTCCCCTTTCGCGGCGTCAAACGCTGGAATTGGGAGATTTTCTGGATCACTGGCGGCCTTTTCTCCTGGGTCGTCGCCCCCTGGTTCTTCGCCTCTGTCCAGACCAATGACCTGATGGGCGTGATGGCTCAGGTGCCGTCCTCGGTCGTCGGCTGGTGCATCTTCTTCGGCATACTCTGGGGCTTTGGCGGCCTCACTTATGGCCTGACGATGCGCTATCTCGGCCTCTCGCTCGGCATGGCGGTGGTGCTGGGCCTTTGCACCGTCTTCGGAACCCTGATCCCGCCCATCTTCGACGGCAGTTTCATGACGGAAATCGCCGGCACGCTGCATGGCCAGATCGTCCTCCTCGGCCTCGCTGTCACGGTGCTGGGCATCGTCGTCGTCGCCCGCGCCGGCGCCCGCAAGGATGAAGCCCTGTCCTCAACACAAAAGGCTGCCGCCGTCGCCGAATTCGATTTCAGGAAGGGCATCGCCGTCGCCATCTTCTCCGGCATCATGTCCAGCTGCTTCGCCTTCGGGCTGGCGGCGGGGGAACCGGTCAAGGCGCTGTCTGCCGCCGCGGGCACCGGCCCGCTCTGGACCGGCCTGCCCACGCTGTGCCTCGTCATGTTCGGCGGCCTCATCACCAATGCGCTCTGGTGCGGCTGGCTGATTATGAAGAACAAATCCGCCGGCCAGTGGTTCGGCGCCCCCGACGCATCGGGTCAGCGCCCCAAGCTGCTCCCCAATTTCCTGCTCTGCGCGCTCGCCGGCACCGCCTGGTATTTCCAATTCTTCTTCTACACCATGGGCGAAAGCCAGATGGGCCGCTTCGGCTTTTCCAGCTGGACGCTGCACATGGCCTCGATCATCATATTCGGCACATTATGGGGCTTCGCCTTCCGTGAGTGGAAGGACGCCGCCCCCGCTATCCGCCGCATGGTATGGAGCGGGGTTGGCCTGCTGATCCTGGCCACCATCATCATCGGCTACGGCAACCGGCTCGCCTGATGCTGGGGGCTGATCTGGTCTGGCCGCTGCACGGTGCGGCAACGGGCGCCTTCACGCTGGCGGATGAAGCGGCGGTACCTGAACAGGCCCCCGAAAAGGCCGTCGTGACCGCCGTCGATCGCCCGGTCCTGCTCGGCTATGCGCCCGAAACGCCCAATGGCCGCGCGATGCTGATCCTGGGCGGTGGCGGCTATACCGCGCTGATGGCGGGGCGGGAGGGGGTGCAGGTCGCGCGCTGGCTGACCACGCTCGGCTATCACGCCTTCGTTCTCATCCACCGTTTCCCGCATGCAGGCACCAGCCCCTCCGCGCCGCTGGATGACGCACTGGCGGCGATGCGGATGATCCGCGCCATCGCCCTCGCGCCGAACGGACTGGGCGTGGTCGGCTTGTCCTCGGGCGGTCATCTCGCCGCCTGCCTGATCGCCGACTATCCGGCCGAATGGGGTAAGGCGGCCCCACAACGGCCCGACATACTTGTGATCGGCTACGCCCCCATCTCCACCAATGCGAAGGGGCGCACGATCATCGCGGACAAGCCGCCCTTGCCACCGCTGGAGAAACAGGCGCTCTACGACGCGCTTCAGCCCGACGCGCAGCTTTTGCCCGACCCACCCCCGACCTTCATCGTCTATGCCGGCAATGATCCGGTCGTGCCGGTCGCCAACGCCCACCGCCTGCACGACGCGCTCAGGGCAGCGGGCGCTAGTCCGGAACTCCATATCTTCGCCGACGCCCCGCACGGCTTCGCGCTCGATACGCCGGACCTGCCGGTATCGCTCTGGCCCCGCCTGTGCGAAGCCTGGCTGCGGCAGATGGGGTTTCTTTAGGCCAAAAAATGCCCGGCCCTCAATGCCGCGCCGGCACCGCATCCGACTGGCGACGGATCAGCTGATAATCCAGCTTCACCTTGCCGATCACCCCGTCCGCGCCCTCATCCTGGCTGCGGAACCGCATCGCCAGCAGGCCGATCGCCTCCCGGCTCATGTCGCGGATCGGCTGGCGAATGGTTGTCAGCGCCGGCCAGATCGCGCTGGCCAGCGGCGTATCGTCGAACCCGCAAATACTGATCTCGGCCGGCACATTGACCTTGCGTTGATGCGCCACCGTGATCGCGGCGGCCGCCATATCGTCGTTGCAGGCGAAGATCGCCGTCGGCCGCTCGTCCAGCGCCATCAACCGCTCCGCCGCATCCAGCCCCGACCGGTAACTGAAATCCCCCGGCACGATCAGCGCCTCGTCCAGGTCCAGCGCATGATGCACCAGCGCATCCTTATAGCCCTGCAATCGCCGCGCGCTCGACCGGTGGCGCGGATTGCCCTCGATAAAGCCGATCCTCTTATGCCCCAGTTCGATCAGGTGCCGGGTCAGGTCATAGGCGGCATGGCGGTCGTCGGTGCTGACGCTCAGCATATCGGGCACATCCTGGTCGGTGGCGATGGCCACGATGGCGATGTCGCGCGCGCGCAGCCCTTCGACCAGTTCCGCCCAGTCGCACAGCGGCGGCGGCAGGATCACGCCCGCGACATGGGCCTGCGCCACCTGCTCGACGATTTCGGCGGCAAAGGCGCCCGGCGCGCATTGCTCGACCACCAGATGCAGGTGACGCTGCGGCGCCTCGCTCATCGCGCCGAGCAGCAATTCGCCCAGATAGGCGGACGTGGTCGAATGGCTGTGGAGCAGCGCCACGCGCCGGTCCGCGCTCCCCGCCAGCGCGCGCGCCGATGCGTTGGGAACATAGCCCAGCGCCTTGACCGCCAGGTCCACCGCCCGCCTCGCCTTGGCGCTGACCAGCGCCTTGCCGTTGACCGCGCGTGATGCGGTCATGATCGACACGCCCGCATGGGCGGCGACTTCCTTGATCGTGGGCGGTTTCTTCTTCGGCTCGCTCTTCTGCATCGGCCATGCCTAGCCGCTTTTACAGCGGGTTAAAATCATGGGATGGGATTAGATCGTCGATGATCTGTCCTATCCGCGATCGCCCATGATAGAATGCCGGAAACAGGGACGCGCGATTGATAGATTATGTCCAACTGCGATTCTAATATTTCAACCTTGGCGGGAACTGTGCGAAGTTAAGCGCCGCCCGTTCCTTTGCCGGCCGCCCACCGACAAGAAAAAGGCCCGCCGGTCGCGGGGACCGGCGGGCCTTCTTCATGCCTCGATCGAACGATCAATATTGGATGGTGACAGTCACCGCGCGGCGATTCTGCGCCCAGCTGGCTTCGTCCGACCCCAGCGCCGCCGGCCGTTCCTTGCCATAGCTGACGGTGGTCAGCCGGCCCGGATCGATCCCCAGCGAGGCGAGATAGTTCTTGGCCGCATTGGCGCGGCGCTCGCCCAGCGCGATATTATAATCGCGGGTGCCGCGTTCGTCGGCATGCCCCTCGATCGTCACGCGCACCGACGGATTCTGGCGCAGCCAGGCCGCCTGACTCTGCAAGGTCGCCTGATCCTCGGCATCGACATCATATTGGTCCAGGCCAAAGAAGATGCGGTCGGCCGCGACCGACGCCAGGAAATCTTCCTGGCTGCCCTTGACCGGGCCACCCGAACCGACCGGGCCGGTGGGGGCCGTCGTGCCGCCGGTGCCGCCGGGGGCGGGGGGCAGTTCGGCCGGCGGCTTCTTCGAACAGGCTGCCAATGCGATGATGGCGGTGGCCATCACCAAGGTCCGGGACAGTTTCATGGGTGTCTCCTTCGATATTTTTTTATGCCGCCCGCTAAGACGTCATCAGGGTCCGTGAAGTTCGTTACGCTGTCAAGACGACTAGGTTCCCCATGAACATCGCCGCCTGAACGCAGGATTACGGCAGCAACGGTCCCCAGGCCGGGTCGGATCCGCTGAGCGGCGTCGGAATCCGGCGCTCGTTCACCCCCGTCAGATCGACCTGCCACACCTGGCTGCTGCCCTGCTTGCCGGGCGTCGTGCGGAAAAATTGCAGCACGCGGCCGTTGGGCGACCAGGTCGGCTGCTCGTCCTGCCAGCCATTGGTCAGGATGCGCTCATTGTCGCCGCTCGGCGTCATCACCGCGACCTTGAAGTCGCCCGACAGCTTGGTGAACGCGATCAGGTCGCCGCGCGGCGACCATTCGGGCGTCGCATAGCGGCCGCCGCCATGGCTGATCCGGCGCTGGTTGGAACCGTCTGCGTTCATGACATAGATTTGCTGCCCGCCAGACCGGTCGCTTTCGAACACGATCTGGCTGCCGTCGGGCGAATAGCTGCCGCCCACGTCGATGCCCGGCGATGTGGTCAGCCGGACTGGCGTGCCGCCATTGGCCGACACGCGATAGATGTCGGTATTGCCGGCCACCGCCATCGAAAACAGGATATTGCGGCCATCGGGGGACCAGCGCGGCGCGAAGGTCGCGTTGCTGCTTTCCGTCACCAGCTTCTGCTGCCCGGCGCCGATGTCGTAGATGAACAGCCGTACCCGGCTGCCCAGATAGCTGACATAGAGGATCGATTTGTAATCGGGCGAGAAGCGCGGCGTCAGCGCCATCGACTGGCCGTTGGTGATGAAGCGATGGTTGGCGCCGTCGCTATCCATGATGGCCAGCCGCTTGACGCGATTCCCCTTGGGACCGCTCTCGGCGATATAGGCGATGCGGCTGTCGAAGAAGGGGCTTTCGCCCGACAGGCGGGCATAGATGGCGTCGGCGCATTTATGCGCGGCCCGGCGCCAGTCGCGAGGTGCGACGACATAGCCCTGCCGCGTCAATTCCTGCTTCAGCGCCACATCGTACAGGTAGCAGCCCACGGTGATGTCCGCCTCGCCGCCGGTCGTGCGCACGAAGCCCTGCACCAGCGCCTGATAGGCGCCCCATTTGGCATAGACCGGGTTCGTCACCTCGGGAAAGGCGAGCGCTGGCAGGCCGCCCGGCCCGGAAGGATCGAACAGGCCGGAGCCTTTCAGGTCGGACGCGATCACTTCGGCGATCTTGCGGCCCAGTTCGCTGGCCGTACCGGCGGGCGTGGCCACATCCTGCTGCGCGGGCAGGGATGGCACGGCGACCTTGACATTGCTGTCGATCTCGCCGGTCACATCGACCGACAGCTGTGCCATGGCGGGCGCAGACAATATGGCGGTCAGCGCGACGGTGGCCATCGCCAGGCGGCGTAAAATGCTGGTCTTCATCGGTTCAGCCTCGCGTCAAAGCGGAGTGGCCGGAGCCATTTCCATTGGTCGTAAAATTCGGGTGGCATGTTGCGGAAGGGGGATGCCAGCTTCACCGCCTGGATCGCCCGTTCCGCATGCAGCTTGGCTTGCGGTCGGTTGCTGGCGGTCACGCCCTGCTGGTCGATGACTTCGGGCGTGCCGATAACCGCGCCGCTCTTGTCCAGCCGTACTTCCAGCAGCGTCACCAGCTGATCGGCATCCGCGCCCGAAGGCGGGCGCCAGTGCGGCTTCAACTGACGGCGCAATTCCGCGTCCAGCGCCGACTTCTGCGCCGGCCCCATGGCGGCGGCGGGCGGCGGCGCGGGCGTGCGCGGCGCATCCTCCTTGCTGTCGATGCCTTTGAGGAAATCCTTGCCCAACAACGATCCCTTGGGCTTGTCGGCCTTGCCGGCGCCAGCAGCCTTGGCCGGCGCGTCGCTCTTGCCCTTGGCATCGCTCTTCGCCTTGGACGGTGCGGCGGCGGTCGCCTTGGGCTTTTCAAGCGCAGGCTTCGCCTTGGCGGCGGGCTTTTCCGGGGCCGGCTTCGCCTTGGGCGCGGGTTTTTCCGGCGCCGGCTTGGGCTTGGCCGGTGTCTTGGCGACCTCTTTCTTGGGCGGCGCGGGCTTGGGGGCGGGTTTCGGCACCTCCTTCACCACTGGCTTGGGCGGCGTCGGCTTGGGCAGGGGCTTGGGCACCGGCTTGGGTTCGGGCGGCGCAGGCGTTGGTTCGGGCGCCGGGGCCGGCTCGGGCGCCGGCTTGGCGTCCTCGGTCGGTCCCTGCTCCGGCGCGACGCTGGGGGGCGGGGGCTGGGTCGAAATCTGCGGCGCGGTCGATTGCAGCGCGACCTCGTCCACCAGGCTGATGTCCATCGGCGGGGACTTCAGCTTCAACGGGTTGGGGGTGGACAGGAAACCGGCAGACAGCAGCCCGAACAGCAGGACATGTCCTGCCGTCGCGACGCCAAGGCCGATCTTTTCCGTACGCTCCATATTGCTGACCTATGGCCCCTATTCTGAACTGCCGCTGTCCGAACCGGCGCTATCCGCACCGCCGGCATCGGTGCTGACCAGCGATACCTTGTTCAGGCCGGCGCGGTTAAGCTCACCCATCACCCGCATCACCCGGCCATAATCCAGCGCCGTGTCGGCGCGCAGGAAGATTTGCGGCGGTTCGGGCTGGCCGGCATGGGCCGATGCGATCTCGGCCAGCCGATCGGGCAGGTCTGCGTCGCCGATCTGGTCGTCGTTGATGAACAGGCCGCCGTCGCGGTCGATCGACACGATCGTCGGCTTGGCGTCCGCATCCAGCCCCTTGGCCCGCGTTTCCGGCAGGTTCACCGGCACGCCCGTCACCAGCAGCGGCGCGGTCACCATGAAGATGATCAGCAACACCAGCATGACGTCGACCAGCGGCGTCACGTTGATGTCGGCCATCGGCGCACGCCCGCGTCCGCGCCGGGCGGAAGGAGGACCGGACATCGCCATCAGCGCGCTCCCTTGTTTGCAGCGATGCCCAAGGTCATCGCTGCGCCTCCAGTTCACGGCTCAACGTCGCATAGAAGCTGTCGGCAAAACGGGTCAGCCCCGCTTCCAGCCGGTTGATGCCATGGCTGAACCGGTTGTAGGCGATCAGTGCCGGGATCGCCGCGAACAGGCCGATGGCGGTCGCGAACAGCGCTTCCGCAATGCCCGGCGCCACGACGGCCAGCGAACTATTCTGCTCCGCCGCGATGCTGGTGAAGGCGCGCATGATGCCCCACACCGTGCCGAACAGGCCGATGAACGGCGCGGCCGACGCGACCGTCGCCAAAATGTTCAGCCGATCCGACAGCCGATCCACTTCCGACGCGATCGTGCTCGACATGGATGTCGCCAGCCGGTCGCGCGTGCCGTCGCGGTCGATCACCTTCTGCGCGGTGGAGCGGCGCCATTCGGTGACGCCTGCCGCCATCACCTTGGCCGCCGGAAATTCCGTCTTGCCGCGCGATTCATAAAAGCGGTCGATATCCTCCGCCTTCCAGAAATCCGCCTCGAACTTGCGGCTTTCCTTGCTCGCCTTGCGCAGGCTGAAGCTGAAGCTGATGATGATCGCCCAAGTCCAGATGCTGGCCAGCAACAGGCCCAGCATCACGCCTTTCACGACGATGTCGGCCTGAAGGAACAGGGCCAGCGGGGAAATGGTCGCGGCGTCGGTAATGGCGCCGGCAGGCAGGTTGAGCGTCATGGGTGAAGGTCTTCCCCTTGCAACAGGCGGGTGAAAATGTCGGTCCAGGCCTTGGGCTGGCGCTGCGGGCGACCCTGCGGCGTCAGCCAGGCGACGGAAATGCTGGCGTTCGTCAACTCTTCCGCGCCGCACCTGACTGACTGATGAATGACACAGCTGGCGGCGCGCACCGCCGTCACATGGCTCACCACCATCAGGTCGTCGTCCAGCCGGGCGGGGCGGCGATATTTGATCTGAAGGTCGGTGACGGCATAGACGCCGGCACCCCCTTCATGATTGGCGCGCTGGTCGATGCCCGCGACGCGCAGCATGTCGGACCGGGCGCGCTCCATATAGCGCAGATAATTGGCGTGGTAGACGAGGCCCGACAGGTCGGTATCCTCGAAATAGACGCGCACGGGGAAATGATGCACGGCGGCAATGAAGCGTCCGGTGGCCGGCGCAGGCATCATTTCGGAAACAGACATGCCGGGCTTTTAACCATGGCCGCCGCGCAGCGCAAAGCCGGAAATAGCGGCCTTATGCAATCCGTCCGCCATGATGGCACATTCCATCGCCCGATGTAATGTGCGGTAGCCCAGATGCGGCAGTGCAGCTAAAGACGTATGCAGTCATAATGGAGAGACAGGCATGACGGATATTCGGACGGTAGGCGTGATCGGCGCGGGTCAGATGGGCGCTGGCATCGCGCAGGTCGCGGCACAGGCGGGCTATGACGTCATACTGTCGGACATCGACCTGCCCCGCGCGGAAAAGGGGCTGGCCGGCATCGCCAAGCTGCTGACCCGCGCCGTGGAAAAGGAAAAGATCAGCCAGACCGACGCCGACGCCGCGCTCGCCCGCATCACGCCGGCCGGCGACATCGCGCCGCTGGCCGGCGCGCAACTGGTGATCGAGGCCGCGACCGAGCGGGAAGAGGTGAAGCGCGCCATCTTCGCCAATGTCGGCAAGATACTGGCTCCGGACGCCATCCTCGCCACCAACACCTCGTCCATCCCCATCACCCGGCTGGCGCAGGCCGCGCCGGATGCCGGCCGCTTCGTCGGCGTCCATTTCTTCAACCCCGTGCCGGTGATGGTGCTGGTAGAGGTCATTCGCGGCCTCGCCACTTCGCCCGAGACGGTCGCCGCTGTGGAGGGTTTCGCCGCAAAGATCGGCAAGACCACGGTCCACGCCTTCGACGCGCCGGGCTTCGTGGTGAACCGCATCCTGCTGCCGATGCTCAATGAAGCCGTGTTCGTATTGGGCGAAGGCGTGGGTAGCGTCACCGACATCGATCAGGCCTGCAAACTGGGCCTCAATCACCCGATGGGGCCGCTGACCCTGCTCGATTTCGTCGGCCTCGACACCGCGCTCGAAATCCTCAACGTCTTCCTCACCACCACCGGCGACCCCAAATATCGCCCGGCGCCGCTGCTGGTCAAATATGTCGAGGCCGGCTGGTACGGCCGCAAGACCGGCAAGGGCTTCTACGACTATTCGGGTCCGGAGCCTGTGCCTACGCGCTAACCCCCGTCTTTACGCTCGTCATTCCCGCGAAGGCGGGAATCCATCTCCGGCCCTCCCGCCATCATGTGACGTTGAGAGATGGGTTCCCGCGTTGACCTACGGTCGCCCTTCGGGTCGCGGCGATGACGGCGTTTTTTGGCGCTTCGCTGTTCTTCAGCCCGCGCTCAACCCATGTTTCTTCATACAATGGCGCAACTGGTCGTAGGTCAGCCCCAGCCCCTTGGCCGTCGCCCGCTGATTATAGCGGAACCGGTCCAGCGCAGCGCGGATGATGGCCGCCTCATGCCCATCCACCGCCGCACGCAGGTCGGTCACATCCTCAAATGCGATGGGCAGCGCAGCGATGGCCGCCGGGGCAGGGGCCTCGCCCGCCGGTGCCGCACTGGCCCTCGGCATCATCGGCTTGGGCTTCCAGGGTGAAGCGAAGGGATCGAAGGTGATGCGGCTGATCGGCCGCCCAGGCTCGTCCCAGCGATAGACGGCGCGCTCCACCACATTGCGCAATTCGCGCACATTGCCCGGCCAGCCATAGCCTTCCAGTTCGGCCGCGCAGGCGGCGGTAAAGCCCGGCCATTGCGGCCAGTCCCGCTCGGCCGCCATGCGCCGCCCGAAATGGTCCGCCAATACGCTGATATCCCCCTCCCGCGCGCGCAGCGGGGGCAAAGTGATGACCTCGAAACTCAGCCGGTCGAGCAAATCGGGCCGAAACCGCCCGGCTTCGGCGGCGGCGGGCAGGTCCTCATTGGTCGCCGCGACGATGCGCACGTCCACCTGCACCGCGCGCGACGCGCCGATCCGCGTGACCTCGCCATATTCCACGACGCGCAGCAGCCGTTCCTGCGCCGCCATCGACAGCGTGCCCAGTTCGTCCAGGAACAATGTCCCGCCATCGGCATCCTCGAACCGGCCGGGCCGCGCCTTGGTCGCGCCGGTGAAGGCGCCCTGTTCATGGCCGAACAATTCCGCCTCGATCAGTGTCTCGGGCAAGGCCGCGCAGTTCATGACGATCAGCGGCTCGCCCCAGCGCGGCGACAGGTGATGCAGCCGCTCGGCGATCAGCTCCTTGCCGGTACCGCGTTCGCCGATCACCAGCACCGGCCGATTGAGTTCGGCCGCGCGGCCCGCCTGCTCGACCGCGTCGAGAAAGGCGAAGCTCTGGCCGACAAACTGCGTATTTTTCTCCATGCGCCAACTTATGGTGAAATTTCCCACTCCTTGGCAAGTGGCCTATTGCGTCCCTCATGCCAAAAACCGTTCAAAGTCGCACAAATCCGCCATTTTTTTGAAATTGGCACGGCCTCTGCAAAGCTGGGGACAATCCGCAATCAATCGCGGAACCTATGAAGGCCAAGTTTCAGGGAGTATGACCATGACCAACCAGAGCAACAGCGTTCGCGAAATCGGCCAGCTGATGTCGGTCGCCATTGCCGCCGTGCTGTTCGGATCCACCATGATCCTTTCGGCGGTCGGCCCGGCCCGCGCCAGCGAAGTCACTATTCTCGCGACGCAACAGACCCCCGCGACCCTGCGCTATCTGGCGTAAGGCCGCACACCCGGCCGGGGCGGGACTTGCCCCCTCTCGCCCGCCCCGGCACTTGAACCAAATACGACCAGGAGTGACGTTAAAATGGGTATTTTCTCCCGCACCCGCGACATCATCGCTGCCAATGTGACCGACCTTCTCGACAAGGCGGAAGACCCCGCGAAGATGATCCGCATGATCATCCTCGAAATGGAGGAAACGCTGGTGGAAGTCCGCGCCTCGGCTGCGCGCACCATCGCCGACCAGAAGGAAATGCGCCGCCACATCGCCAAGCTGAACGGCTTGCAGGACAGCTGGACCGAAAAGGCGCAGCTTGCCCTGTCGAAGGATCGCGAAGACCTGGCCAAGGCCGCTTTGGTCGAACGCCAGAAGGCCGCCGACATGGCCGATCATCTCAATCATGAGATCGAGACGCTGGACGAAGCGCTGCGCGCCTCGGAAGAGGATATCGCCAAGTTGCAGGGCAAGCTGCGCGAAGCCCGCGCCCGCCAGAACAGCCTGGTCACTCGCATGCAGAGCGCCGAAAACCGCCTGCGCGTCCGCGAAGCCTATGCCGGCGAAAAGGTCAACGACGCCTTTGCCCGCTTCGACATGCTGGAACGCCGCGTGGACATGGCCGAAGGCCGCGCCGACGCGATGAGCCTTGGCGCGCAGCCCAAGACGCTGGAAGAAGAGATTGCGGAATTGAAGTCGGCCGACAAAGTCGATGCCGATCTCGCCGCGCTCAAGGCCAGCATGAACAGGGAAGGCTGATCCGATGGAAGAGGTTTTCCTGCCCGTCATCGTCTGCGGCATGCTGTTCATCGGCATGCCCTGGCTGATCTTCCACTATGTCACCAAGTGGAAGCAGGCGCCCAAGATCACCGACGAGGATGAGAAGCTGCTGGACGACCTCCACCTTCTCGCCCGTCGTCTCGAAGAACGGCTCCAGACGGTCGAACGGATCGTCGCGGCCGACAATCCCGAATTTCGCCCGCAACGCCCATCGAGTGACGATGGCTTCGATTTCGACCGGAGGAGCTGACATGACCGCCCGCCGCACCAAATTCTATCTCGACAAGGCCAATGGCAAATGGATGGGCGTATGCTCCGGCATCGCCGACTATAGCGGGATCGACGTGACTTGGGTTCGCGTCGGGGCGGTGCTCGTCACCCTGATGGGCGCTTTCCCCTGGACCCTGATCGCCTATGTCGTGGTCGCCTATTTCGCCGAAAACAAGCCGAGCGGCCTCTATGCGGACCGCGATGACGAGAAATTCTGGCAGGGGGTGCGCACCAACCCGACGCGCTCCACCCGCGACGTCCGGTCCAAATTCCGCGACATCGACCGCCGCCTGGCCGACATCGAAATCTATTATACCAGCCGCAACACCCGCCTCGCCGACGAGATCGACAGCCTGCGCTGAACCGTCGGTCGGGATGTATAACAGGGAGACACAGTCATGAATTTCGGTGGTCCCTTCTTCGTCCTCGCCATCATCGCCATGTCGACGCTGGGCTGGATGTTCACCACCTGGGTCCGTGCCCGCCACGGCTATCCGGTGGAAAATGAGTGGACTGGCACCGTTCATCGAACGGAACCTGACGCCGGTCGAAAAATCGACCTTTTATCAAGCGAAAACGAAAAGCTGGTTGGCCGCATCAGCCGTCTCGAAGAGCGCATCGCGGTGCTGGAGAGGATCGCCACCGATCCCGCCACCCGCACCGCGCGCGACATCGACGCACTGCGCTGACCGACCAGGCAAGGGGAGTAATCATCATGTTTCCATTCGAAGCCTTTGCGCCCGTGGCGGTCATCGTCGGATCGCTCGCGGTCGGCGGCTGGATCTTCACCACATGGCTGCGCATCAAGAACGGCTACCCGCTGGAAAATAGCTGGGGCAAGGCGGTCTATCCGCAGAAGAATGAGGAAATGGTCGAGCGTATCAAGCTGCTGAGCCAGGAAAATGCCCAGCTGCGCGCGGAGATCGGATCGATGAAGGATCGCCTGATCGTGGTCGAACGCATCGTCACCGACAGCAGCCACCAGCTCAATCGCGAGATCGAACAGCTGCGCGGCCCCGCCAACTGATCGCACGACATCATCAAGGGACAAGACAGATGATCGACAATCCTTTTTCCATGGTCGTCCTTATCGTGGCGATCATCGCAATCTCGCGGGTGTTGCAGGCCAAATATGGCGTCGTGCGCCACGGCAAGGGCGAAACGCTGATCCAGCGCGGCCCCGACCCGGAAACGGAACGGCTGCGCGCGGAAGTGAAGGCGCTCAAGGATCGCGTCGCCGTGCTGGAACGGCTGGCGACGGATGGCTCCTCCGCGCTGGAGCGGGAATTCGAAAAACTCCGGGACCGCGACTGATTGTCGGTTGACCGGGCAGGGAGGCTTATATGCAAGACCCCTATCTCTACATCACCCTGGCGGCGGCCAGCCTGGCCGGCCTTTCCATCCTCACGGCCGCCGGTCTGCGCGGCTGGAACGGCTGGCTGGAGCTGAAGCGCGCCGAACTGATCCGCTACAGCCAGAGCGAAGACAGCGGTCCCCCCACCGCCGCTGCCCGGATCGAGGTCGCCGACCTCAAGGAACGCATCCGCAAGCTGGAAGCGATCGCGGCGGGCGTGGATCTGTAAGCAGCACCCCATCCGCCCGGGCTGAGCGATGCCCTCTACCGAGCGGAGCTTTTATACTGCTGCGTTCCCCGGCGTAGGCCGGGGTCCAGTCCCACGCTCTGAACTGGACCCCGGCCTACGCCGGGGAACATTACATGATTTGGCTTTATGGCGTTCTCATATCGGCTCCCGCACACGCTGACGGCCGGCGGATGGTAAAAAGGGCGCGGTGACTGCTCACCACGCCCTTTATCTTGTCCGTCGATAACCGGGTCAGCCGCGCAGGCTACCGCCCAGCTTCTGCGCAGCCTTGACCACCGCAGCGCTGATCGCTTCCAGCTCTTCCTGGCTGAAACTCTTCTCGCCCGGCTGCAACGTCACCTCGATGGCGAGCGACTTGAAGCCGTCTTCCACGCCCGGCCCGACGAAGACGTCGAACAGGCGCACGTCGACGATGCTCTTCTTGTCCGCGCCCTTCACGCCGCGCACCAGCGCATCGGCCTCGACCGTGTCCGGCACCACGAAGGCGAAGTCGCGCTTCACCGCCTGCAAGGCCGGCGGGGCATAGGGCGCGCGCATGAAGCCGCTCTTGCGCTTGCCCGGAATGGCGTCGAGGAAGATTTCGCCCGCGACTACGGTGCCCGTCAGCCCGAACTGCTTGGCAAGGCTGGGATGCAGCACGCCATATTCGGCCAGCACTGCCTTAGGCCCCAGCCGCAACGTACCCGACTGACCCGGATGATAAGCGGCGGACGCTTCCCCGAAATTCTGGAGGTTGCCCACCGGCGCACCGGCGGCGGCCAGCAGCGCGATCACTTCACCCTTGGCATCGAACGCATCGAACGCCTGCGCTTTGCCCGACTGCCAACCGCGCGCGGTCTTTTCACCCGCCAGCACGAAGCCGACGGTCGCCCGCTCGCCCTGCTTGAAATAGCGACGGCCCAGCTCGAACAGCCGCACGCTCGTCGCGCTGCGATCGACATTGCGCTTCGTCGCCGACAACAGGCCGGGCAGCAGCGAAGGCCGCATGACCTTCAGATCCTCGGAGATCGGATTGGCCAGCGTCCAGTCACCCCCACCTACGGCAGCGGCTTCCTTTTCGGAAATGAAAGACCAGTTGATCGCTTCGGCCAGCCCGCGCGCAGCCGCCGTGCGGCGCACGCGACGCTCGACCAGTTGCTCGGGCGTGGCGGTCGGGCGAGCGACGCCCGGCACGCGCGGCAACGGGGTGGAAGGCACATGGTCCAGGCCCACGATGCGCACCACTTCCTCGACGATATCGGGCCAGCCATCGACGTCGCGGCGCCAGGTCGGAACCGTGATGGTACAGCTGGCCGGCACGCTGACGGGCATGCCGTCCTGATATTCGAGGCCGCCACCGGTGGCGCTGACGACAAAGCCCAGGCTTTCCAGGATGCGCTGCTGCTCGTCGGCCGGCACATCCACTCCGGCCAGCGCCAGGCACTGGTCGGGGCTGTAGGCGACGGTCTTGGGCGTAGCAGGCGGGGTGCCGGCGCGGGTCGCCTCGCTCGGGCTTCCACCGCACAGCTTCACCACCAGATCGGTCGCGATCGACAGGCCATCGTCCAGAAACGCCGGATCGACGCCACGCTCGAACCGCCCACGCGCGTCGGACGTCAGCGTCAGCTTCTGCCCCGTCACCGCGATCCGCTCCGGCGTGAAATAGGCGCATTCGATCAGCACGTCGGTCGTGCCGTCCTGCGCGCCCGAATGTTCGCCGCCCATGATGCCGCCAATGTCGTGCACCGCTTCATCGTCGGCGATGACCGTCATCGTCTCGTCGACGGTATAGGTCTTGCCATTGAGCGCCAGCACCTGCTCGCCGGCCTTGCCCTTGCGCGCGACCAGCCCGCCCTTCAGACTCGCCATGTCATAGACATGCAGCGGCCGGCCGAGGTCGATCATGATATAATTGGTGATGTCGACCAAAGTGCTGATCGGCTTCTGTCCGATCGCCTTCAACCGCTTGGCCATCCATTCGGGCGACGCGCCATTGCGCACGCCGCGCACGGTGCGCGCGAAGAAGGCCGGGCACCCGTCCACATCGTCCGTCCGCACATCCGGCCCCGGACCTGCGCCCTCGATCACCGGCACGATGATGGCGTTCAACGTGCCGAGGCCCGCCGCCGCCAGATCGCGCGCGATGCCGCGGACACCCATGCAATCCTGCCGGTTGGGCGTGATGGAAACATCGATGACCGGATCGTTCAACCCCGCCCAGTCGGCATAGACCTGCCCCACCGGCGCATCCGCCGCCAGTTCGATGATGCCGTCATGATCCTCGCCCAGCTCCAGTTCGCGGAAGCTGCACATCATGCCGTTGGATTCGACGCCACGGATCGCGGTCTTCTTCAGCACCATGCCGTTGACCGGCACCACCGCGCCCTCGACCCCGAACACGCCGATCAGGCCCGCGCGCGCATTGGGCGCGCCGCACACGACCTGCAACGGATTGCCGTCGCCATGATCGACGCTCAGTATCTGCAACTTGTCGGCCTGCGGATGCCTCTCGGCGGTCAGCACCTTGGCGATCTTGAACGCGCCCAGCTTGTCCGCCGGGTTCTCGACGCCCTCGACCTCCAGCCCGATGGCGTTCAGCGTCTTGAGGATCGTCGTCAGGTCGGCATCGGTCTTCAGATGCGTCTTGAGCCAGCTCAGGGTGAACTTCATGCGCCGACTCCTCCGCTCAGCGTGGGCACATCCAGCGCCGAGAATCCATAATGTTTCAGCCAGCGCAGATCGCCGTCGAAGAAGGCGCGCAGGTCGTTCATCCCATATTTCAGCATGGCAAGCCGATCGACCCCGGTGCCGAAGGCAAAGCCCTGCCACTCGTCGGGATCAAGCCCGCACGCCTCGATCACGCGGCGATTGACCATGCCGCTGCCCAGCACTTCCAGCCAGCCGCCACCGGCCGCATCGCCGTCGCCGCCGATCACGCGCTGGCCATTGGTCAGCGTGTAGCCGACATCGACCTCGACCGACGGTTCGGTGAAGGGGAAATAGCTGGGGCGCAGGCGCAGGACGATATCCTCGCGCTCGAAAAACGCCTTCAGGAAGGTTTCCAGCGTCCATTTCAGGTGACCGAGCGTAATGCCCTTGTCGATCACCAGCCCCTCGATCTGGTGGAACATCGGCGTGTGCGTGGCGTCGCTGTCGCTGCGATAGACGCGGCCCGGCGCGATGATGCGGATCGGCGGCGGCGTCCCGTTCATCATCGTGCGGATCTGCACCGGCGACGTATGGGTGCGCAGCAGCATCCGCTTCTGCCCTTCTTCGTCCGGGAAGTAGAAAGTGTCGTGCATCGCGCGCGCCGGGTGCGTCTCGGGAATGTTGAGCGCGGTGAAATTATGCCAGTCGTCCTCGATCTCCGGCCCGGTGGCGACCGAAAAGCCCAGGTCCGCGAAAATCTCGGCCAGTTCGTCCATCACCTGACTGACGGCATGAACGCTGCCCTGCGCACCCAGATCGGCCGGCAGGGTCATGTCGACCCTCTCCGACGCCAGCTTCGCGTCGAGCGCAGCCTGCTCCAGCGCGGCCTTCTTGTCGGTCAGAGCGGCAGTCACGCTCTCGCGCAAATCCTGGATCGGCGGGCCTTTTTCCATCCGCTCGTCCGGCGACATGCCGCCCAGCGTCTTGAGCAGGCCGGTCACGACCCCGCTCTTGCCCAACGCCCCAACCCGCAGCGCCTCCAGCGCGTCGAGCGTGCCGGCGGCGGCGATGTCGGCGATCAGGCCGGCTTTCAATGCGCTAATTTCGGTCATAATTTTCAAACCTTCGTCATTCCCGCGAAAGCGGGTTCGACCGAGGCACGTGACTCGGTCAAACATCTCCTGACCTGCCGGTCATTCGCTACGTACAGAGGACAAAGGCTCAAAGCCAAAGCCCAGCGCCAGATCGTCCCAATCGGGATTGCCGGCTTCGATCAGCTCAATCTTCCACTGCCTGTTCCATTTCTTGATCCGCTTTTCCCGCAGGATGGCGCTGTCCATGCTGTCATGCGGTTCGAACCAGACCAGGCGCTTGACGCCGTAGTCTTTCGTGAAGCCTTCGATCAAGCCGTTTCGATGCTCATAGAGGCGCTTTATGAGGTCGGCGGTGACGCCCGTATAGAGCGTGCCATTGCGACGGCTCGCGAGGATGTACACGGTTGGACTGATCTCGCGCTTCATCGCAACCTCGGGAGATAGGTTCCCGCTTGCGCGGGAATGACGACGTTGGCGATATTAAGCCCGCGCCCCCAGCAACGCCCCGCCAAAACCGATGAACATCAACCCCGTGCCGCGGTTGAACAGCTTCTGCCGGTTGGCCGGCGCCAGCCAGCGGGCCAGCCGCAGGCCGCCCAGCGCATAGACGCTATACCAGAAGCTCTCGATCACCACGAAACTGACGATCAGGATCGCAAGCTGCAACCAGAAGGGACGCGCCAGATCGATGAACTGCGGGAAAAGGGCTGCGGCAAAGATGATCAGCTTGGGATTGGCCAGCCCGGTCAACAAACCGGAGCCATAAAGCGCGCGGGCCGAACGGGCATGGGTCGCCTGCGCCTCGCCACCGCCGACGGGCGCGCACCATGCCTTGATCCCCAGCCACACCAGATAGGCGACGCCGGCATAGCGCAGCACGTCGAACAGACGCGGCGACGCCTTCAGCAACGCGCCAAGGCCCAGCGCGGAGGCGACCAGGCACAGCAGCACCGCGCTCATCAGCCCCGCCATCGTGGCCAGCGCCTTGCGCGGGCCATGGGCGATGCTCTGCGTCATCACATGCAGCATGTTGGGCCCCGGCGTGGCCGAAATCAGGAAAACCGCCGTAACGTACAACCACCAGAGATGCAGCGACATGGGATGGTTCCTCGGTGCTGAGGCTCAACCAATCTCCGTTCGCCCTGTTCAAGCGAGCCACCTGTCTCGCTTGAATGTCGAAGGGCGCGTGCCTGCCTCGAAAGGCGCAGCACGAACGAAGGGCGAGTAAAAACAAAAAGGGCACCGAAGCATCTGCCCCGGCGCCCTTTTTAAGACGATCTTGCGATCAGTCCGCTCAGGCTGCGGGCAGCGCAGCCTTCGCCTGGGCGATGATGGCGCTAAACGCCTCGCCTTCGTGCATCGCGATGTCGGCCAGGACCTTCCGGTCCAGTTCGACGCCCGCCAGCTTCAGACCATGCATGAACTGCGAATAGGTCAGGCCTTCGGCGCGAACGCCGGCGTTGATGCGCTGAATCCACAGACCACGGAACGAACGCTTCTTAACCTTACGGTCGCGATAAGCGTACTGGCCGGCCTTTTCGACAGCCTGGCGAGCGACACGGATCGTATTCTTGCGACGGCCATAATAGCCCTTCGCCTGATCCAAAATCCGCTTATGCTTCGCCTTGGTGGTAACACCACGTTTTACGCGTGCCATGTGCCTCTACTCCTTACTTCAGGCCGTAGGGCGCCCACAGGCGCACATGGGCAACATCGGAATCCGACAGGACGGACGTGCCGCGGTTCTGACGGATATACTTGGCGTTATGGCTGATCAGGCGGTGACGCTTGCCAGCGACGCCATGCTTCACCTTGCCGGTGGCGGTGAACTTGAAGCGCTTCTTCACACCGCTCTTGGTCTTCATCTTGGGCATTTTCGTCTCCTTGGTTGGCGCGACGATTACAGACAGCCCCGGCAGCCCTAGTTAGCCGGGCGGTCCCACTGAATATCGCGAACGGCGCGCATAGGGGCCTATGCTGCAAAAGGCAAGCGATTCGCCGCCTTTTTACGGCAGCATCTCAATGCCAAGCTTTAATGACCGTGATGATGGCCATGATCATGCCCGGCCGCATGCAGCGCTTCCAGCACATCCTCCAGCCGCGCCGGATCGCCCAGCGCCAGCACATGGCCTTCGCTGTCCGCCGTCAGCGGCTCGCCATTCCAGTCGCACATCAGGCCGCCCGCGCCCTCGACCACCGGCACCAATGCGGCAAAGTCATAGCTTTGCAGGCCGGATTCGATGACGATGTCGAGGAAGCCTGACGCCAGCAGCCCGTAATTATAGCAATCCCCGCCATAGACCGGCCCCTGTCGCGGCGATCCGCCCGACACGGCGGCGACCAGCGCCATATAATGGGGCACGTCCCCTTCGGCGAAGAGGTGAGGGCTGGTGGTGGCGATGCCTGCCCCCTCAAGCGCCTTGCAGGCCCGCGTGCGCACCGGCCTGCCATTGAAGGTCGTGGGTTGTCCGCTCATCCCGGCCCAGCGTTCCTGCGCGATCGGCTGGTCGATGATGCCGATGGTCGGCCAGCCGCCCTGCGTTAGCGCGATCAGCGTGCCGAATATCGGCCGCCCGGCAATGAAGCTGCGCGTCCCGTCGATCGGATCGAGTATCCACACCCGCTCCGCATCCTCGCGGACCGATCCATATTCCTCGCCGATGATGCCGTCATCCGGGCGTTCCTTCTCCAGGATCGCGCGGATCGCGGCTTCGGCGGCGCGGTCGGCCTCCGTCACCGGCGATTTGTCCGCCTTGATCTCCATATCGTAGCGGGCGCGGAAAAAGGGGCGGATGGCGGCGCCGGCGGCGTCGGCAAGGCGGTTGGCAAGGGCCAGGTCGTCGCGGGTGGTCATGCCTCTCGCCTAGCGGTTGCGCCGGCTTTGCGCTAGACTGAACGGCGCAAGAGAGAAGGAGAGGAACATGCCCGGTTCGCCCGTCATCCCATGCCTGCGCTATGCCGACGCGCCCGCCGCGATCGACTTTCTATGTGCCGCCTTCGGCTTTGCCCGCCACGCCGTCCATCCAGATGAAGCCGACCCCAAGATCATCCACCATGCCCAGCTGACCCTGGGCGACGGCATGATCATGCTGGGCAGCGTCAAGGATATGGAGGGCGAATCGCTCTACACCTGGTCCACCGCCCGCGACCTCGGCGGCATCACCGCCTGCGTCTATATCGTCGTGCCGGATCCCGACGCCCATTGCCTCCATGCCCGCAACGAAGGCGCGGTGGTGGTGGACGAACCGCATGACAATCCGGGCTATCCCGGCCGCGGCTACACCGCGCTCGATCCCGAAGGCAATGTGTGGAGTTTCGGCAGCTACGATCCCTGGACCGATTAAGTCTTCGGCAACCCCGCCGTTCTACCTTCCGATCGGAAAAGGGGCACGTTTATGGCCATGGTCGGCTGGATATTGAGCTTCATCGCTCTGTTTGCGGGACTCGCGCTGCGGCAGGACATGCCGATCGGTGGCTCGGCGATGTTGTCCGATATGCTCATCGGCCTCGCCATTCTGACCTGCCCCATGGTCTGGCAGGGCAAGCCGCTCGGCATATCGCGCGGCCAGCGCATCGTCGTCGCGCTGATCCTCTTTTGTGCGACGCCGCTGGTCTTGTTCCCAGCGGCGTAACGCCGTCCTCAATCGAACAGGCTGGACACCGACGCAGTTCGGTCGAACGATCCCCCGGATCGTTCGCCAGCCCATCCTCCTTTTAGTCGAACAGGCTGGACACCGAACTCTCGTCCGCGATGCGCTTGATCGCCTCGCCCAGGAGCGGGGCGATGGGCAGGTGGCGGATGCGCTTGGACGTGTTCACCGCCTCGGTCCCCTGGATCGAATCGGTGATGACCAGTTCCAGCAGCTCCGACGCATCGACACGGGCGACCGCGCCGCCCGACAGCACGCCATGGCTGACATAGGCGATCACGTCTTCGGCGCCCTGGGCCTTGAGCGCCGCGGCGGCGTTGCACAGCGTACCGGCCGAATCGACGATATCGTCGATCAGGATGCAGAAACGGCCCTTCACGTCGCCGATGATGTTCATCACTTCGGATTCGCCGGCGCGCTCGCGGCGCTTGTCGACGATGGCGAGCGGGGCGTTGTCCAGCCGCTTGGCCAGCGCACGGGCGCGCACCACGCCGCCGACGTCGGGCGACACGACCATGATATTCTTGTCGCCGAAGCGCGCCTGAATATCGGCCGACATCACCGGCGCACCGAACAGATTATCGGTCGGAATATCGAAGAAGCCCTGGATCTGGCCAGCATGCAGATCGACCGACAAGACGCGGTCGGCGCCCGCTGTGGTGATCAGGTTGGCGACCAGCTTGGCGCTGATGGGCGTACGCGGGCCGGGCTTGCGGTCCTGCCGGGCATAGCCGAAATAGGGGACGACAGCGGTGATTCGCTTGGCCGACGCGCGCTTGAGCGCATCGATCATGATCAGCAATTCCATCAGATTGTCGTTGGTCGGATAGGCCGTCGACTGGATGACGAACACGTCTTCGCCGCGGACATTCTCATGAATTTCCACGAAAACTTCCTCGTCCGCGAAACGGCGGACGCTGGCGTCGGTCAGGGGGATTTCGATATAGTCGGCGATGGCGGCCGCAAGCGGCTTGTTCGAGTTGCCGGTCATGAGTTTCATGGCGAAAATCCCCAGGCTAATTGGCGTGACGAATTGATGACGATGCGCGAAACGCGGCCCCTTTAGCGGCGCATGGCGCATGTGGAAAGGCGCTTTTGCGCCGTAGGGCAAAATGGACCAGCCATTTTGAGAAGGTGCGCGAAGCGGGCCTTGGGTTCGAAAATGCGGCATCGAAAGACAGAGCATTTTCGCTGTAGCGAAAAATGCTCTAGGGCGCGGACATGACCGAAAAACTCGTGATCGCGCTCGCGCAGATGACCCAATATATGGGCGACCCCAAAGCCAATGCCGACGCCATGCTGGAATGGCGCGCGCGGGCGCAGGGCGCGGACCTGGTCGTCTATCCCGAACTGCAACTGATCGGCTATCCGCCCGAGGATCTGGTGCTCAAGCCCGCTTTGCTGGATCAGGCCAATTATCATCTGGACCGGATGGCGCAGGAAACCGCCGATGGCGGCCCGGCCATGCTGGTCGGCACCGTCGTCGCCTCGCAAGGTGTGCTGTTCAACGTCGTCGCGCTGCTGGAAAATGGTGCCGTCACGGCCATCCGCCAAAAGCGCGAACTGCCCAATTACGGTACCTTCGACGAAAAGCGGCTTTTTGCTCCCGGTCCGTTGCCCGCGCCAATCTCTTTCAAGGGCGTGAAGATCGGCATCCCCATTTGCGAGGATATCTGGTTCCCCTTCGTCACCGCGCATCTGCGCAGCGAGGGCGCGGAAATCCTGATCAGCCCCAATGGCAGCCCGTTCGAAGTGGACAAGGACGATCGCCGCCTCAACGCCGTCGCGGGCACCCGCGTCCGCGAAACCGGCCTGCCGCTCGTCTATCTGAACCGCGTGGGCGGGCAGGATGAACTGGTGTTCGACGGCGCCTCCTTCGTCATGAACGGCGACCTCAGCGTCGCGCAGCAGCTTCCCGATTGGGAAGAAGCGCTGGTGCTCACGACCTGGGAGAAATGGGACGGCCAGTGGGTCTGCCTGCCCGGCGAGCAGCACGCACTCGATCCGCGCCCGGCCGATATCTACAACGCCATGGTGCTGGGCCTGCGCGACTATGTGAACCGCAATCGCTTCCCCGGCGTGGTGCTGGGCCTGTCGGGCGGCATCGATTCCGCCCTCTCCGCCGCCGTCGCGGTCGATGCGCTGGGCGCCGACCGGGTCTGGTGCGTCATGATGCCCTCGCGCTTCACCAGTCAGGAAAGCCTGGATGACGCGGTCGAATGCGCACGCCTGCTCGGCGTCCGCTACGACACCATCCCCATCGAGCCGGCCGTCGCCGCCTTCGACTCTATGCTCGGCCCCGTCTTCGAAGGGCGCAGCCGCGATCTGGCCGAAGAGAACATCCAGTCGCGCATCCGTGGCGTCACCCTGATGGGCCTCTCCAACAAATATGGCCATATGTTGCTGACCACCGGCAACAAGAGCGAGATGTCGGTCGGCTATGCCACCATCTATGGCGACATGGCGGGCGGCTATTCGGTGCTGAAGGACGCCTATAAGACGACCGTGTTCGACCTCTGTCGCTGGCGCAATGCCAACGTCCCGTCGCTGGGCGAGGGGTTCGGCCCGTCCGGTCCCGTGATGCCCGAACGCGTCATCACCAAGCCGCCCAGCGCCGAACTGCGCGACAATCAGCGCGACGACGACAGCCTGCCGCCCTATGAGATACTGGACCCGATCCTCTATGGCCTGGTCGAGGAGGAATTGTCGGTCGACAAGCTGGTCGAGCGCGGCTTCGAGAAGGAGACGGTCGCTCGTATCGAGCGCCTGCTCTACATCGCCGAATATAAGCGCCGCCAGTCGCCCCCCGGCGTGAAACTGGGCATCCGTAATTTCGGCCGCGACCGCCGCTATCCGATCACCAACGGCTTCCGCAGCATCTAACCAACCCCAACCCGTTCGGTTCGAGCTTGTCGAGAACCGGACGGGTTTAGGATCAGATAATGACCGTCATCACCCGCTTCGCCCCGTCGCCCACCGGCAATCTCCATGTCGGCAATATCCGCGCCGCGCTCCATAATTGGCTGTGGGCGCGCAAATCCGGTGGCCAATTCCTGCTGCGCCTTGATGATACCGACCTCGAACGCTCCCGCCCCGAATATGCGGATTCGATCAAAGCCGACCTGCAATGGCTCGGCCTCCATTGGGACGGCGAGGAAAAACAGTCCGACCGCTTCGCCCTCTATGAAGCGCGGTTCGAAGCGCTCAAGGCATCCGGCCATGTCTACCCCGCCTATGAAACGAGCCAGGAACTGGACCTGCGCCGCAAGATCCTGCTCGGGCGCGGCCTGCCGCCGGTCTATGACCGCGCCGCCCTGGCGCTGACCCCGGACCAGATCGCCGCCTATGAATCCGAGGGTCGCACGCCGCACTGGCGCTTCAAGCTGGACCATGACCAGCCGATCACCTGGACCGACCTGATCCGCGGCGACCAGCGCTTCGACCCGAAATTGCTGTCCGACCCGGTCATCCGCCGCGCCGATGGTTCGTGGCTCTACATGCTCCCCTCGGTCATCGACGATATCGCCATGGGCGTCACCCATGTGTTGCGTGGCGAGGATCATGTCTCCAACACCGCGACCCAGATCCAGATGTTCACCGCGCTCGGCGCACAACTCCCGGCCTTCGCCCATGAAGCGCTGCTGACCGGCAGCGAGGGCAAGCTGTCCAAGCGCCTCGGCTCGCTGGGCGTCGCTCATTTCCGCGACATCGGCCTCGAAGCCATGAGCGTCGCCTCCCTGCTCGCGCGCCTCGGCAGTTCGCAGCCCATCGAGCCGTTCGCCGATATGCAGCCCCTGATCGACAGTTTCGACTTCGCCCATTTCGGCCGCGCCCCCGCGCGCTTCGACGAAGCCGAACTGGCGACCCTCAACCAGAAGATCGTCCATCTGCTTCCCCATGAAGCGGTGGCCGATCGCCTGCCCGACGGCGTGGACGCCGTGGCATGGGCCGCGATCCGCCCCAATCTGGAAACGCTCGCGGGCGCAGCCGACTGGTGGCGGATCGTCACCGGCCCGATCACTGCCCCACAAGTGGTGGACGAGGATCGCGATTTCCTCGCCAGCGCGCACCGCATCCTCTCCGACACTGCCTTCGATGCCGACATCTGGCGCACACTGACGAACGCGCTGAAGGAAGAGACGGGCCGCAAGGGCAAGACCCTCTTCCTCCCCTTGCGCCGAGCGCTGACGGGTCTGGACCACGGCCCGGACATGGCGCAGCTTCTGCCGCTGATCGGCAGGGATGAGGCGTTGGCGCGCCTCCAGTCCTGAACGCGACTGCCGATCAGGCAAGGCTCTTTCGTCATCGTCATCCCGGGCTTGACCCGGGATCCCGCTTATCTTCGTCCGTCACAATTGATGCCGGGTCAGGCCCGGCGTGACAAATGAAGCTATGGCATCAACGAGCAAAAGCGGACGCTTCACTTGCCCTCTCCCGTCTTTACGGGAGAGGCTACGGAGACTTGGCAGCTTGCTGCCTAGTCGGTGTCGGTGAGGGTCTTTTTTCTTTATGGACGAGCACTTCCTGCCGGTAAGAAGAAAGACCCTCACCCAACCCTCTCCCGTGAAGAACGGGAGAGGGCTAAGATAAGCAGACCGTCCACAATTCAGCCATGCCCCAACTATCCTCTCCCTTCCGCACCAATCGCGGTTGGGAAAGCCTCGCCCCTCCTATTCCCCTTCCAAAATAGGATTTGGCCTGATCTGTCCTGAAGGATGGACCAGTCTGCCCATCACCACCACCCATCACCGCCTACGCCGCTCCAACAGAAACGCAACTGTGACCTATCCGGCGCGTCCCCGCCGCGTGGCCGTCGCGTCCCCATGACCCAACAGGCGCAGCCCCGGCGCGTCGGCGGCGCATGGTCGTCGCGATTCCGGCTCAAAGGCGCAAAAACACGCCCGCATCGACGGTGTGAACTTTGGTGCAATGACCCTGTCGGTCGAATCCGTGACCTTTTCAGGCCCGCAGCGCGTCCAGCGCCTTGCCCACGGCCGCAATGCCTTCGGGCGACGCGGCAAAGCCCATATGGGTGCAATCCACCTCGATCGCCTTATCGCGTTCGCCGGCCCGACCGCGCGAACATTCCGGCAGGATCACGCCGTCGCGCTTCGACCACAGGGCCACGGTCGGAACCGGCGGCTTGGCTTCGCGGGTGCAGGGGAAGGGCGGGCGATCAACCGGCGAACCCGATACCAGCTGATACAGCCGCCAGGCATGGTTGGCGCGCGGATCGCCGGAAAAGGGCGTGCCCATCGTCACCACGCCACCGACCTTGTGCGCGGCGAACTTGGCATATTCGCGCGCGTAAAGCCCGCCCAGGCTCCAGCCCACCAGCGTCACCGGCGCGCCGGTCTGCTTGCGAATCGCGTCCACGCGGCGGTCGATCTTGTCCAGACTATCGGGCTTCGGCCCGAAATTGCGGCCCATGCCCCAGTCATGCGCGGCATAGCCGGCCGCGTTCAAAATATCGCGCAGCCAGCCCATACGCTGTTCCGACGCCATCAGGCCGGGGATCAGTAATATGTTACGCCCATCGCCCTGCATTTGCCCGGCCAGCAGGGCGGCCTGCGCCCGCGTCCGCTTCAGGTCGAACGGCACGCTCAGATTGCCCAGCAATTGCTGCACAGGCGGAAGCTGCGCCGCGCGCGGTCCGGACGCGAGGCGATCTTTCCAGAAACTGCTGACAGCTTGAGCGTAAGGCGGCACGACGATGATGATCCCTGAACCCTGCCGCAGGTTTCGCGACGAGAAACGATGACATTATCGTGACAACGCAGAGCGCGTCTATGGGTTTCGCCTCATGCGATCAACGGTTCGTCGTTTGTGACAGGCAATTAAGGGGCGAGAGGCGACGTCTGATTTACCGCCGCGCCCTCGGTCCCGCGCAATTCCCGCGGTTCCAGGATCGCCGCCGTCTCGATCAGGTCCAGCGCGCGCCGCGCTTCCAGATAGCGGCGGGTATATTGCATCCATCGGTCCGCCACGGCCCGGCCCGGCATCCGCTCCACTTCGGCCAGCGCGGCACTGACCCGGCCGCCGTCGATATAGCGCAGCGCCCGGTCCATCGCCACCTGCGGCCGGGGGGAGGGGGTGGATGCCTTGCGGATGGTGATCAGCTCGCGCGCCTCATGCTCCAGCGCGTCCCACCATCCGGCATCGGCCGGGGGCGTCGTCAACTGGGTGGACACGTCCATCAGCCCGCCGCGCAAATCGGCCAAGGTGATCGGCTCGCGCGCGGCGTTGATGATGGCGGCGACGGCGCGCGGCTGGGCCTGGCCGAAGCGCAGTCGCAACTGCCCCTCGATATAACCGAGCGGCGTCCCGTTATCGAGCGCACGGCGCGCGGCGAAGGCGACCAGCAGCCCTTCGGCCCGCGCGGCATTGCCCGACGCGGCCTGCGCTTCGACGGTGATACGGTTCAGCCGTTCCTCCAGCTGTATGACGCGCCCGTCCAGCATCTGCGCGGCATCGGTGGTCAGGGGGCGGGCGGCCACGGCCGGGTTGCCTGCCCCGATCAGGCCCTGCACTGGCGCAGGCGTGGCCGGCTGAGGCTGCGGATCCCCCCAGCGGCGCTGGATCTGCGGCCAGGCCCAGACGGTCAGCACGACGCCCAGCGCAAAGGCCAGCAGGGTCAGGATCAGCAGCGGCAACAGGCTGCGCCGACGCGCGGGCGGCGGTCCGGCGCCGATCGTGCCGACCCCATCCTCGTCGTTCATGCGGACCCTTTCGTCTGTCATTGCCCCGTCATTCGCACAATCGAAGGGCGAGGGCCAGCATCTCGTCATCGCGCGGCAGGGCAGGGGCCTGCCCACTGGCCCAGCCAGGGCCGCACGCGGCCAATGTCGCCGCGCTGATCGCCACGATATGCAGGCTTTTCCGCCCTTCCCGCCCGATCTGTTCCGCCAGCCGCACGGCGGCGCGCGGCGAATGGACCAGCAGGATCGACCCCGGCACCGCGTCGGCGATCAGTGCCGGATCGGGCGGCAGGGCGGTCATGCCGTACACCGCGATCCGCGTCAGTTCGAGCGGCCCTATCTCCATCGGCGCGACCGTCGTGCCGGCCAGATGCAGCACCCGACCATGTCCGTCGCCCGCGATCCGCGCCGCGATCGCGCTGCCGTCGCTATCGCCGGCGATGACGGTGGGAAAGCCGGCCTCGGTGAGTGCCTGCGCCGTGTTGGCACCCACCGCATAGGTTGGCAGGCCGCGATAATGCAGCAGCGCCGGCCCGGCGAATGTCACGCCATTGGCGCTGGTCAGCAGCAGCGCGTCGAAATCCTCCGGCACCGGCGGCGCCCAGTCGATCGGCTGGGGCGCGAACAGCGGATGCACCCGCGCATCCAGGCCCAGCGCAGCCGCCTTGGCCGCCGTCCTGCCCGCCGCCGGTTCGGGGCGCAGGATCAGGACGCGCCTCACCCCTCGAACAGCGCGCGCAGCGCCGGGCTGGCCCGCTCCAGCAGCGTCTGGCCGATCGCTTCGGCCGCCGGCTCGTCCCCACGCAGCAGCCGCGCTTCCTCACGTACCGTTTCCTGCCCATCCGGGCTGATGATCTCGGCGACCAGATACAGGCCATCCGCCTCCACCCGCGCCAGTGCCGCGATCGGCGAATGGCAAGTGCCGCCAAGCCCCTTCAGCACGCCGCGCTCGGCCATCACCGCGTCGAACGTGTCGCGATCGTTGATCGCCGCCAACGCCGCGACCACGGCGTCATTGGCGGCCAGCGTCTCGATCCCCACCGCGCCTTGCGACGGCGCAGGCAACATCAGGTCGATCGGAATCGTTACGCCGACATCGCTCTGGTCCAGCCGGTCCAGCCCCGCCGCCGCCAGCAAAGTCGCATGCACCTCGCCCGTCGCCAGCTTGGCCAGCCGCGTGGCGACATTGCCGCGAAACAGGGTGATGGTCGCGTCTGGCCGCAACCGCTTCACCTGCGCGGCGCGGCGCGGCGAACTCGTCCCCACCAGCGGGTTGGCAGGCAGCGCGTCGAAACTCTCCACCCCGACCAGCCTGTCGCGCACATCGGCGCGCGGCAGCATGGCGGCGATATGGAAGGCGTCCGGGCGCAGCGTTTCCACATCCTTCATGCTGTGGACCGCAAAATCGATTTCGCCCGTCACCAGCGCCCGGTCCAGTTCCTTGGTCCACAGCGCCTTGCCGCCGATATCGGCCAGCGCCCGGTCCTGTATCCGGTCGCCGCTGGTCTGGACGGTAACGATCTGCACGGCACCCTCCGCCCAGCCATGGACGGCGCGAAGGGCGCGGGCGGTCATATGGGCCTGGGCCAGTGCCAGGGGCGATCCTCTGGTGCCGAGGCGCAACGGTCGATCAGTGAAAAGCATATGCGGCTTGCTCTAATGGCCGTGGGCATTAGATGGAAGCGACAATGACCATCATCCTCGGCCTGGAATCGAGCTGCGACGAAACCGCGGCGGCGCTTGTGACGGCCGATGGCCGAATCCTGGCGCATCGCCTCGCCACGCAAGAGGAAGCGCACCGCCCCTATGGCGGCGTCGTCCCCGAAATCGCCGCCCGCGCCCATGTGGAAGCGCTCAGCCCGTTGATCGAGGCCGCGCTTGCCGACGCAAAGATGACGCTGGCGGATGTAGACGTGATCGCGGCGACCGCTGGCCCCGGCCTGATCGGCGGCGTGATGGTCGGCCTCGTCACCGGAAAGGCGCTCGCCCATGCGGCCGGCAAGCCGCTGGTCGCGGTCAATCATCTGGAAGGGCATGCGCTTTCGCCGCGCTTGGCCGATCCGACGCTGCAATTCCCCTATCTGTTGCTGCTCGTATCGGGCGGCCATTGCCAGTTGCTCCATGTGAAGGGGCCGGGCGATTATGCGCGCCTGGCCACCACGATCGACGATGCGGCGGGCGAAGCCTTCGACAAGACGGCCAAGCTGCTGGGCCTTGGCTATCCCGGCGGTCCGCAGGTGGAAAAGGCGGCGGCGCAGGGCAATCCCAAGGCGGTGCCTTTGCCGCGCCCGCTGGTCGGCACGTCCGAACCGCATTTCTCCTTCGCCGGCCTCAAAAGCGCGGTGATGCGCGCTGTCCAGTCGGGCCAATATGCGACCGAAGACATCGCCGCATCGTTCCAGCAGGCGGTGATCGACTGCCTGATCGACCGCACCCGTCGTGCGCTGGCGACAAGCGAGGGCGTCACTGCGCTCGTCGTGGCGGGTGGCGTGGCCGCCAATCAACCGATCCGCACCGCGCTCGAACAGCTGGCCGCAACGCATGACCTGCCCTTCGTCGCGCCGCCGCTATGGCTGTGTACCGACAATGCGGCGATGATCGCCTGGGCCGGGGCGGAGCGCTATGCGGTCGGCCTTGTCGATGATCTGACCGTACCCGCCCGGCCGCGCTGGCCGCTCGACCCGGCGGCGGAAAAGGCCCGTGGAGCAGGAGTGAAGGCATGAAGGCTGGAGTCATAGGGGCAGGTGCCTGGGGCACGGCGCTGGCCCAATTGCTGGCCAGCGACGGCCAGCCGGTCGCCCTGTGGGCGCTGGAGCCCGATGTCGTGGATGCGATCAATCGCACCCATGAAAATCCGCTCTATCTCGCCAATATTCCGCTCTCGTCCTCGATTGCGGCGACGGGCAGCATGGCCGATCTGTCGGATTGCGACCTGCTGCTGGTGGTCAGCCCCGCCCAGCATCTGCGCAGCGTCGTCGCGCAGGCGCCGGCCGGCGTCCCGCTCGTCCTGTGTTCCAAGGGGATAGAGGCCGGCACCAGCCTGCTCATGTCGCAGGTCGCGCAAGAGGCGCAGCCGACCTCGCCCATCGCCGTCCTGTCCGGCCCCACCTTCGCCCATGAAGTGGCGAAGGGCCTGCCGACCGCCATCACCCTGGCCTGCGAAGACCGCGAGCTGGGCCAGCGCCTGGCCGCCCGGATCGCCCGGCCGGCCTTCCGCCCCTATCTGTCGGACGACGTCATCGGCGCGGAGATCGGCGGCGCGGTCAAGAATGTGCTGGCCATCGCCTGCGGTGTTGCGGAGGGGGCGGGCCTGGGCCTCAACGCCCGCGCTGCGCTGATCAGCCGGGGCTTTGCCGAAATGACCCGCTTTGGCCTGGCGCGCGGCGCGCGGGCGGAAACGCTGGGCGGACTGTCGGGGCTGGGCGACCTGGTCCTCACCTGCTCCTCCACCAATTCGCGCAACTTTTCCCTCGGCAAGGGGCTGGGTGGAGGCGGCAGCGCCACCGACCTCCTGTCCAACCGTCGCACCGTGGCGGAAGGGGCGCATACCGCGCCCGTCCTGCGCGATGCCGCCCGCGCGGCCGGCGTCGAAATGCCGGTGGTGGAGGCGGTCTGCGCCCTGCTGATGGAGGCCGCGCCGCTGGCGCAGGTCATCGACGCGCTGCTCGCCCGGCCGCTGCGCCCTGAATAACCCGTCGCGCTGCCGCTGCATTGCGCCTACAACGAACAGATATAGCAACAGAGAATGACACAAGGGGTTCACAGTTCGTTGGCGACAGAGGCGTCTCCATCCAAGGATCAGGATGATATCGCCGCTCTGGCCAAGGGCGGGCGGACCAATATCTTCGGTTTCCTGCTGCGACTGGCTGCGCGCCTGCCATTCCTGTTCATCGCGGGGCGCTGGTATGGCGCCGAAGCGCTGGGTCGCTTCGCCTATGCCGTGCTGGTGGTGGAATTCGTCGCCCAGATCGCGACGCTGGGCCTGAAGCGCGGCCTGGCCGGCGCATTGTCGCAGACGGAACGGCCGCATAATCATGTCGTGACCGACGCGATGGTCGTGACACTGCTCGCGGCCTTGCTGGGTTCGGCGATCCTCATCGCCTTTCCGCAGGCGATGTTCCCCAACAGCAGCATCAACGGCCTCGACCGGTTGCTGGCGCTGGTGGTGATCGGCGTGGCGGGATCGGACGTGGCGCTGGCCGCTTGCGCCTATCGCTTCGATGTCGGCGCGACCGTCCGGGCGCGGTCCATCATCGAACCCTGGACGATCAGCATCGGCGCCTTCGCCTTCGCTTTCTACTCGACCCGCGACGGCCTCATCCTCTCCTATGCCGTGTCGATGATCGCGGCTTTTGTCGCGTCCATCATCCCGATGATCCGCCATTATGGCCGGCCGACCGGCTGGCGCCCCGATCCGGGCCGGCTCTGGCGCCTCGCCCGTCGCAACCTGCCGCTGGCGGCGGCGGACGGGGTCGAATGGGGATCGCGCCGGCTCGACATGGCGATATTGGGCCTGTTCGTCAGCCCGGCGGTGATCGGTATCTATTATGTCGCGCAGCAGGTCGCGTCGCTGCCGCAGAAATTGAAGACCAGCTTCGACCCGATTCTCGGCCCGGTCATCACCCGCAACCTCGCCGAAAACAATTTGGCCGCCATCGCCAAGCAGGTCAGCCAGGTCGGCTTCTGGATCATCGCAGCGCAGGCGGGCATCGCCCTGGCGCTCGGCATTCCGGGCGAAGCGGTGATGGGTCTGGTCGGTCCGCATTTCGTGGGCGGCACCGGCGCGCTCGCCTTCCTGCTGCTGGCCGAAGTGGTCGCGGCCACCGCCGTCGTCAGCGAATCGGCGCTGGTCTATATCGCCCGCCATCGCAATCTCATGATCTCCCTCTTCATGATCGGGTTGCAGGCGGCCTTCAGCTTCGCCCTGATCTTCGCGGCGCGGGCGCTGGGCATGGAAGTCATGTGGATCGCCGCCGCGCCGGCGCTGGCGCTTTGCCTGGCGCTGGGCGTGAGCGCCTTCGTCAAGGCGCGGCTGCTCTCCAGCCTGCTCGACGCGCCGATCAACGCCTGGCGCTGGCCGCTGCTGAGCGCGGCGGGTGTGGCCTGTATCGTCGGGGCGGGCTTCGTCGCTCTGCCGGCCCGTTTCGAATGGGTCGAACTGGCGGTCGGCGTCTGGGCGATATTGGGCGCCTACGGCCTCGTCATCTGGCGCTGGGGCTTCGGCTCCGACGACCGCGCCCTGTTCCGCAAGCAGAAGCCCGCATAAAAAAAGGCCCGCCTCTCGATGGAGAGGCGGGCCTTTTTCGGTCAGGTCAGGCGAACAGCTTGTCGCGGATCACGCCCAGATCTTCCTCGGGGCGCGCGCCCCAATGCGAGATGACTTCGGCGGCGGCGGCGGCGCCCAGCGCCAGCGCATCTTCAACGCTGCGCCCGTCGATATGCGCGGCCAGGAAGCCGGCGGCGAACAGATCGCCCGCGCCGGTCGTGTCGATGATCTGCGCGACCGGAGCGGCGGGCGCTTCATGGCGTACGCCGTCGACGATGGCGACCGCGCCCTTTTCGCTGCGGGTCGACACCAGCACCGGCACCTTGTCGGCGAAGCGCGCCAGCGCGGCATCGAAATCGTCGACCTGCGCCAACGACTGGATCTCGCCCTCGTTCGAAAAGAGGATGTCGATCAGCCCCTGTTCGATCAGGTCGATGAAATCGGCGCGATGGCGGTCGATCACGAAATTGTCGGACAGGGTGAAGGCGACCTTGCGACCGGCCTCATGCGCGGCCTCGATCGCGGCGCGCATCGCCGCGCGCGGCTGCGCCGGATCCCACAAATAGCCTTCCAGATACAGGATGCCGGCCGAGCGGATCATGTCCAGGTCCAGCGCCGCTTCGGGCAGGAATTGCGAGGCACCCAGGAAGGTGTTCATGGTCCGCTGCGCGTCCGGCGTCACCAGGATCAGGCAGCGGGCGGTCGGAATGTCGCCCTGCACCGCGGGCGTGTCGAACCGGATGCCCAGCGCATGGACGTCATGCGCGAAGACCGCGCCCAGCTGGTCGTCATTGACCTGACCGATGAAACCGCACTTCTTGCCCAGCGCCGCCAGGCCGGCCAGCGTGTTGGCGGCCGATCCGCCGCTGATTTCCTTGGCCTGGCCCATGTCGGCATAGAGCGTCTCTGCCATGTCGGCGTCGATCAGCTGCATGCCGCCCTTGGTCAGGGCATGCTGCGCCAGAAAGGCGTCGTCGCTGCGGGCGATCACGTCGACGATGGCGTTGCCGATCGCGACGACATCCAAAGTGGGGGCAGAAGCGGTCACGCACTATCCTTAGTCTGATGGAAGAAATAAAATTTCACGGCCTTTACCGGTCCGGCCGGCCCCATGCAACTTTCCCCTGCAACGCCGGTGATTGACCTGATGGCCGGGCGGTAGGATAGCTGGGCGATGGTCCTGACCGCTGCCCTGCGCGCCTTTCCCTCCATCTTTCACGGCGCAGCGCTGCGCCTGTTGATCAAGACGATCATCCTGACCCTGCTGCTCTTCGCCGGGCTGGCGGTCGCTTTCTGGTTCGGCTTCCACGCGCTGCGGCTGCATTTCGGCTGGGGCGGCGGCACCAGCTGGGGCAATTGGGGCGAGGCGACGGCGACCGCGCTGCTGATGGTCGCGTCCGGCTGGCTGCTGTTCCGCGCCACCGCGATGGCGGTGATGGGCCTGTTCGCCGACGATATTATCGAGGCGGTGGAGCGCGACGATTATCCCCATGTCACCGCGCGCCCGGTCGGCTGGGCGCGCAGCCTGCGCTTCGCCTGTCGATCGGTCGCCCGGACGGTCGGCTGGAATCTGCTCGCGCTGCCCGCCTATATCCTGTTGCTGGTGACGGGGGTGGGGACGATCGGGCTGTTCCTGGCGCTCAACGCCTATCTGCTTGGCCGCGACATGGCCGACATGGTGGAGCCGCGTCATCCGACCCTCCCGCCGCTCAGTCGTAGCAGCCGGTGGCTCATGGGCCTCGTTTCGGCGCTTCTGTTCCTGGTGCCGGTCGCCAACCTGCTTGCGCCGATCTTCAGCGCGGCTATGGCGGTCCATATGCTGCTGGGCCGAAAGACGAAGACATCATGAAGACCTTCCGTTCGGGCCTGACGTCCCTGCTGGCCCTGCCGCTGGCCGCCTGCGGCGCCGGGACGGTCGTGCCCCCCGCCCGGCCGATCGCGCCGCCGCCCGGACCGCCGGCCAGCGCCTTCATGAAGCAGGGACCGCTGATGGGCGCCGACGCGCGGCGGTTGACCCAGATGTTCGGCGAACCCCGGCTCGACATTCGCGAGACGACGGTGCGCAAATTGCAGTTCGCCAACGGCCGTTGCATCCTCGACGCCTATCTTTATGCGCCCGCGCGCGGCAAGGAGCCGGTCGTCACCCATGTCGATGCGCGCAGCCCGACCGGCACCGACGTCGATCCCGCCGCCTGCGCCACGGCGTTGCAGGCGAAATAGGCGCAGCGGCAAAGTTCACACCGTTACACGGCCTTTCGCCCCGAAGCGCTCGCAACACGCTCGCGAGGCGTCCCCAAGGCTTTACCAACGCCTCTCCAAGGCTTCCGCGAAGCGTGCGCGCATGCGCCTGTGATTGCTGCCGTGGGCGGGAGGGGAAAAGCGAGGCCATCCACGAGGATAGATCAGAGCGAATCCTACATTGGAAGGATTTTGCTTGGACCGATGGGACGAGGCGAAACCAGCTATAAGCCCCTCCCTTTTAAGGGAGGGGTTGGGGTGGGTGGTGAGCGAAGCGAGCCTTCTGCCTATAGACGATAGAGCGCCGCTGCGCGGCGTACCCACCCCCAGCCCCTCCCTTGGCAGGGAGGGGAGAAATACCGGCCGCTCTTTCCCCGCCGTTTACCCCGTCAGCTTCCCGATCGCCCATGTCGCCGCTTCCGCCACGACCGGGTCTTCGTCCGCGACCAGCGCCTCCAGCCGTGCCAGCAAACGCGTGTCACCGCTATTGCCCGCCGCGATCGCGGCGTTGCGGACCATGCGGTTGCGGCCGATGCGCTTGATCGGGGAGCCGGAGAAAATCTCGCGAAAGGTCGCGTCGTCCAGGTCGAGCAGGTCGCCGATCGCCGGCGCGGCCAGTTCGGCGCGGCCGATGAACGCCTTGTTCGCTGCGGCATGATCGGCGAACTTGTTCCACGGACAGACCGACAGGCAATCGTCGCAGCCATAGACGCGGTTGCCGATCCCGGCGCGCAAATCCTCCGGGATCGGCCCCTTATGCTCTATGGTGAGGTAGGAGATGCAGCGCCGCGCATCGACCACATAGGGGGAGGGGAAGGCGTCGGTCGGGCAGGCGTTGATGCAGGCGCTGCAACTGCCGCAATGGTCGCGCTCGCCGCTGTCGGGTTCCAGCGCCATTTCGGTGTAGATGGCGCCCAGGAACAGCCAGCTGCCATGGTCGCGGCTGACCAGATTGCTATGCTTGCCCTGCCAGCCCAGGCCCGCGCCCTGCGCCAGCGGCTTTTCCATCACCGGCGCCGTATCCACGAACACCTTGAGCGCACTTGGTTGCTGCTCCACCAGCCAGCGGGCCAGCGCCTTGAGGGCTTTCTTGACGACGTCATGATAATCCTTGCCCTGCGCATAGACCGAAAAGCGCGCCCGGTCGGGCACATCGGCCAGCCCCAGCGGATCGCGCCCCGGCGCATAGCTCATGCCGAGCATGATGACGCTGCGCACGTCTGGCCACAGCCCCTTGGGCGACCCCCGCTGTTCGGCCCGATCCTCCATCCACAGCATGTCGCCATGATGGCCCGCGTCCAGCCATTGGCGCAGCCGCTCCCCGGTCTTGGGCGCGACATCGGCGGGCGCGATGCGGCAGGCGGCAAAGCCCAGCCGCGCCGCTTCCGCCTTCAGGCGCTGTTCCAAGGGGTGGGCCAAGGTTTTAATAGGCACGGGCACGGGTCCAGACTATCAGGGCGGGATGATCGGCGACATAACGGCCTCGTCCCCCGCCTCCATCCCGGCCTATGCCGTAGAGGGGCATGGGCTTGTCAAGACTTTCGGCAGCTTCCGTGCGGTGGATGGCATCGACATCGCCGTGCCGGCGGGCACCATCTATGGCGTGCTCGGCCCCAATGGCGCGGGCAAGACGACGCTGCTGCGCACGCTGCTGGGCATCATCGACCCGGATGAAGGGCATCGCACCCTGCTGGGCGAGGCGCAGCCGCTGCGCATGGCGAGCCAGGTCGGCTATCTGCCCGAAGAGCGCGGCCTTTATCCCTCGATGAAGGCTTATGAAGCGGTCGCCTTCATGGGCGCGCTGCGCGGGTTGCCGCTGGCCGAGGGGCGCAAGCGCGCGAAGGCGATGCTGGACGCGCACGGCATGGGCGCGGCGATGGACAAGCCGATCCGGCAATTGTCGAAGGGCATGGCCCAGACGGTGCAGCTGTTCGGCACCATCGTCCATGGTCCCCGGCTGATCGTGCTGGACGAGCCTTTTTCCGGCCTCGACGCGATCAATCAGGAGAAATTGGAGGCGTTGATTCGGCAGCAGGCGCGCGATGGCGTCACCATCCTCTTTTCCACCCATGTCATCGCCCATGCCGATCGGCTGTGCGAGCGGATCGCCATCGTCGCGGGCGGGCGCATCCGGTTCGAAGGGACGCCGGGCGATGCGCGCGACCGGCTGCGATCGCAGGTGCGGCTGCGCACGCGGACGAGCGATGGCGCCTGGCGCCGCGCTTTGCCGGCCGACACGATGGCGGAGGAGGGGACATGGCATTTCGCCCTGCCCGACGAAGGGATCGAACCCTTGTTACGCGCGCTGATCGATGGGCAGGCGGGAATCGAAAGCCTGTCGATCGAGCGGCCGGGCTTGCACGACGCGTTCGTCGCGATCGCGGGGGAAGCGGCGGCGCGCCAGATGCAGGGTGACGTTCCGCAGGAGGCGCAGCCATGATGCAGTTGTGGCGCGCCGCCTTCGTCATCGCCCGGCGGGATTTCACCGCCGTCGTGCTGTCGCGGACCTTCATCCTGTTCCTGCTCGGGCCGATGCTGCCGATCCTGATCGGTTTCGCCTTTGGCGGGCTGGGCGACAAGATCAGCAGCACGGATTTGCGCCCGATCGTGGGCGTCGCCATGTCGGCGGCGGACGCGGGCGCGCTGGAGCGGGCGCATGATCGGCTGGCGCAGCGTATGGGCGACCAGTCCTTGCCCCGCCTGCGCACGGTGCCGTCCGCACCCGCGCCGCGCATCCAGCTGGCCCGGCCGGATTCGGAGGTTGTGGCGATCCTGTCCGGCACGCTGAACAGCCCCGTACTGACCGGCAAGGTGGAGGATCTGGACAAGTTGCAGGGCGACATCAGCCTTCTGTCCACCGCCGCCCTGACGGAGCGCACGTTGAAATTCGTGACCGTCGAGCGGCAGGAAGTGACGACCAGCCTGGGCGCGCAGGCGCAGGCGCGCTTGTTGATCGGCCGGGTGGCGCAGGTGGTGATGTTCTTCCTCACCATCCTGCTCGCGGGCATGATCCTGTCCAATCTGGTCGAGGAAAAGACCAACAAGATCATCGAGATATTGGCCGCCGCCGTGCCGATCGACGCGATCTTCCTCGGCAAATTGATGGCGATGCTGGCGATGAGTTTCGTGGGCATCGCCTTTTGGGGCGGCACGGCCTTCGCCATCTTTCTGGGCCTGCATGGCGGGGGCGGGGCTTTGCCGGCGCCGGCGGTGGGCTGGCCGCTCTTCCTGATGCTGGCGGTGCTATACTTCGCCATGGCCTATACGTTGCTCGGTTCGCTCTTCCTGGGCATCGGGGCGCAGGCGGCGACGGTGCGTGAGGTGCAGACGCTCAATATGCCGATCACCATGGCGCAGATGCTGATCTTCTTCTTCGCCAGCTATGCGGTCGATCATATGGGGTCGCCAGCGGAGGTCGCGGCCTGCATCTTCCCGTTCAGTTCGCCCTTCGCCATGATCGCGCGGGCGGCGCAGGACGGGGCGGTCTGGCCGCATCTGGTCGCTCTGGTCTGGCAGGCGAGCTTCGTGGCGCTGATCATCCGGGTGGGCGTGCTGCTGTTCCGCCGGCATGTGATGCAGTCGGGCGGCAGCTGGTGGAAGCGGCTGTTCAGGCCGGCGACCCATTGATCCTTAGCGCATTTTGAAGTCCGCTTTGATCCGATAGAGGCGCAACGGCGCCTTGGCGGGTATCGGTTCCAGCCAGGCGGGAATCCTGCCCCTGGCGAGCAGCGCTGCCAGCCCCTTGGCATTTTCCTGTCCGTAAAGCCGATATTCGGTCAGGCCGTCGCAGGTCAGGATGTAGCGGGCGCGGGTTCGGCCGATCACGATGCGCGCCTGATCGGGCGCATCGACGAACCCTTCGATCACGGCGGTGATGCCGGCCGCGTTGCGATGATGGGCGGTGCCGATGACGCTGTGGTGCGTCTGGACGAGAATGTCGGGGCCAAGGTCGAGCGGCGCGAACAGGGTGCTTGTGGGAAGCGCCTTGAGCGGGGCCAGCACGGAGGCTGCACGGCAATTGGCGCTGACGGCCTTGGCAGGTTCCGGTTTGGCGGCAATGGCTACCCAGGCGGCGCACAGGCCGGCAGGCGTCAGCAATACCAGCGCGACCGACCCCAGCACCCGCACCAGCGCCATGGGGGACGCCTGCGCCTTGTCGAACAGGCGCAGCAACAGCCAGGCGATGCCGGGCAGGGCAAAGACATGGGCGACCGACAAGGCCCGCATCACCAGCAACGACACAAGGGTCGCGCCGGCCAGCAGCATCAGCAGCGTCAGCCAGCGCATCCGCGCTTCGCCATGGGTGTGCCGTGCGGCCATCAGGCTGGCGCCAAGGCCCAGCAGCGGAGGCAGCAGGATGACGCCCTGCATCGACAGGCTCTGTTCCCAGATCGGCCGGCCTTCCATGACTTGCAGATACCAGAGCCGATAGGCCACCGGGCCCAATGCGGCGAAAGGATCGCCCGACAGGCATGGTCCGCCGGTGACGAGGAAGGTGGCGAGGGCTGCCCCACCGCCGATCGCGGCGATCAGGAAGCGGGATCGGGCGGTTGCGGTGCCAACCAATTGCGCCGCAAGCGCGACCGTCAGCGCCAGCGCGACCAGCGGCCAGAGATAGACGAAGGACAAGGCATCGCACTGGCGCGCCAGCAAGGCTTGCGGCCCGCGCAGCAGGGCGAGCAGTATGAGCGCGCCGCCGCCCAGCAGCAGCGCAAAGCCGATGAAGCGCGGCGCCTGATCCCGTGCATGCCAGTGGCGCAGGGCGAAAGTAGCAGCGAACAGCGCACCATAGGGCAGCGCCTCGCTCGAAATCTGGAGCCAGAGGGCGAGCGCAAGGCCCGTAACGATCCCCCCGCGCAACGGCCGGGTATCGATCGCGCCGCAGAGCGCCAGCGCGGCCAGCATGATCTGCCAGCCATGATGGTCGATGCGCAGCGGGGTGAATTGCACCAATATGCTGGGCGCGGTCAGCAGCAGCGCGACGCTCAGCAGGGCGATGCCGCTGCCGGCCACACGGCGCGCGGCGATAAGGAGAGCGACGGTCAGGCCACCCAGCAGCAACAGCGGCACGGTGGCGCAGGCGACCAGTTCCGCACCGGCCGCGCCGATCATGGGGGTGAGCAGCAGCATCAGTGCCGCGATGGGCATGTCGACGATCCGCGACCAGTGCATCGGGCCGCCGACCGGCGGGTTCACGCGATGCTGGCTGACGTCCCAAAAGGCTTGCCCGCCGATCCAGTCGCGCACCTGCGCCAGCCGCATCGCATCATCGGGATCGCGAAAGCCCAGCGTCGGCAGGTCGCCCCGGAACAGCCAGAGCATCGCCATGCTGCACAGCAGCCATAGCAGCAGCGCCCATAAGGTGGCGCGCGGGGCGTCAGGCGCGCGCGAAAATACCATATTTGCGGATCGCATAGACGGACAGGAAACTGACCGGCACCGACAATAGCTTGGCGAGTGCCGGCGCGATGCCAAGAGCGCTCAGCACACCGACCAGCGCCATGGTGATGCCCATGCCGATCGCGGCGCTGACGATGAAGCCGATGCGCTGCACATGCGTTGGGCCGCCCTCCAGATCGAAGACGAAGCGGACGGAAATGATCCAATGGACGATCAGGCCGACCAGATAGCCGCCCAGCGCGGCCATCATCGGCGCGGCGCCGCCATGGTCCAGCATCAGGAAGGTGGCGAAATCGCTGCCCAGCGCGCAGATGCTCGCCAGCAGATAGCGGGCGAACATCAGCCGTGCCAGCAGCGCGCCGATCCGCGCTGTCATGCGCGTCAGGCGGCCTTCAAGCGCGAAGGGACCGCGCGGACGCTGGACAGGGCAGCCTGCGCGTCTGCATCTTGGCCTTCATCGCCAGCCTCATGATATTCGGCATCTTCATTGACCTGCCACACGTCATGGACGCGCGCGCCTGCGACGATGTTGCGCACGGTCAGCATCGCCGTCATCATCGCATGGTCCTGATTATTATAGCGGTGCATGCCGTTGCGGCCGACCAGATGCAGCGTGGGGTAACGGGCTTCCAGTTCGCTGCGCATCGCCAGCACATTGGCGGCATAATCGTCGTCATAGACGGGATAGGCCTTTTCCTGCCGCACCACCGCACCGCCCACGACATCGTCAGGGCTGCACAGGCCAAGCTGCGCCATTTCACGGGTAGCGAGCGCGATCAGATCGGCGTCGGGCGCGGACCACAGGCCGTCCCCTTCGAAACAGAAATATTCCAGGCCCACGCAGGCGAGCGAAGGATCGGGCACCATTTCGGGCGACCAGCTGCGGAAATTCTGGATGCGGCCGACCTGCACCTTGCTGTCGTGGATATAGATCCAGTTGTCGGGGAAGATATCCTCCCCCTTCACCATCAGCGCCACGGTCAGGAAGTCGCGATATTTCAGCTCCATCGCCTGCGGCAGCGTCTCGGGCAGGGGGTGAATACGGCCCGCCAGCTCGCGCATCGGCGCCGACGAAATCACATGGGCGGCATCGATGATGACATCGCCGTCCGACCCGGTCGCGATCAGGCGCCAGCGGTCGTTGGCCTTATCCTCTTCCAGCCGCTTGAAACTGTGCGCCATCAGCACCTGGTTGCCGCCTTCGACCACCTTGTCGCGCGCGGCTTCCCACATCATGCCGGGGCCAAGGCGGGGATAGCGGAACGTTTCCAGCAGCGTCTTGGTCGCCATGCCGTCATTGGGCTTCTTGTTGAGGCCAAGGCTGCGCTTCAGCCCATCGACCACCGCGCCCCAGAGCGACAGGCCCTTGATCCGCTGCGCCGCCCAGTCGGCCGACATTTCGTTGCAGGGCATGCCCCACACCTTCTCCGTATAGGTTTTGAAGAAGATGGAGAAAAGCTTGTGACCGAACGCGTTGACGGTCCAGTCCTGGAAGGAGCGGACGTTGCGGTTCGGGAAGAGCCGCGCCTTGGCGAAACTCGCCATGCACAGAGTCGAGCGCCAGATGCCGAGGTTCCACAGCGCTTCGAACGCGCGGAGCGGATAGCTGTAGAATTTGCCCTCGTAATAGATTCGGCTCATCCGCGGACGCTGGATGAAATCGTCGGGCAGTATCTCGTTCCACAGGTCCACGACCTGCTGCGACTTCGAGAAGAATCGGTGTCCGCCAATGTCGAATCGGAAACCGTCCAGTTCCACCGTGCGGCTGATGCCGCCGACATAGACCGGGTCTTTCTCGATCACCGTGACGTTAAGTCCCTGCTTTGTCAGCAGATAGGCGGCGGTCAGCCCGGCCGGGCCGGCACCGATGATGGCAACGTCGACGCTGTGATCGGTACGCGGCATGGCAGGCAGTTCCCCGAGAGATATTTCGTGCCTCCGGGACTGAAGGAAATCCTCTAAGGAGTGGTTAATAGGCGGTAAGCATGACGGGCTGCCACGACAAAGGGCCGCTCCAATATTGTGGAACGGCCCTTGCGATTTCCCTTCGTGGGGAAATGATTCGGCGATTTGGAGCAGCCGATCCGATTGCATCGGCTCGGCTGCTCCAAGTTTTCGGTTTGCCGCGTTTTCCGAGTCAGCAGGTGGTTCCACCTGCTTAGAAAACGCTCTAGCTCTGGCGCTGGGCCAGGGTGCTCAGATCGGCGCGCGCCCCGTCGATCGCGCTGCCATAGCAATCGCGATAGCCGTCGGTAGCGGGCAGGACCGATCCGTTCACATAGCCGCATACCTGCTTGGACGCGCGGACAATGCGGGAATCGGCGCGGCGCATGCCGTTGGTGCTGGCAAGGTTGAGGTCGGCCACCGACACGGCGATGCTGCGCGTTTCGGTGCCGGCATGGCCATCCACCACCACATCCATGTCGTTGCTGCCGGCGCTTGCCACACCGGGCAGCGCAAGGGCCATCGTGGCGGCCAGCGCCACCCACGTCTTTCTGGTCATCCTATATCTCCTGTCGAACATGTTTTTATCGTTCGCCCCACGTCTGACGTGGAAGTAGGGTCGCCCCTATAAATAAGCGCGCCCGGCAGGGTTGAAAAGAGGCCACTTCACAAAAATTGGCGGTTTTCCGCGATTTTTGCGGGTGCGAAGACTTTGCCTTCGCACCCGCAACAGCTTTTAGTGGCGGAAGTGGCGCATGCCGGTGAAGATCATGGCCAGGCCGGCTTCGTCCGCAGCCGCGATCACTTCGTCGTCGCGGATCGAGCCGCCTGGCTGGATCACCGCCGTCGCGCCCGCTTCCACCGCGGCGAGCAGGCCGTCGGCGAAGGGGAAGAAGGCGTCGGAAGCGACTGCCGAGCCGATGGTGCGCGGCGTCGCCCAGCCGGCCTTTTCGGCGGCATCCTTCGCCTTCCACGCGGCGATGCGCGCGGATTCGAGGCGGTTCATCTGGCCCGCGCCCACGCCTGCCGTGCTGCCATCCTTGGCATAGACGATGGCGTTGGACTTCACATGCTTGGCCACGGTCCAGGCGAACAGGCAGTCCTTGAGTTCCTGCTCGGTCGGCGCGCGCTTGGTGACGACCTTCAGCGCGTCCTGCGTCACCTGGCCATTGTCGCGGCTCTGGACCAGCAGGCCGCCCGCGATGCTCTTGATCTGCAGGCCGGGACGGGCCGGATCGGGCAGGTCGCCGGTCAGCAGCAGGCGGAGGTTCTTCTTCTTCGCAAAGATCGCCTTGGCTTCGTCATCGGCGCCGGGTGCGGCGACGACTTCGGTGAAGATGCCGCTGATCGCTTCGGCGGTCGGGCCGTCGAGCGGGCGGTTGACGGCGATGATGCCGCCAAATGCCGATACGCTGTCGCAGGCGAGCGCCGCTTCATAGGCTTCGATCAGCGTCTCGCCGGTGGCGACGCCGCAAGGGTTGGCGTGCTTCACGATCACCACGGTCGGCGGGCCATCGCGAAATTCGCTGACCAGCTCCAGCGCGGCGTCGGCGTCGTTATAATTATTGTAGCTCAGTTCCTTGCCCTGAATCTGCTCGGCCTGGGCGATGCCCTTCGCCGACGGGCCGACGGGCAGATAGAGCGCGGCCGACTGGTGCGGATTTTCGCCATAGCGCAGGGTCGAACCCAGCTTGCTTGCGACGGCCAGCGTTTCGGGGAAGGCGGTGCCCTGATCGGCAAAGGCGAACCAGCTGGCGATCATGGAATCATATGCGGCGGTGGCGGCATAGGCCTTGGCCGCGAGCAGGCGGCGGAAGTCGTAGCTGGTCGCGCCGCCCTTCTGCGCCATTTCCTCGATCAGCCGGGCATAGTCGGCCGGATCGGTGACGATCGCGACGCTTTCATGGTTCTTGGCGGCCGAGCGGACCATCGACGGGCCGCCGATGTCGATATTCTCGATAATCTCGTCGCGGTCCGCACCCTTGGAGACCGTCGCGGCGAAGGGGTAGAGGTTGACGACCACCAGGTCGATCGCGCCGATTGCATGTTCGTCCATCGACGCCACATGCTCGGCATTGTTGCGCACGGCCAAAAGGCCGCCATGCACCTTGGGATGCAGCGTCTTGACGCGGCCGTCCATCATTTCGGGGAAGCCGGTCAGGTCGGAAATATCCTTCACCTCCAGCCCCGCTTCGCGCAGCGCCTTGGCCGTGCCGCCGGTCGACACCAGTTCGACGCCATGACGCCCAAGCGCCTCGCCCAGTTCGATGAGGCCGGCCTTGTCGGACACGGACAATAGGGCGCGCTTGATGGTGACGTCAGTCATGAGGCTGTGGCTTTCCTATGGCAAAGAGCGGTACGGCTTTGCGCCGGTCCCTTAGTGCCAGATGGGGCAAAAATACAGCCCCGAGGCATGTTTGTGCCGATGAGAAAGGCAGGGGTGCGATAGCCGACGGGAAAGGATGGCTTTTCTGAAACCCGTCATTCTGGCGGCCATTGCCGTGCGGCGTGGACGATGGTCAGAATCCAGACGATATCATCCCGCACTTCATAGACGAGCCGATAGTTCCGATGGGGGCTGATTTCGCGCGTACCGGCAACCAGTCCAGTGTGGCCGATGAAAGGAAAGTCGGCCAGTCGTCGGGCCGTGTCGCTAAACGCCTTGTCCATCCGGATAGCGGCATCGCCATTGTCGGCAGCGATATGGTCCCAAATGGCGACGCGGTCGTGTCGGGCCTGGGCCGACCAGCGGACCTTCATTCGGAGCGGGTGGCCGCCGCGCGCCGTGCCGCGAATTCCGCTTCCACCTCTTCGTCCGTCAGGCTGTCGCCTGCTGCGATCGCGGCCCGCGCATTGCCGACCTTGGTTTCCAGAAAGGCCTGATAACTGCGCTTTTCCTGTTGTTCATGGATGAAACCGCGCATCAGTTCCCGCAGCACCTGCGATGCCGGGCGATGGAGCGCGCTGGCTTCGGCCATGAAGTCGTCCCTAAGGTCCGCTTCCAACTTCATCGTGAACAAAGCATCTTTGGCCATGGCAGATCCTTTCGTCATGACATCGTATATACGATGTTCATACCAACCGCCAATGGCTATGCCCGTTCAGTTCATCCGCTTGAAGATCCAGCCGATGCTCGATCCGCCCGGCAGCGCTTCGGCGGTGACGACCAACTGACGGGTCGGATGAGGGCGTCCGTCGCCATCGACCCACAGGCTGTCCTCGACGCTCAGTGCGCCGGCGCCCGCGCGAAACTGCCAGAGCGGGCCGAGGTCGATGCGCAGCAGCGCGCCCATATTGTCGGCGGTCAGGGTGGGTTCCACGCCCGGCGCCAGATGGAAGCGCAACTGCACCGGCTGTTTCGATGGCTTGCGGCGGCGCTCTGCCGGGGTCAGCATATCCTCGCCGCGAATTTCCTTGCCGTCGCCGCTCATCAGCAGCAGGCGGCGATGCACATAGCCCATGCGCCGGACATAGCCGTCATGGGACAGGTCCAGCCGACTGCCATTGTCCAGTTCCTGCCGGTTCAGCTCCACCTCGGTCACGCCCTTGCCCAGCGTGCCGTCGGGCAGCAAGGCGGTGGAATTGCTGTCGTTCAGAACCAGCGTGCTGTGCGCCGCCGTGGTGCGTAGGCCCTGCGCCAGATCGCGGGGAATCCACGCGCCTTCCAATGCCGCGCCGCCGCAATTGACGATCAGGCGCAGGGGGCCGTCACTGATCTCGATCGCGCCGGTCGATGCGCAGCCAGCCTCGGCCAGCCGCGCGACCGGCGGCGGGGCGGCATCGATCTGCACCACGGTCGCGCCGGCGGCGATCCGTTGATAGCCCCAGTCGCGTGCCTGTCGCAGCGGCCGGGCGCGCACCCGGCTGGCGCCGACCACGGCAGAGACGGCATCCGGCGCGATCGCGCCAGCGCCCTGCCAGCTGCCAAGCCCGCCATCGCCATGGGTCAGCCCCAGCAGGGCCGGCACCGCGCGCGCCAGCCCTTCGCCAAGACAGGCGGGCGCCGGTTCGCGCCGCACATCATAGACGGCCTGCACCATGGACAGCAGCATCACCGCTTCCAGCTGCGCCAGCGGGGATCGCGACACGATGCCGCCATCGGCGTGAAAACCGCTGTCGATCGCGCGCTTGAGGCCGGCTTCGCCGAACAGCTTGCGCGCGTTGCCGCCGGGGATCAGCAGCGACGCTGCGACGATGCCGCTCCAGGCGACGAGCCGGGGAAGTCCCATCGGCGCCTTGTCGGCGCTCCGGTCGAGGTGGCGGGCGGTGCGCGCGATGCAGTTCAGGACGAGCGAGCGATAGACTAGGTCGCTGGACGAGAGGATCAGCGGCGCATGGGCGGTCCAGAACAGCAGGCGCCAGCCGGCATTGTCCGCGCGCCAGGCCGGCTCGCTGGGCGTTTCATGATGGGTCGCCAACCATTTGCGCATCACCGTTTCGGCGATCGGCGCGCCCTGTTCGCGCGAGGCGGCGCTGGACAGGTCGCGCAGCCAGCGGAAGCTGTGCAGATAATCGGCGAAGGCGGGGCCGACCGTCAGCCGGGCGAAGTCCAGCTTCTCGACCGGCAGCTTCTGTCCCCGGAACAGGAAATAGCCCGCCCGCATCGCCGCGCCTGCGCGCCCGTCGCCGGGAATGGCGTCGTCCGGCACGGCCAGCAGCTTGAGCGGATATTTGCCCTTCAGCTTGCGGCCGTGGATCGGCGTCTTCCAGCTGAGCAGATAAAATTGATTGGCGATCTTCTGGGCCAGCGACAGCCCCTTGTCATCCGCGACGCGGATGAGCCGCTTGCCCTGCTCTATGCTGTCGTCGGCCGCCTGCGGGGCGGTATCGAGCGCGGAGCGGGGGGAGATGCGCCGGGGTTCGCTCACCCGCCCCGCAGCTTCCGGATATTGTCGGCATAAGCGTCTGGCCCGCCGCGGAAGGTGGCGGTGCCGGCGACCAGTACGTCGGCGCCGGCCGCGATCGCCTTGGGCGCGGTCGTGAAATCGATGCCGCCATCGACCTGCAAGTGAATGTCGCGACCGGTCTTGTCGATCATCTTGCGGATCGCCTCGATCTTGCGCAGCTGGTTCTCGATGAAGCTCTGGCCGCCGAAACCGGGGTTGACGCTCATCACCAGGATCAGGTCGACATCATCCATCAGATAGTCGAGCATCTTGGCCGGGGTACCGGGGTTCAGCACCACGCCCGCCTTCACGCCCAGCGACTTGATATGCTGGACGGAGCGGTGGATGTGCGGCCCGGCTTCGGGATGGACGGTGATGATGTCGGCGCCAGCCTGGGCAAAGGCGTCCAGATACAGGTCCACCGGAGAGATCATCAGATGGACGTCGAACGTCTTTTGCGTGTGCGGGCGCAGCGCCTTCACCACGGCCGGGCCGATGGTGATGTTGGGCACGAAATGCCCGTCCATGACGTCGATATGCACCCAGTCGCAGCCAGCGGCGTCGATGGCGCGGACCTCCTCACCCAGGCGGGCGAAGTCGGCGGACAGGATGGAGGGCGAAATGAGAATAGGACGGGTCATTAACCGTTCGCCTTAATCACCGCCGGGGCGCAGGGCAACGGACATTTTCAGGCGAGTCGCGATTGTTGTTTGGAAGCCGCACCAGCCCTCTCCCGCGCATTTTTAAAATCGACTCCAACCCCTTTCAAAGCATGACGAAAATCGTGGGATCGAGCCTCTGCGAAGCGACCGCGCCTTTGGGCAGCAACTGCTTGACGCCATGCAGGCCGATGACGTCGTCAACCTCGTTCAGCACCGGCGCGGCGATCAGGCGCATCGCACATTCCCCCATGCCGTCGGCCTGATGAATATCGACGTCCAGCGTGAAGCCGCGCTTGTGGCGGATGGCATAGGCGCGCAGCCGCTCCATCGCCTCGCGCGAATCCGGGGCGTAGAGGGAGGCGGAGAGCGGGCGGGAGACGCTGCTGTCCCGTTCCAGCCCGAAGATATCATAGACCCCCGCCGTCCAGCTGATGCTGTTATCGCTGAGGTCGCAATGCCACAGGCCCAGGCCCCGTTCGGCCAGCGCCGCATCGTTACGGGCGATGCTGGAATCGAGCAGCACGGGGGCAAGATGCGCGCGCAGGTCGTAGAGCGGCCAGCTATGATGAAGGGGTAAAGGCTCGATCGGACGCATGGCGGACCTTAAAAACAAGAGCCTTTCCATAGGCTAAACTTGGTTAAGGCTTAGTTTGCCTGTCTGGCAAGCCGCGCGATGAAAAATCCGTCCGTCCCGCCCTGCGCCGCCAATGTGTCGGGCAGGGTGCGCAGCCAGCCTTGCTCGGTCGGTGCCATACCCTCGGGCAGTTCGACCGGGTCGATCGGCCGCAGCGCGAAGCCGGGATGAGCGGCCAGGAAGCGTTCGACCTGCTCTTCGCCCTCGGCCCGCTCCAGCGAGCAGGTGGCGTAGATGATGTGCCCGCCCGGCTTCAGCCAGCCGGCGGTGCGGGCCAGCAATTCACCCTGCAATTCGGCTAGTTCCGCAATCTGGCGCGGGCCGATGCGGTGCAGCACGTCGGGATGGCGGCGATAGATGCCGGTCGCAGTACAGGGCGCGTCGAGCAGGATCGCGTCGACCGGCTCTTGCGGCTGCCACTGGCGCAGGTCGGCCGCCGTTACTTCGGCGGACAGGCCCGTGCGCGTCAGATTTTCGCTCAGCCGCTCCAGCCGCTTCTTCGACTGGTCGATGGCGGTCACGCGCCATCCGGCCGCCGCCAACTGCATCGTCTTGCCGCCCGGCGCGGCGCACAGGTCCAGCACGGTGCGATCCTCGCCCGCTCCCAGCAGCCGCGCGGCGCAGGAGGCCGCGATATCCTGCACCCACCAGGCGCCCTCGGCAAAGCCGGGGAGGTCGGGGATATTCGTGCCTTCGGGCAGGCGGACATGGCCGGGCGCGAGGGATGTGCCGCCCAATTGCGCTGTCCAAGTCGCTGTCTCACCGGCGTCGCGCAGGCTGACATCGACTGGCGGTCGCACGCCATAGGCATGGGCGGCGGCCTGCGGCATCGCATCGCCCCACTGGCCGGTCCAGCGTTCCGCCACCTGCGCCGGCAAGGTTGGGGGCACGGGCAGGCTGGGTTCGCCGCGCGTCACCGTGCCGAACACGCCATGGACCAGCTTGCGCGGGCCGCCATCGACCAGCGGCAGGGCGGTGGCGATCGCGGCATGGGGCGGGGTGTCGAGCGCCAATGTCTGCGCGAGCGCGATGCGCAGGACCATCCGCGCCTTGGCATCGTCGGGCAATATCTGCTTGGTGGCGCCGTCGATCATCGCGTCGAGATCGGGCAGATGGCGCAGCACTTCGGCGGCGATGGCATGGACCAGCGCCCGGTCGGCCGGCGGCAATCCCTGCGCCGCGCCATGCAGCGCCAGTTCCAGCGGATCGCCCCGCCGCAACACCGCGTCCAGCAGCTTGAGCGCTGCACGGCGGGCGGGAAAGCCTGGGACGTCGTCGGCGCGAGGGGGCTTAGGGCGGCTGCGATCTTGGGGGCGGGGCATGAAAGGCGGTTAAGCCAATTGGCCCCAAAATCAACCTCCGTTCGCTTCGAGCATGTCGAGAAGCGTGGCGCGCCTGCGTGGCCCCGTTTCTCGACTTCGCTCGAAACGAACGGATGTATGGAAAATCAGCGCCCGTTCGGGTCGAGCGCGCTGCGGCGCCGTGGCTGGTCCTTGGACGGCGCGGCATGGGGAGACAGCGCCGAAGCGCGCGGCGCTGCCGGCATTGCCGCGGAGCGAAGCGCCGGCGCGCCCATGTCCGCCGCAATATCCTGCAAGGCGGCGATGCGCTTCTCTGTCGCAGGGTGGGTGGAGAACAACTCGCTCACATGGGTTGGCACGATATAGAGCTGTGCCGCCGCCGGATTGCGCTCCGCCACCGGATTGGGGATGCGCTCGGCCTGTCCCGATATCTTGGCGAGGGCGGAGGCAAGTGCTTGCGGGTTGCCGCTAATCTCCGCTCCGGCGCGGTCGGCGCCATATTCGCGGGTGCGGCTGATCGCCATCTGCACGATCATCGCGGCAAAGGGCGCGACGATCACCGCCAGCAGGCTGGCGATCATATTGCCATGCCCATCCCGATCGTTGCCGCGAAAGAAGAGGCCGAAATTGGCCAGCATCGAAATGGCGCCGGCTATGGTCGCCACCATCGTCATGATCAGCGTATCGCGATTCTTCACATGGCCCAGTTCATGCGCCATCACGCCCGCCACCTCGTCCCGGCTCAGCATCGACAACAGGCCGCTGGTTGCGGCAACGGCGGCATTGTCGGGATTGCGACCGGTGGCAAAGGCGTTGGGTGCGTCCTGATCGATGATATAGACGCGCGGCATCGGCAGCCCGGCCCGCTGCGCCAGATCGCGCACCAGATTGTAGAAATCGGGCGCGCTTTGCGCATCGACTTCCCGCGCGTCGTGCATGCGCAACACGATCTTGTCGGCGTTCCAGAATGTGAAGAGGTTCATGCCCGCCGCCGCCAGCAGCGCGATGATCGCCCCGCCGCTGCCGCCCAGCGTATAGCCCAGCGCCATGAACAACGCCGTCAGCGCCGCCAGCAGCATGGTCGTCTTCATTCCGCTCACTTGCACTCCGCTCCTTTGCGGCCCAGATAGCGGGCCTCAGCCATGAATATGGGGTGGATCGGCCCCGTTCGCAATTGAAAGGCCGCACTTATGGGAACCTTCAACGGCAAGCGCCCGGCGCATGTGAAGCCGCCCGCCCACCTGTCCAAAAACCCGCCCGTGCCGCAGGCCGACGCGCTCGACGCGCCCTCGCGCCATGAGGAGGCGCTCAGCCCGGTCCGCTATGGCGACTGGGAGCGCAAGGGCATCGCCATCGACTTCTGATCCGCTAAATCCTTGACTCCATTCGTCTGATTCCGTTCGCCATGCTCCGCTCGCCGTCGATTATGCACGGCTGCCGATGGCCCGTGCCGCGCCTGCGGGGAGCCAAGCGCCCCTGCTCTGGCCTTTTATCCCGCAAGGGCTGAAGGCTTGAAGCCAAGAGGAGATTTTGGGGCGTGGGCGTACATTTGGTTTCGGATGTGAATGTGAAGTCGGTTTCGGGCTATGCGCCGGAAGATGCGGCGCTGCTCTGCGCGGTCGGGCGGCTCGTCTGCGCCTGGACGATGCTGGAACAGAGTTTGGAAGCCAAGATCGGGCTGTTGCGAGAGGGCATGGGGGACGTTCGCGTCGTGGGCGCCCGTACCCGGCCCAGCATGGCCAAGCTGATGACCGAATTGCGCACGATGGTGGCGATGCGCGACCGCCGCAACGCCAGTGCATTGACCGAGATTTCGGCGATCGAGCGCGACATACAGCGGATCGACCGGTTCCGTGCGCTGATCATCCAGGGTTTTCATCATCCCGAGGAGGGCGGCTTCACCTGCCGCGACGGACGCAACAATATCCAGCATGTCGCGTTTGAGCATCTGGACGGTGAAATTGCGGCGCTGGAAAGCGTCGCGAACCGTCTGCTCGCGGTCTGAAAATGGCGGGGGTGGGTGGTGTTTCCGCACCACATGCTCCACATCATCTTTCGGACGAATGTCATCATGCGTTCTGCGGGATTTCATCATAGTTTAATATTTGCGTGGCGCTTGACCTTTCGTGTCTGGACGGCAATCCAAAGCCGGGTCGCGTCCGCGCAAAGGGGAACCCATTTTGACCAAGCCAATTCGCAAAGCCGTTTTTCCCGTCGCTGGCCTTGGCACGCGTTTCCTGCCCGCGACCAAGGCGGTGCCCAAGGAATTGCTGCCGGTGGTCGATCGCCCGTTGATCCAATATGCGGTCGATGAAGCGCGCGAGGCGGGCATCGAGCAGATGATCTTCGTCACCGGTCGCGGCAAGGGCGCGATCGAGGATTATTTCGACATCGCCTATGAGGCGGAGGCGACCCAGCGCGAACGCGGCAAGGATCTGTCGGCGCTGGACGGTACGCGGCTAGAGCCCGGCAACGCGGTCTTCATCCGCCAGCAGGAGCCGCTGGGCCTGGGCCATGCCATCTGGTGCGCGCGCGACATTATCGGCGACGAACCCTTCGCCATCCTGCTGCCCGACGAGTTCATGAAGGGCGCGCGCGGCAATGGCTGCCTCAAGCAGATGGTCGATGCCTATGAGAAAGTCGGCGGCAATTTGGTCTGCGCGCTGGAAATTCCGATGGACGATACGCCCAATTATGGCGTGATCGATCCGGGGACGCGCGACGGCGCATTGACGCAGGTGAACGGGCTGATCGAGAAGCCGGCACAGGGGACCGCGCCGTCCAACCTGATCGTTCCGGGCCGTTATATTCTCCAGCCGGAGGTGATGAAGATCCTGGAAACCCAGGAAAAGGGCGCGGGTGGAGAGATTCAACTGACCGATGCCATGGCGGCCATGATCGGCAGTCAGCCGTTCCACGGCGTTACCTTCGAGGGCCGCCGTTTCGATTGCGGGTCCAAGGCCGGCTATATCGAAGCGAACTTGGCGTTGGCGCTGGAACGGCCGGATCTGGGCGAGCATATCCGCGCCTTCGCGACCGAAGAACTGGCCCGCTGATCGCCCAATATCGGGTCAGAGGGCGGGGATCAGCCGGACGATCAGCAGCGCAAGGCCCGACAGGGCGATGAGGCTGCCGATCGCCAGCTGCGCGGGGTGGACGATCTGCCGGACCGGCACGGCGATGGCTGTTTCGATTTTGCTCATGGTGCCAATATGGGCGCGCGCCGCTTTTTTGTCTCACGCATCCTTCCGTTCAGACTGACCGGCTGGAACGATCATAAAGAAAAGGCGGCTTCCCAATGGGAGCCGCCTTTTCTTTGATCGCTGTACGACAGGCTCAGAACGGCACTTCGTCGTCCAGGTCATTGTCGAAATTGGGGCTGCCGGCGCGGCTGGAGCCGCCGCCGCTGCTGGCGCCACTCTGGGCGCGACCGCCGCCAAAGCCACCGCCCTGGTTGCCACCGCCGCCCGAGCCGCCACCGAAATCGTCATAGTCGCCGCCGCCAAAGCCGGCCGATCCGCCCTGCCAGTCGCTCACGCCCTGCTGCGACCGACCACCGCCGCCGCCGTAGCCGCCGCCCTGGCCGCCACCGCCGCCCGGCGCGCCGTCCAGCATGGTCAGCACCGCGCCCGGCCCCGACAGCGACACTTCCGTCGTATAACGGTCGTTGCCGGACTGGTCCTGCCATTTGCGGGTGCGCAACTGGCCTTCGACATAGATTTTCGAGCCTTTACGCAGAAAGCGTTCCGCGACCCCGACCAGCCCTTCGCCATTGATGACGACGCTGTGCCATTCGGTGCGCTCCTTGCGCTCCCCGGTCATGCGGTCCTTCCAGCTTTCGGACGTGGCGATACGCAAATTGCATATCTTGCCGCCATTCTGGAAGCTCTTGACCTCCGGGTCGGCGCCCAGATTGCCGACCAGAATGACCTTGTTGACCGAGCCTGCCATGATTCCTCCGAAAGATTAGCTGGCCCTTATAGCGGCGCGCGCCGGCAAATCCAGCCGGCTCGGTGCGTTGCGATAGGCTTTGCGGACCAGCCGATCCCTAGCCCAGCCCCAGCGCGATCGCCGTCCAGTAGGTGATGCCTGCCGCAACATAAGCCAGCACGAACAGATAACCGACCATGAAGCCGGTCCATTTCCAGCCCGCCGTCTCGCGCCGCGTCACCGCGATGGTGGAAATACATTGCGGCGCAAAGACGAACCAGGCGAGGAAGGCGAGCGCGGTCGCCAGCGACCAGCGCCCCTGCAACCGTTCGCCCAGCCCCTTGTCCAGCGCCTCCACATCGTCTTCGGCGTCGATCGCATAGACGGTGGCGATGGCGGACACGGCGACTTCGCGCGCGGCCATGGATGGCAGCAGGGCCAGCGAAATGTCGCGGTTGAAGCCGATCGGTTCGACCAGCAGATGGATGCCGCCGGCGATCCGGCCGGCGATCGAATATTCGCTCTGGCGCACGCCGTCGGGCGCCTTGGGGAAGCTCATCAACACCCACAGCACGATGTTGGTGAACAGGATGATGGTGCCCGCGCGCTTCAGGAAGATCACCGCGCGCTGCCACAGGCCGATCAGCAGATCCTGTAGCCGGGGCCACTGATATTTGGGCATTTCCATCAGGAATCCGCTGCTCTGCCCCTTCGTCACGGTCAGGCGCAGTGCCCAGGCGGCGACCAGTGCGCCGACGATGCCGAAGACATAGAGCAGGAACATCACCAGCCCTTGCAGGCCGATGCCCCAGCCGACCGTGCGGGCCGGGATGAACGCGCTGATGATCAGGCCATAGACCGGCAGCCGCGCCGAACAGGTCATCAACGGCGCGATCAGGATCGTGGTCAACCGGTCCTTGGGATCGGAAATGGTGCGCGTCGCCATGATGCCCGGCACGGCGCAGGCGAAGGAGGAGAGGAGCGGGATGAAGGCCCGGCCCGACAGGCCGACCCGCGCCATCAGCGCATCCATGATGAAGGCGGCGCGGGCCATATAGCCGGTCGCTTCCAGAATCAGGATGAAGAAGAAGAGGATCAGGATCTGCGGCAGGAAGACGATCACCGCGCCCACGCCGCCGACCACGCCCTGCAAAAGGAAATCGTGGACGATGCCCGGCGGCAGCGTGTTCGTCACCGCCTCGCCCAGCGCCGTCACCCATCCTTCCAGCATGTCCGCGGGCGCGCTGGCCCAGCTGAACACCGCCTGGAACATCACGAACAGCAAGGCGAGCAGGAGGACGAAGCCGGCGACGGGGTGCAGCAGCACTCGGTCCACCGCCGCCGTCAGCCGTCGCGAAGGCGTTTCCCGTACGATCGCCGCGCGGGCGATTCGCCGCGCTTCGGCGCGCACCGTATCGAAATCGCGGGCGCCGTGGCCAGCATAGGGCCGGGGCGCGCCGTTCATCAGGCCGTCCAGTTCCTGGCGCAGATGGTCGAGGCCACGCTTGCGCACGGCGACGGTCGATATGACCGGCACGCCCAGTTCGCGCGACAGGATGTTGGCGTCCAGTTCCAGCCCGTCGCGGGTGGCCAGGTCGACCATGTTGAGCGCCACCACGGTCGGCAGGCCCAGCGCGATCAGTTCCAGCGCGAAGCGCAGATGATTGTCCAGGTTCGACGCATCGACCACGATAACCAGCGCGTCGGGCCGCTTCTCGCCATCCTGCTTGCCCAGGATGACGTCGCGCGTCACCTGTTCGTCGGGGCTGGTGGGATCCAGGCTATAGGTGCCGGGCAAATCGACCAGTTCGACCGGGCGACCGTCGGTCAGGGCCAGCCGGCCCGCCTTGCGCTCCACCGTGACGCCCGGATAGTTGCCCAGCTTCTGACGGGCGCCGGTCAGCGCGTTGAACAGCGCGCTCTTGCCGGCATTGGGATTGCCGACCAGCGCGACCAGCGGCAGCGCGCTCATGCCGGTGCGTCCTGCGACCCGACGCCGTCGGGGCCGGTGCGCACCGTAACGGCGGCGGCGTGGGTGCGGCGCATGGCGATGGTCATACGGCCGACCTTGCACGCGATCGGCCCCTTGCCCAGGAAACCGCCATGGTGCAGCGCCTCCACGCTCGCCCCCTCGCACAAGCCATATTCACGCAAGCGCTGGCCTTCGGACGGGGTAAGGGCGGACCAGTCGATCAGATCGACATAAGCGGGTTGCCGCAACGGCAGTTCGGTCAGGCGCAAAGCTATGGACTCACAGTCTATTTTTGCGAGTGACTATCAATACCGATTGGTTAACGCCAGAAAAAACGCGTTTCCAGCCAATTGCCCGATCGAATTGTGCCGCTCAGATTGCGGGATAGCGCAGCCGCCCGATGAAGCGGGAGAGGCTGAGGTGCTCGCCGCCGCCCACGCCCTTCAGCTTGGCCTTGGCCTTTTCGAACTGCATCACATTCTCGATGCGCCGGCTCAGGAAGGCACGGCTGTCGGCATGACCTTCGCTCTCATCGTCCACGAACACCAGCAAGGTGGCGGCATAGACGGCGGTCAGCGTCGTGCGCTTGCTATAATGGTTGAAATCGACGGCCGTGTCGCCCGCCGCGCGCCACATGACGTCGGCCGCGCGCCAGCCCAGCTTCCCCGCGCGCACCGCGTTGGTCGGCAGCGCCAGAATCGCGATCGCGCGGCGCAGCGCTTCCCTGTCGGGCGCCAGCAGCGTCAGCCGCGCTTCGATCAGCGCGATGATCTTCTTGCGGATCGACAGCGCCGCCAACTCGTCCGTCGGCAGGGCCGCGATCATGCCGGCGTCGATGCTGGCGAACCAGGCGTCGATCATGTCGACAGGACTATCGGCAAAGGCGAGCGCGGCGATATCCGGATCGATCCCCTTTTCCTGCGCCGCCATCGTCACCGCTTGGCGGCGCCAGCCGTCGAAGGCGGCATGGCGCGCCAGTGCCGGCGCCAGCAAGACGCGGATTTCGTCGAGAGTGAGATCGTCCTGTGCTTCGCTCATACACCCTTATCTAGGCCCGTGACGGCAGGCGCACAAGCACCAGCGCGGCCGCCACGGCGCCCATGCCGATCAGATCGACGGGGCTGAGCCATTCGTCGAACAGCAGCCAGCCCAGCAATGCCGCCACCGCCGGTTGCAGCAACAGGCTGACGCCCACGATCAACGGCGAAAACCAGCCGATCGCATAGGTGAGCAACCCCTGGCCGACGATCTGGCTCGACAAGGCCAGGATGACGAGCGGCGTCCAGTGGCCCGGCATCACCCGTTCCCCCAGCATCAGTGCAAAGGCCAGCAGCAAGGGCGCGCTGACCGCGCTGGACACGGCGAGGATCGACCAGCTTTCCAGCCGGCCGCGCGCCCGCTGCACCACCAGCAGATAGGCGGTATAGAGGATGCCGGCGAGCAGGCAGAGCAGATCGCCCTTCAGATTGCCGATCGACAGGTCGTAACTGCCACCCATCATGATGAGCGCGCCGATCGCCGCCAGGCTGAGCGCCGCCGCCTGCATCCGCTTCGGCTTCTGGCGCAGCACCAGCAGCGCCCAGGCCGGCAGGAACAGCCCGCTCAGATTGCCGAAGACGGTGGCATTGGCGACCTTTGTATAGACGATGCCAAGATGCCAGGCGGCCAGATCCGCCGCGAAGAGCGCGCCTGCCAGCGCCAGTGCGCCCCATTCGCCGCGTGTCGGCGGCATGCGGGTCAGGCCCGGCCGCGCCAGCAGCAGCAAAAAGGGCAGGGCGATCGCCAGCCGCCAGAAGGCCGCCGCCACCGGCCCCACATCCGACAGGCGCACCAGCACCGGCCCCAGCGGCAGAATCAAATTCGCCAGCAGCAGCGCCGGAAAGGCAAGGCGCGGCATGTTTATGTGCGCGGCGGGGGTTGAACTGGCCATGGCCGCTCCCTAGCTGGCTTTGTGCACCAAGTCCCGTTGCAAATTGCAACTTTGTTATAAGGGAGCCTTATTGATGACGACCCTGTTCGATCCGATCCAGCTGGGCGCCGTCGGCGCCGCCAACCGCATATTGATGGCCCCGCTCACCCGCGGCCGGGCGACCCGCGCCCATGTGCCCACGCCCATCATGGCGGATTACTATGCGCAGCGCGCGTCGGCCGGCCTCATCATAAGCGAGGCGACGGGCATCTCGCAACAGGGGCTTGGCTGGCCCTATGCACCGGGCATCTGGTCCGACGAGCAGGTGGCCGCATGGCAGCCGGTGACGCAGGCCGTGCATGACAAGGGCGGCAAGATCGTCGTCCAGCTCTGGCACATGGGCCGCGCCGTCCACAGCGCCGTGACGGGCGAGCAGCCGGTATCGGCCAGCGCCACCGCCGCGCCGGGCGACGCGCATACCTATGAAGGCAAGCAACCCTATGAAACCGCCCGCCCGCTGGCGCTGGAGGAAATTCCCGGCATCATCGAAACCTATGTCCGCGCTGCGCAAAATGCGATCGCCGCAGGCTTCGACGGGGTGCAGCTCCATGCCGCTAACGGCTATCTGATCGACGAATTTCTGCGCGATAACAGCAATTTCCGTGATGACATCTATGGCGGCAGCGTGGAAAATCGCGTCCGATTGCTGCGCGAAGTGACGCAGGCGGTGGCCGATGCGATCGGCGCCGATCGCGTGTCGGTGCGCCTGTCGCCCAATGGCGAGACGCAGGGTGTGGACGACAGCGATCCCGCGACCCTGTTCGCGGCGGCCGCCGACGTGCTGGACGCGATCGGCATCGCCTTCCTCGAACTGCGCGAGCCCGGTCCGGACGGCAGCTTCGGCGCGACGGACGTGCCGCGCCAGTCGCCGCTCATCCGCCAGCATTTCAAGGGGCCGCTGGTGCTCAACAGCGATTATGACGCGGAGCGGGCGCAGGCGGATCTGGCCAGCGGCCTGGCCGATGCGATCAGCTTCGGCCGCCCGTTGATGGCCAATCCCGACCTGGTGGAGCGTTTACAGGACGGCGCGCCGCTCAACCCGCCGCAGGTGATGACGACCTGGTACGGGCCGGGCGTCGAGGGCTATACCGACTATCCGACGCTGGAACAGGAAAAGGCGGCGGCGTAAAGCTGTCCGGAACGGGCGTAATTTTGACGTCGCCCCGGGCTTGACCCGGGGTGACGAGATTTGTGAATGTCCGCTCACCATGCCCGACAAAAAAGGGGCGGCTCCATCCGGAACCGCCCCTTTTTTATCCACAAGTCACGTCGATCAGGCGCCGAAACGGTCCCGCAGGGCCAGCATGGCGATCGCCGCCTTGGCCGCTTCGCCGCCCTTGTCCTTCTGATCGGGGCGGGCGCGGACTAGCGCCTGCTCTTCATTTTCGACGGTCAGGATGCCGTTGCCGATGGCGATGGCGTCCATGCTGAGCGCCATCAGGCCGCGCGCGCTTTCGTTCGACACGACTTCGAAATGATAGGTTTCGCCGCGGATCACCACGCCGATCGCGACGAAGCCGTCGAAACGGCCGCTTTCCGCTGCCAGCGCGATCGCGCCGGGGATTTCCAGTGCGCCCGGCACCGTCACGACCTCATATTTATGGCCGGCTTCGTCCAGCGCCGCCTTGGCGCCTTCGATCAGCAGGTCGTTGAGATGGTCGTAGAAGCGCGCTTCGACGATCAGGAATTTCGCCATGATGTTGGTTCCTTACAGCTCGATCGGACGCTGCCCAACCACGGACAGGTCATAGCCGTCAAGCGCGATCAGGCTGTGCTGGCTGTTGCTGAGCAGGACCATGTCATGCACGCCCAGTTCGGCGAGCAGCTGCGCGCCCACGCCATAGTTGCGCAGTTCGTCCATGCCGGCCGGGGCGGTGCCGGCATGTGCCTGCACGCAACGGGTGACGAAATCGCCCTCCTCATTGCCGGTCAGGATCACGATGATGCCCGATCCTTCCTGGCCGATAATCTCCATCGACTTGGCCAGCAGCCCGGCACGACCGCCCTCCGCGCCATAGACGTCGTCCAGCAGCGAGAGCTGATGCATGCGCACCAGCGTCGGCTGGTCCGACGCGACATGACCCTTTTGCAGGACCAGCTGCTCGCTCTGCGTCGCCTTGTTGTAGAAGCTGATCGCTTTCCAGTCGCCGCCCCACTTGCTCTGGAACGTGGTTTCCGACCGGCGCTCGACCATATGGTCGTGGCGGCGGCGATAGGCGATCAGGTCGCGGATCGTGCCGATCTTCAGCTTATGCTTCTGCGCGAAGATGATGAGGTCGTCGAGGCGCGCCATGGTGCCATCGTCCTTCATCACTTCGCAGATGACGCCGGACGGGTTGAGGCCGGCGAGGCGCGCGACGTCGACCGCCGCTTCGGTATGCCCCGTGCGCACCAGCACGCCGCCGTCGCGGGCGATCAGGGGGAAGACATGGCCCGGCGTCACGATGTCCGCCTTGCCCTTCGCCCCGTCGATGGCGACCGATACGGTACGGGCGCGATCGGCGGCGCTGATGCCGGTGGTCACGCCTTCGCGCGCTTCGATCGACACGGTGAAGGCGGTTTCGTGGCGGGTGCCGTTGTTGCGGCTCATCAGGTCCAGGCCCAGCTGATCGACGCGATCCTTGGTCAGCGCCAGGCAGATCAGGCCGCGGCCATGGGTGGCCATGAAGTTGATGGCATCGGGCGTCGCCATCTGTGCGGGGATGACCAGATCGCCTTCATTCTCGCGATCCTCGTCATCGACCAGGATGAACATGCGGCCGTTGCGGGCCTCGTTGATGATTTCTTCCGGGCTGGCGAGCGCGGTGCCACCTTCGCGCTTGAGCAGATAGGCTTCCAGCTTGCCGAGCGTATCGGCGGTCGGATTCCAGTCGCTCTCGCCCAGCTTGCGAAGGCTGTTGGCGTGCAGGCCGGCGGCGCGCGCCAGGCCGGACCGGGACATGCCGCCATCGGTGACGAGGCTGCGGACGGAATCGAGAAGCGCGGACGACATGACAGAAACTCCTTCCCCTATGGGATGGCGGTCATATCACATCACAATGTGATTATTTCAAGTGAGGAATCACAATAAGCTGTTCAGCTTGGCGCGATTATCGGGTGCGCAGGCTTTGCATCCGGTCCAGATAGCGGGCCAACACGTCGATTTCCAGGTTGAAGGTGCGGCCTTCCACCAGCCGGTCCAGCGTGGTCGCGGCGGCAGTGTGGGGGATGATGTTCAGGCCGAAATGCACGCTGCCGTCGGCCTGATCCTCCACGCTGTTCACCGTCAGCGAAATGCCGTCGACCGTGATCGACCCCTTGGCCGCCAGCGCGGCGGCCAGTTCGGCGGGCGCGCTGATGGTCAGCCGGGTCGAATCGCCCTCGGCCGTGGCCGACACCAGATGACCGATGCCGTCGACATGGCCGGTGACTATATGGCCGCCCAGCTCGTCGCCGACTTTCAGCGCACGCTCCAGATTGAGCCGGCCGCCTTCCGCCCACAGGCCCGGCGCGGTGCGCGTCACGGTTTCGGCCGACAGATCGACCGCAAACCAGTCCGGACCCTTTTCCACCACCGTCAGGCAGGCGCCCGAACAGGCGATCGACGCGCCTATGGCCACGCCGTCCATCGCATAGGCACAGCCGATGACGAGGCGCAGGTCGCCGCGCTGCTCATGGCTGCGGATGGTGCCGATGTCGGTGATGATGCCGGTGAACATGCGCTTCGATCCATTCACTATATAGAATGTTCCCCGGCGAAGGCCGGGGTCCAGTCCCGATCGTGGAGCTGGACCCCGGCCTTCGCCGGGGAACATGACAAATCCCTAGGCGCTGCGCACCGCTTCGTAAACCTCCAGCCGATCGACGCCCAACGCGCGCGTGTCGGTCATCCGCCAGCGGCCATGCGCTTGGGCAAGGTCGGTCAGGCCGATATCGCCGATCCCGGCCAGTCCTTCGCCGATGACGATCGGCGCGCGATAGAGCAGCAGCCGATCGACCAGATCGGCGCGCAGGAAGGCCGCTGCCGCCGCTGCGCCGCCCTCCACCAGCAGATGGTCTACCCGATCAAGCGTGGCGATATCCTGCGGTGCGGCGATCCGTTCCCAGCCGGCGGGCGCGTCTACCCGAGTCAGCACCATGCGGCGCGGCGACCGCGCCTCCAGCCCCGCCAGCCGCACGTCCAGGCTGGGCGTATCGGCGCGCAGCGTGCCGCCGCCCACCAAAATCGCGTCATGCCGCGCCCGCTCCATATGGGCATGGGCGCGGGCGTCCGGCCCGGTGATCCAGCGGCTCGATCCGTCGGGCAGCGCAATGCGGCCATCGAGCGACAGGCCAAGCTTCAGCGTAACATGCGGCCGGCCCAGTGTCTGGCGCAGCACGAAACCGCCCATGGCGCGGGCGGCTTCATCCGCCATCAGGCCCATCTCGACGGTGACGCCGCGCTCGCGCAGCCAGCTTGCACCCTGTCCGTCGGTGCGCGGATCGGGATCGCGCAGTGCGATCACCACGCGCGCAACCCCGGCCCGCGCCATCAGGTCGGCACAGCGCGGCCCGCGCGGGGATAGATGGAAACAGGGTTCCAGCGTGACATAGGCGGTGGCCCCCGCCGCCCGGTCCATCGCCTGATCCAGCGCCTGCGCCTCGGCATGGGGGCGGCCGCCCTTCTGGGTCCAGCCGCGCCCGACGACATGGCCGTCCCGAACGATCAGGCAGCCGACATTGGGATTGGGGGTGGACAGGCCCCGCCCGCGCCCGGACAGGGCGATGGCGGCGGCCATATAGCGTCGGTCGTCAGCAGGCGAAGGCGACATGATCAGGGCCGGGAGCTTAGGGTTGGACGCTCAGGGTTGGGCGGCAGGCGCCGGCTTTGCGCTGGCCTGCGGTCCGGCCTTGCCCGTGGCTTCCGCCTTGGCCAGCCGGTCGTCCAGCATCGCGTCGATCGCCTTCACCGCTTCCTTGCGCTTGGCGGTGTTGCGGGCTTCTTCCTCACGCCATTCGATGCCGAACGCGTCCGCATAACCCTGCATCTTGGTCTGCTGCTTGACCAGCGCGGCCTCGCGCTTCGCAAAGTCGATCTTCTGCTGCAGGATGATCGCTGCGTCGGACCGGTTCGCGTCCCAGCTCTGGACATAGATGATCTTGTTGCGCGTGGGCATCGTGTTGGTGTTCGCGTCGATCACGAACGTCCACACAATGACATAGGTCAGCGCAATGGAAACGCCCAGCAGCGGCCATTTATGCTGCCGCTGCTGCTTGAAATAGCCCCAGAAGTCGCCAAGCGCACTTTTGGGGGAAACGGGACGGGGAAAGATCGCCATGCCACCCTTATAGGACAGGGCGGGCGCCAATGCAAAATGGTCCATGCTTACCTCCATTTTCCTGCCCCCTCCCGATCGTCCGGAGGGGGCAGGGGGCGACACCGAAGGCGAAGGAGGGAGCGATATCTATCGATCCGTCAGCGTGAACCGCACCGTCAGGGTCTTGGTCGATGTGATAGCTACGCCGTCGCGGGTGGCGGGACGGAAGCGCCATGTGCGCAGGGCATGGCGCTGGGTCGCCAGCCAGAAGCTTTCGTCGGTGGCGCTGACCTTTTCGATGGCGGTGACGCGCCCTTCCGGACTGATGGTGACGCGCACCGTCACCGCGCCCTCTACGCCCTGGCGAATCATCGTGCCGGGATAGTCGGGTTGGAAAGCGGCCTTCGCGCGGGGATCGATCGATGCCTCGGTCAGCACCGGCTCGCTCAGGGGCGGGGGTGGCGGAATATAGGGCGGGGTGATTGGCCCGATGTCGCCATGCCCGTTGCTGCCGATCAGGCTCGTATCGCCGGTGGGCATGTTCACCAGCGGATCGAGCGCGGTCGGCCGTTCGGGTTGCGGTTGCGGCTGGGTCGGCAGCTTGGGATCGGGCTTCACATCGTCCACCGGGTCGAGCGGCGGTGGCGGCTCGATCGGAATATTGACGCCGGTAATGGGCGGCGAAGGCCTGAATGTGTCGATGACTTCCTTGGGGAGCAGCAGAAAGGCGCCGATCACCAGCGCATGCACCGCCACGGTGCCGCCCAGCCCCAGCGGGGACTTGCGCCCCGCGCCATAACGCGATTGTCCGCTTGCCTGCCCCGTCATTCCCATGGTCATGAGTCGCATCGTCTGGCTCCTCTTGGGCAGGCTGCGTTAAATTTGACGCGGATCGCCTGCTCTAACTTTTCGTTTTCGCATCGTTTTAAGCGGAAAACCGGTTCCCACTTTTCCGCACGATGCTCCATGTGTCGCATCCTCTCGCCGGTCTCCGATTCTCACGATCGAAACTCGCCCGTCGATGAAATGATACAACATCATTATATGATATGTTGCAACATCATTTTTGAAGGTCTGCAACATAGGCGCCGCATCGGGACATATGGCGGCAAAGCGCAGCTGCGAAGGGAAGGGCGATCCCGCTTTCAGGAGCCTTCATGCATTTTCGCCCATGTCTTTCTGCTGTCCAACTCGCTGTCGCACTTCTGGCGTCGACACCTTTGCTGGCCCAGCCGCCGGCTGCGCCCGAAGGTGGCCCCTGGGCTGCCGATGCCGATGGGGACGGGCGCATCACCCGTGACGAGATGGCCGCCTATATGGAGCGCCGCTTCGGCCTGATGGATCAGGATAGCGACGGGCTGGTGCCGGTACAGGCGATGCAGCGCATGTTGGGCCATGAACCGCAGGTGCGAGGGCAGACGGACTCGGCGCAACGCGGCCCCGGTAAGGGGCGCGGTGGACCCGGCGGTGGGCCTGGAAATGGTCCGGGCGGCGGTCCGGGCGGTGGCGCTGGCGGTCCGCCGCCGGGCGGTCGTCCGCCCGAAGGAAGGCGCGCCGATGCAGGATCGCCGCCGCCCGGCCGCGCCATGCCTTATCCCGAGGATAGCAATGATGACGGCCAGATCGATCGCGCCGAATTCATCGCGCCCGCGCTCGCTCTGTTTGCCGATCGGGATCGCAATGGCGACGGCGTACTGACCGCGGACGAACTGCCGCCTCCGCCCCGACACGGACCTCCGGAAGAACCGGAAGATTAAGCCATAAAGTCAGGAATCGGCTGCCTTCTCTCCTCTGCGCGGCCGGTTCCGCCGGGGCGTGTCGTTTGGCCCGATACGCCCCGGCATTTTTTGGGAAAGGCGCTGGTGCGGTTCGTTTCAGAAGATCCTGTCGATGGCATGGATCGCCAGGCCGACCAGCCCACCGACCAACGTGCCGTTGATGCGGATATATTGCAGGTCGCGGCCGACCGCATTTTCCAGCCGTGACGTGACCGTGCCCGCATCCCATCCACGCACCGTGTCGCTGACAAGGCGGACGATCGCATCGCCATAGCTGGCCGTCGCCCCCACCGCCGCACGGCGCACGAAACGGTTGATGACCAGCCGTAGCCGCGCCTCCTCCTGCAACGTTCCGCCCAGCGCGCGCAGGGCCTCGCCCAGTCGCCCGGCCATCGCCTTGCCCGGATCGCGCACCGCCCGCAGCAGCCCGCCACGCGCCTGTTCCCACATCCCCTCGATCCAGCGCTGCATCGCCGGATTGTCGACGATTTCGTCGCGGATCTTGGCGACCTTCGCCTGCATCTCCAGATCGAACTGAAGGTCGAAGGCCAGCTTGGCCATGCCTTCCTCCGCCTTCAGGCGCAGGCTGTGGCCCGGATCGGCGGCCATGTCCGCCAGCATCTTGCGCAGGCCGGAGAGGATCGCATTGGCCAGATTTTCGTCCAGCCCGGTCCAGCGCAGCACCTTGCCCGCGCGTTCCTGCACTATCTGGCGGATCAGATGGTCGTTCGCCTCCAGCGTGCGGTCGGCCCATGTGATGATGCCGTCCATCACCGGCGCATGGCGGCCGTCGCGCATCGCCGCCTCGATCGCCTGTCCCACCAGCGGGCCGATGTTGATGGCGCGCAGACGCTGGCCGATCGCGCCCTTCACCATGCCGCCCAGCCGCTCCTGGTCCAGCGCTTCCAGCACATCGGCGATCAGGCGCGACGCGCCCTCGCGCAGCCGTCCGTCGCCTTCGGAAGGACTGGCCAGGAAGCGCCCGGCCGCCGCCGCGACGTCGATATGGCGCATCCGCCGCGCGACCACGGCGGGGATCAGGAAATTGTCGCGCAGGAACAGCGCCAGCGTGTCGCCGATCCGGTCCTTGTTGCGCGGGATGATGGCGGTGTGGGGGATGGGCAGGCCCAGTGGATGGCGGAACAACGCCGTGACCGCGAACCAGTCGGCCAGACCGCCCACCATCGCCGCCTCGGCAAAGGCCTGGACGAAAGCGATGGCAGGATGGAGATGGACGGTGGCGCGCGCGGCGATGAACAGCGCGGCCATCGCCACCAGCATGCCCGTCGCCACCAGCCGCATCCGCTGGGCGGGGTGGGGCGTCAACAGGTCTTTGGGCCGGGGCAGGCGAAGCAGCGTCATGACCCCTTAACGGTTACGCTGCCGTTTCGTTCAGGCAAGGCTTTCTTTTGGGCGGGTGGCCCTACTTGGCCTGAACGATCGCTGTCATTCGGCGGGATGCACGGCGCTCCGCACGGGTTGCCCATCATCGCCCGGCTTGTAGGTCAGCAGGCCCCGGCCCAGCCGCGGGCCGATCCAGCTTTCCAGGCCGATCGCCAGGCTGAAAATGGCCGGCACGATCACCAACGTCAGCACCGTCGATAGGATCAGGCCGCCGATCACGGTAATGCCCATCGGCTGACGCGAAGCGCCGTCGCCCGAAAGCGACAAGGCAGTCGGTATCATGCCCGCGACCATCGCGACGGTGGTCATGACGATCGGCTGGGCGCGCTTGTGCCCGGCGTCGATGATCGCGACCTTCTTGGGCACGCCCTTCTCCATCTCCTCCAATGCGAAGTCGATGACGAGGATGGAGTTTTTCGCCACGATGCCCAGCAGCATCAACAGGCCGATGAACACCGGCATCGACACCGGCTGTCCCGCGACATGCAGCGCCAAAGCAGCACCCAGCGGCGCCAGCAGCAGCGACCCCAGATTGACGAAGGGCGGCATCAGACGCTTGTAGAGCAGGGTGAGCACCGCCAGCACCAGCAGGATGCCGGAGAAGACGGCGATGATGAAATTCTGGATCATCTCCGCCTGCCACTTGGCGTCGCCCGCGTTCAGCTTCTGAACGCCCTGAATCTTGCCGGCAACGATGTCCTTCATCAGCGGCAGGGCATTGATCTTGGCCATGGCCTGGCTGGTGACGATGCCCGGCGCCAGATCTGCGCCAACGACGACGCGGCGGATCTGGTTGTAGCGGCGGATCTGCGTCGGCCCGGCGCCAAAGCTGATGTCGGCAACGACCCGCAGCGGCACCGATCCGCCCGACACGGTCGGCACCGGCAAATTCTGGATCGTGGCGATATCCTTGCGGCTGTCCTCCGCCAGGGCGACGCGGATCGGGATCTGGCGGTCGGACAGGGAGAATTTGGCGCTGTTCTGATCGATGTCGCCGATCGTCGCGATGCGGATCGACTGGCTCAATGCCATCGTCGTCACGCCCATGCTGGCGGCCAGGTCCAGGCGCGGCTTGATGATGATTTCGGGGCGCTGCAAATCGCCCTGCACGCGCGGCGCGCGCAGTTCATGGATGCCGGCCATTTCATGGACCAGCTGGTTGGCGGTCTTTTCCAGCAGCGCCGGATCGTCCGACCCGAACATCATGATGATGTCGCGGCCGAAACCGCCGCCCGACTGCGACTGGAAATTGACGCGGGCGTCGGCGACGGTCTGGAACTGGGGCGCGACCTTGCGCTCCCAATCGACCGAGCTGATCGGCCGGTCCTTCTTCAGCGTCAGGAAGATGTCGGCACCGGTAGGCTCGATATCGGCGAAGGCGGCCTCCACAATATCCTTGTCGGCGCTCAGCATGTCGGCGACCTTGCGGGTGATGGCGGTGGTCTGCTCCAGCGTGCTGCCCGGCACGGTTTCGATCTTCACCTGACTGAAATCGGTGTTGGTCGTCGGCTGGAAGGTCATGGGCAGCGTCGCAAAGGCGACGATGGTGGCGGCAAAGGCCAGGAAGCCGAAGCCCAGCGTCCAGACGCGATGGTCGGTGAAGAAGCCGGCTGCCTTGTTACGGAATCCGCCGCGTGCGCGCCGCTCCTTCGCCTTCTCGTCATTCAGCGACCAGCGCAGCACGCCCATATAGCGGTCCATCAGCCAGCCTTCGCCATGGCTTTCCTCACCATGGGCTTTGAGGAAATAGGCGGCGATCATCGGCGTGATCAGGCGCGCGACGGCCAGGCTCATCAGCACCGACACCACGACCGTCATGCCGAACTGGATGAAGAACTGCCCGGCCAGCCCCGGCATCATCGCGACCGGCAGGAACACCGCGACGATCGCCATGGTGGTCGCCAGCACCGCCAGACCGATTTCGTCCGCCGCGTCGATGGACGCCTGATAGGCGCTTTTGCCCATGCGCATGTGGCGCACGATATTCTCGATCTCCACGATCGCGTCGTCGACCAGCACGCCCGCGACCAGACTTAACGCCAGCAGCGAAATGCTGTTCAGGGTAAAGCCCATCATGTCCATGAACCAGAAAGCGGGAATCGCCGACAGCGGGATGGCCAGCGCCGAAATCATGGTCGCGCGCCAGTCGCGCAGGAACAGGAAGACGATGACGACCGCCAGCACGGCGCCCTCGATCATCGCCGACATGGCGCTGTGATACTGGTCCTTGGTATATTCGACGCTGGTATAAAGCTGCTTGAACTGGACCTTGGGATTTTCCTTCTTCAGCTGATCCAGAACCTTCATCGCCTCGTCATAGACGGTGACGTCGGACGATCCCTTGGCCTTTTCCAGGCTGAAGCTGGTGACCTGACGGCCGTTCATCAGCGACAGGCTGCGCTGTTCGGCATACATGTCGCGCACGGTGGCCAGGTCGGCCAGCTTGACCGTGCGGGCGCCGGAAATGGCGATCTGCGTGTCGCCCAGCGAGCGCGCATTGGCGGCGTTGCCCAGCACGCGGATCGATTGTTCCGCGCCGGCGATTTCGGTACGGCCACCCGCCGCGTTCAGATTGACCTGCTGCAATTGCGCATTCACCTGCGCGGCGGTGACGCCATAGGCCTGCAACTTGGCGGGATCCAGGATGACGCGAATCTCGCGGCTGACACCGCCGCCGCGCTTGACCGCGGCCATGCCGCTGATCGACAGCAGCCGCTTGGCGATGGTGTTGTCCACATACCAGGACAGTTCCTCCAGCGTCATGTCGGTCGCTTCGGCGCTGAAATAGGCGATCGGGCCGCCGTCCACGTCGATGCGCTGTACCTGCGGTTCCAAAATGCCGTCGGGCAGGTCGCTGCGGATCTGGTCCACGGCGTTCTTCACGTCCGCCACCGCGCGATCGACCGGCGTGCCGATCTGGAACTGGACGTTGGACAGCGACTGGCCTTCGGACGCGAAGGATGTGATTTCGTCCACGCCGCTGATGCCGCGCACGGCCGCTTCGACTCGCTGGGTAACCTGGGTTTCCAGCTCGGTCGGGGCCGCGCCCGGTTGCGACACGATCACGCTGACCATCGGGAAGCTGACGTCGGGATTATTGTTGACGTCCATCCGCATGAAGCTGACGACACCGGCCAGCACCAGGGCGATGAACAGCACCAGCGGCGTCACCGGATTGCGGATCGCCCATGCGGACATATTGCGAAAATTCATGACGCGCTTCCTTCACCGGGCGCGGTCAGGCGCCCGTTTCCTCCCGATGCCCCCGATGCTGACGATCCGCCCGCACCGATCTTTCAGCGACCCTTGGCCAGTTCCGGCTTCACCTTCTGCCCCGGCGTCAGGAACGCGCCGGCGGAGGTGACGATCTGTTCGGTGCCGGTAATGCCGCTGGTCACCGCGACGCCATTGTCGGACACCTGGCCCACGGTCACGTCGCGCCGTTCCACCTGGCCCTTGGCATTGACGACATAGACATAGCTGCCCTTGGGGTCGCTCTGCACCGCCGATTCCGGCAGCAGCGGCGCGGTACCCGAACCGCTGGTCAGCATCGCAGACGCAAAGCCACCGGGGCGAATCGCCGCATTATAGGGGATGGCGATACGGGCGATGCCCTGCCGCGTCTGCGGATCGACCACGGGCGATACCTGCCATAGGCGGCCGGCGAATTTTTGCGTGCTGCCGATCGGCGTGACCGTGGCGCTGTTGCCGGCGCGTAGCGTCGCCAGATCGCCTTCGGCCACCTGCGCCTGCATTTCCATCTCGCCATCCTTGGCCATGCGGAACAGCGTGCCGCCGCCGGCCTGAACGATCTGGCCGGGTTCGACCGTGCGGGTCAGCACCAGGCCGGACGCCGGCGCGCGAATGTCCAGTCGACCGGTGCGGGCCTGCTGTTCGGCCAGCTGCGCCGCCGCCACGCGCACCTGCGCTTCGGCCTGATCGCGGGTCGCGGTGCGCTGGTCGATGTCGGCCGCGCTGATGAAGCCGCGCCCGACCAGCGCCTTGGCGCGATCGAGCTGAGCCTGTGCGAGCTTCGCGTTGGCGCGCTGCACTTCCACCTGCGCGGCGAGCGAGCGGACCTGTTCGGCCTGGACGGAGCGTTCGACGGTGGCCAGTACCTGGCCCGCGCGCACCCAGTCGCCCGGCTGCACCAGCACGCGCGTCACCATGCCGCCTTCGCCGACCACGCCGACCGGCATGTCGATCCGTGCGGCGAGCGATCCGGTCGCGCTGACGGTGCGGGCGACGGTGGACTGGCCGGGGCTGACGACAGTGACGACGGGCACCTGCGCGGTGGGGGCGGCGGTATCGCCCGCCTTATCCCCGCGCATGGATATGAAGGCGGCTGCGGCCACCAGCACCACCGCCACGCCGCCGCCGATCAGCAGCAGGCGCTTGCGTCGCCGGCGCGCATCGTCATCGTCGATGACCGTCATGGAATCGCCCACCAACTGGGTTTCGTAATTCATCCCGCTTCTCGTCTCTCCGGCGCATCCGCCCTGTTGGCAGCTGTGTTATATGAATATAGCACCACCCTCAAGCCCCAATATCATGGTTCGAAGCGGGTCGGCAAAGCGATTATGCGCGATGGATGGTGCGGGAAGGGCGACATATCGTGCCATTCCTTCCCCTGCGATCACATTGACTTGCCAAAATTGCCGGACTGTGGCGCTATGGGGAACGGGTCGATGCTTATATATAAAAAGGGAACGCAGCATGGACTTGCTGGGATGGATCGTGGTCGGCCTGCTTGCAGGCGCGATCGCGCGACTGATCATGCCCGGCCGCGATCCGGGCGGATGCGTGGTCACGATATTGCTGGGGATTGCCGGGGCTTTGTTCGCCGGCTTTGTCGGGCGACTCGCGGGCTTCTATGCACCGGGGCAGAGCGCCGGGTTCGTCGCTGCGATACTGGGATCGGTGGCCGTACTGGCCTTGTATCGCTGGTTCGCGGCGCGACGCTGAAACGAAAAAAAGAGGCTGCGCGGTGGCGCAGCCTCTTTTGCTTTTACAGGATGTCGTGCGGGTTTAGCGCACCGATCCGCGACGGACCAGATTGACGATCGCCAGCAGGATGATCGCACCGACCAGCGACACGAGGAAGCTGTACAGCGTCAGACCTTCGTTGATCGAACCGCCGCTGAAAATCAGGCCGCCGATGAAGGCGCCCACGATGCCGACGACGATATTGAGCAGGATGCCCTGCTGTGCGTCCGTGCGCATGACCATGCTGGCGAGCCAGCCGATGATGCCGCCGACGATAAGCCACAAGATGATGCCCATGATACTCTCCTTGACCACGCCCCCAGCGGGTTGGGTGCTGCATTCAACGGAGCAGAAGGCGTCCCGTTCCATGCTCCCAAAATGATTCCGGGACGGAAACCATCTTGGCTTTGCGTCGTTTGTGCGCCCCGCGAATGAAAAAGGGCCGCCGGATCATTGTCCGGCGGCCCCTTCATGTCCGCGGTCAGATCGCTTGAGCGGCGATCAATATTTCTGCTGCCGCTCATAGAGCGACTTATAATATTGGATGCGGGTGACGCGCAGGCCATGCATGCCCGAACGGTCGACCGCGCGCTGCCAGCCGGCAAATTCTTCCAGCGTCAGATTATAGCGCGCACAGGCTTCGTCCACGGTCAGCAGACCGCCATTGACCGCTGCGACCACTTCCGCCTTGCGCCGCACCACCCAGCGGGTCGTATCCGCAGGCGGCAGGCTGTCCAGCGTCAGAGGCTCTCCAAGCGGCCCGACGACCTGGGCGGGCTTGATTTTCTGGTTCTCGATCATTCTTACCCTCAAAGTGCGGCACTGGCGTTACCGATTTCGGCGTTGTTTTCCGATTATGTGCGTCAGCCCTGAAGAACGGCTAAAGCGCCACGGTAAACACAGCCTTCATCTTTCATGCCCCCTGGCTAAACGGCTCGCGATCAACGGGTTGAAGCTTCCCGCGAGACGCACGGCTTCGATCTTGCCGCCGGAACGTGGCGCGAAAATTCCCGCCAGTTCCTGGACCCAGTCATCGCTTCCGCCCTGCCCCCGCAGGACGCCCGCCACCGCCTGCGCGGTAGGACTGGCCGCCTGCGCAGCCGCCGTGGCAGCCCGCAAAAACGGCCAGGCCGGCACGCGCGGCCGGCTGAGGGGTCTGGGAGCGCCAGGTTTCAGCCCGCCGCCCCGAAGGAAACTCAGATCCATGACCCCCTTCTACCGACCAATGGATAAGGGTCCGTAAACTCGAAGACGATTTCGTGACTCGTCCGGTCGCCAATCTGCGTCGATCCGGCCCGAAAGGGGCAAATGGGCGTCACACTTTGTTAACTTTTGCGAAGCCGCTTTCCTTGCACTATATGCCCGCCCATGCAGCCTCAGTTTCAGCTTCCCCAGCCGCTCAATGAGCGGCGTATCGTCGTCGCCATGTCGGGCGGCGTGGACAGCAGCGTCGTCGCGGCGCTGGCCGCCAAGACCGGCGCCGAAGTCATCGGCGTCACGCTCCAGCTTTACGATCATGGCGCCGCCGTCGGCCGCACGGGCAGCTGCTGCGCGGGGCAGGATATCCGCGACGCGCGCGCGGTCGCCGACCGTATCGGCATCGCGCATTATGTCTTTGATTATGAAACCGCCTTCCGAGATTCGGTGATCGCCGACTTTGCCGACGAATATATGGCCGGCCGCACGCCCATCCCCTGCGTGAAGTGCAATATGGGCGTGAAATTCACCGATCTGTTCCAGATCGCGCGGGATCTGGGCGCCGACTGCCTGGCCACCGGCCATTATGTCCAGCGGATCGAGGGCGCGGCGGGGGCGGAATTGCATCGCGCCGCCGATCCGGCCCGCGACCAGAGCTATTTCCTCTTCGCCACGACTCAGGCGCAGCTCGACTATCTGCGCTTCCCGCTGGGAGGCCTGCCCAAGCCGCAGGTCCGCGAAATCGCTGCAGAACTCGGCCTGTCTGTGGCCTTGAAGCCCGACAGCCAGGACATCTGCTTCGTGCCCGACGGCGATTATGCGAAGATCGTACGGAAACTGCGCCCCGACGCGGACGAGGGCGGCGACATCGTCCATATCGACGGTCGCACGCTCGGCCGGCACAAGGGGATGATCCATTTCACTGTCGGGCAACGCAAGGGGTTGGACATCGGCGGCCAGCCCGATCCGCTCTATGTCGTGCGACTGGATGCCGAAAGCCGCCGCGTGATCGTGGGGCCGAAAGCGGCGCTCGCTGTGTCGGGCGCGCGCTTGAGTGATATCAACTGGCTGGGCGGCGACTTCACCGGACCGCTGACCGCCAAGGTACGGTCGATGGCCAAGCCCGTTCCCGCGCGTCTCGACGGCGATCGCCTGCTCTTCGACGCGCCCGAATTTGGCGTCGCGCCAGGACAGGCGGCGGTCCTCTACGCCGGTGAGCGCGTCCTTGGCGGCGGCTGGATCGCACAGACGCAAGCGGCGATGGCGGAAGCGGCCTGACCTTCATTCACATCGTCATGCCGGACGTGATCCGGCATCCCGCTGTTCTTGGGGCACAATAGAAGAAGCGGGATCCCGGCCTGCTCCGGGACGAGGGTCAAGAATCAGCCGCAGCATCCTAGCATCCCCCCAAACCTTGCCCTTTTACGCCCCCGCGCGTAAGGCCCGCGCGTCATGACTCGCCCGCTCACCTTCGCCATCCCCAAGGGCCGCATCCTCGATGAAGCGCTGCCCCTGCTCGCCAAAGCCGGTATCGAGCCGGAGGCGGAGTTTCACGACAAGAAGAGCCGGGCGCTGCGCTTCGCCACCAACCGGCCCGACGTGTCGATCATCCGCGTGCGCGCGTTCGACGTCGCGACCTTCGTCGCCCATGGCGCGGCGCAGATCGGGATCGTCGGCTCCGACGTGGTCGAGGAATTCAACTATTCCGAACTCTACGCACCCGTCGACCTCGACATCGGCCATTGCCGCCTGTCGGTCGCCGAGCCGGTGGATGCCGCGGACGAGGATCAGGCCGCGATGAGCCATGTCCGCGTCGCGACCAAATATCCGCACCTTACCCGCCGCTATTATGAAAAGCGCGGGCTTCAGGCGGAATGCGTGAAGCTGAATGGCGCGATGGAACTGGCCCCTTCGCTGGGCCTGTCGCGCCGGATCGTCGATCTCGTTTCGTCGGGCGCGACGCTCAAAGCCAATGGCCTCATTGAAACCGACATCATCATGCAGATCAGCGCGCGCCTGATCGTCAACCGCGCCGCTTACAAGATGCGTTCGGCCGAACTCTCGCCGCTGGTGGAGGCGTTCCGCGCCGCCGTGGGGGTGAAGGATGCCGCTTAACCTCTCCACCACCGATGCCGATTTCGCATCCGCCTTCACCGCGCTGGTCGATGCCCGCCGCGAAGCGGACGAGGATGTGTCGCGTGACGTGACCGCGATCCTGAAGGCGGTCCGCGCCGGCGGCGACGCTGCGCTGGCCGACTATACGCAGCGTTTCGACCGCCATGACCTGAACGTCAGCGGCTGGGCCGTCACTCCGGCGGAAACCCGCGCGGCGCTCGACGGTATCTCCACCGAATTGCGCGACGCGCTGGAACTCGCCGCCGCGCGTATCACCACCTATCATGAAAAGCAGAAGCCGCAGGACAGCGACGGCGTGGATTCGGCCGGCGTTCGCCTGGGCGCGCGCTGGAACGCGGTCGATGCGGCGGGCCTCTATGTGCCGGGCGGCCGCGCCGCCTATCCCAGCTCGCTGCTGATGAACGTCATCCCCGCCAAGGTCGCGGGCGTGCAGCGCATCGCCATGGTCACGCCGACCCCGAACGGGGAGATCAACCCGCTGGTCCTGGCCGCCGCGCAGATTGCAGGTATCGAGGAAATCTGGCGGGTAGGGGGCGCGCAGGCCGTTGCCGCGCTTGCCTATGGCACCGACCGAATCAAGCCTGTGGACGTCATCACCGGCCCCGGCAATGCGTGGGTCGCCGAAGCCAAGCGCCAGCTTTACGGCGTGGTCGGCATCGACATGGTCGCCGGTCCCTCGGAAATCGTCGTCGTCGCCGATGGCAAGAACGACCCGGAATGGACCGCCGCCGACCTGCTCAGCCAGTCGGAACATGATCCGACCAGCCAGTCTATCCTCTTCACCGACGACGCAGCCTTTGCCGATGCGGTGGCTGCCGCCGTCGAGCGTCAGATCCCGACGCTGTCCACCAGCGCGGTCGCTCGCGCCAGTTGGGACGCCAATGGCGCGATCATCGTCGTGCGCGATTTCGATGAAGCCATGCCGCTGGTCGATCGCCTGGCTGCCGAGCATCTGGAACTGGCCGTGGACGATCCCGAATCGCTCTTCGCGCAGGTGCGCCATGCCGGCTCCGTGTTCTTAGGCCGGATGACGCCCGAGGCCGTCGGCGATTATGTCGCCGGGCCGAATCACGTCCTGCCCACCGGCCGCCGCGCCCGCTTCTCGTCGGGCCTGTCGGTGCTCGACTTCATGAAGCGCACCAGCTTCCTCAGCCTCACGCCCGTAGCCATCGGCGCGATCGGCCCCGCCGCGGTCGCATTGGCGCAGGCGGAAGGGCTGCCCGCGCATGCCGCTTCGGTGGCGCTACGCCTCAAATAATCAGCCGTTCGCTTCGAGCGAAGTCGAGAAGCGGTTCTCGACAAGCTCGAACCGAACGGAGTAGGGAATTGCTATGAACGACCGCTCCAAATCCCGCTCCGCCGCGCGCCTCGCCGCGGTCCAGGCGCTCTATCAGCTCGAAATGGAGGGTACCCCCGTCCATATCCTGCTGCACGAATTCCATCAGCACCGCCTGGGCGCCACGATCGAGGACGTCACCTACGCCCAGGCCGAAGAGCCTTTCTTCGACGATATCGTGCAGGGCGTTGACCGTCGCCGCGACGAGATTGACGGCCTGATCACCGCCCGCCTGTCGAGCGGCTGGAGCCTCGACCGGCTCGACAAGCCGATGCGGCAGATCCTGCGCGCCGGCACCTATGAACTGCTCGCCCGGCTCGATGTCGGCACCGGCACCGTCATCAGCGAATATGTCGATGTCGCCCACGCTTTCTACGACAAGCGCGAATCGGGCTTCGTCAACGGCCTGCTCGACGGCGTGTCGAAGGACGTGCGGAAGTAACTGTCCGCAATATCGTTCCTCGGCGCAGGCCGGGGAACGTCTTTTTCGCATAACAGGCGCTGCGCTGCTGCAAATGCGTTAGAGTTGGCCATGTCCGCCGAATCCCGCTTCCTCACCCTGCTGCGCCTGCTGGCGAACGATCCCGCCGCGCAGGGGCTGAGCGACGATGTGGCTGTGCTGCCCTTTGGTGCCAGCCGCCTGATCCTGACCAGCGACACGATGGTGGAGGGGGTCCATTATCTCCCCACCGATCCGCCACAGGATATCGGCTGGAAGCTCGCCGCGGTGAATCTGTCCGACCTCGCGGCCAAGGGCGCGCGGCCGGTCGGCTGCCTTTTGAATTATGCGCTGTCGGGTGACGAGGCCTGGGACGAAGCCTTTGTCGCCGGCCTGGGCGAAGCGCTCGACCGGCATGCCATGCCTTTGCTGGGCGGCGACACGGTGAAGATGCCCGCCGGCTCCGCGCGCAGCTACAGCCTGACCGCGATGGGCGAAGCGACCGGGCCTGTCCCCACCCGCACCGGCGCGCAGCCGGGCGACCGTCTCTATGTCACCGGCCCGGTCGGCGATGCGGGCATCGGCCTGTCGCTGGCGACTGCTGACCCTGCCGCATCCGGTCCACTGGTGGAGGCCTATCGCCGACCGCGCCCGCGCCTTGCCGAAGGCGCGTTGCTCGCGCCGGTCGCCAGCGCGATGATGGACCTGTCCGACGGCCTGCTGATCGACGCATCGCGCATGGGCGTGGCCAGCGGCGTCGCGATCGTCATCGACCATATCCCCCTGTCGGTCGCACTGGAAAAGGTGCGGGGTGCCAGCGTCGCCGTGCAAATCGCCGCCGCGCGGGCGGGTGACGATTATGAACTGCTCTTCGCTTTGCCCCATGGCGTCGCACCGCCCGTGCGCGCGATCCCCATCGGTCATGTGGCCGACGGATCGGGCCTGACCCTGAAGATCGACGGCGCCGTCATCCCGCTGCCCGACAGCCTGGGCTGGGAACATGGCTAACTGCCGCCCAGCACGTTGATGGTGAAGGCCAGAATGCCGAGGTTGAACAGGAAGGCGGCGAGGCATTGGAACAACACCGTCCGGCGCATTCCACTGGCCGTTATCGACACGTCCGACGTCTGGAAGGTCATGCCCAGCGTGAAGGCGAAGTAGAGAAAATCCCAATAGCCCGGCTCGTCCGTCTCCGGAAAATCCAGTCCGCTACGATCGCGCCCCTTATCGCCGGGCAGGTAGAAATTATGGGCATAGTGCATCGCATAGACGAGGTTCGAAAACAGCCAGGCGATCAGCAACGTCGCCAGCAATAGCGCGATCGTCCATCCATTTGGCCCGCCATGCTGGCTGACCGCCACGCCGACCGCGACCAGAATGACCAGGCTGACGATCCCGGTCAGCAACAGCATCAGCTCGCGATTCGCATCGTTCGCCTGCGCATTGCGCCGCATCGTAGCGGGCGCTGCGTCGATCAACGGCACGACGGACGCCATGAAGGCGATGGCGGCGATATCGAATCCCGCCATCGCCGCCTCATGCCAGGGCAGCATCAACGCCAGCGGCGCGATAAGCGCCAGCAGCGCCAGGAACATGCCATAACGCCAGGGGAAAAGAGGAGAGGAGCGCATGTCCGATATCAAAGGCGTCCGCGCCCCATCTGACAAGGGGTTACTGTCGGGGATTTACTGACGGGGGCTTATAGCACCGCCGCGATCAGCCCGCGCGCCTGTGCCTCATTGGCTTCCAGATACCAATTTTCCGGCGCCTTTTCCAACAGCTCCTCCATCGTCACCTGCGACCCCAGGATCAGGTTGGCAAAGCCCTCATTCTGGATTTCGATCGACGATTCGATTTCGTTCAGCGTCGCCTTCAGCGTCGCGATGCAGGTGGACAGCGGCCCGGCCAGCTGGATATTTTTGGTGATGATCCGCTCATGGATCATCAGCCGCGTGCCGCGCGTCAGATAGCGATTCTCCGTCGCGAAGAAGCTCATGAAGGTGGCGCCGGCCGAATAGACCGCCGTGCGCCCCATGAACACCAGTCGCCGATCGGGATAGAGGTCGGAATGAAAGCGAATATCCTCGCCCATCAACCGGGCAATTTCCGGATCGCCGCCCAATGTGGAAATCTCCACGACGACAAGGCCGGTCTGCGGCGCGGTGGACAGGCAATTTTTGAAATGCAGATACATGCCATGGTCGACCACGCCCGACAGCATGATCGACGGAAATTCGAAATCCTTCGGCGACAACAGGGGGGCGGTCATCAACATGGGCGATCCTCAATTTTGCGACAAGTCGGCCTGCACTACGCGCCAGCCGCAAAAAGGTGCCGTGCTTTCCCACTGGCGCGGGCCGCAACAGGCTGTAAAGAACAGATCATGACCAAAGGGCGGAAGCTATGATCGCGAAACTCAAGGGGCTGCTGGACAGCACCGGCATCGACCATGCCATCATCGACGTGGGCGGGGTCGGCTATCTGGTCGGCGCCTCGTCCCGCACGCTCGCGGCCCTGGGGCCGGTGGGCGAAGCGGTGACGATCCACACCGAAATGCTGGTGTCGGACGACGCGATCCGCCTGGTCGGTTTCGCCCGTGCGGAAGAGCGCGACTGGTATCGGCTGCTCACCCATGTCCAGGGCGTGGGATCGCGCGTGGCGCTGGCGATCCTGTCCGCACTGGAACCGCATGACCTGCACCGCGCGATCGCGACCGGGGACAAGGCGATGATCGCGCGCGCAAACGGCGTCGGCCCGAAACTGGCCCAGCGCATCGTCAATGAATTGAAGGAAAAGATCGGCGCGGTGGCAACCGGCGGTCCGTTGGGGGCAGGCGGCGCGACGGCGATGCCGGTCGGCAACCACAGCAGCGACGCGCTATCCGCGCTCCAGAATCTGGGCTTCAAACCCCATGAGGCCAGCGTGGCGGTCGCCGCCGCCGAAGAGGATCTGGGCGAAGGCGCCAGCCTCGACGCGCTGGTGCGCCTGGCGCTGCGAAAGGCGGCGAAGTGACCGACGACGATCGCCTCATTACCCCCGCCCGGCGCCCCGAGGATGTCGACGCGGCGCTGCGCCCGAAATCGCTCGACGAGTTCGTCGGCCAGCAGGCGGCGCGCGAAAATCTGCGTATCTTCATCCAGGCGGCCAAGTCGCGGGGCGATGCGCTCGATCATGTGCTGTTCTTCGGCCCGCCGGGGCTGGGCAAGACCACCTTGGCGCAGATCGTCGCCAAGGAAATGGGCGTGGGTTTCCGCGCCACATCCGGCCCGGTCATCGCCAAATCGGGCGATCTTGCCGCCTTGCTCACCAATTTGGATGAGGGCGACGTCCTGTTCGTGGACGAAATCCATCGCCTCAACCCGGCGGTGGAGGAAGTGCTCTATCCCGCGATGGAGGATCGCGCGCTCGACCTGATGATCGGGGAGGGGCCATCGGCCCGCTCGGTCCGCATCGACCTGCCGCCCTTCACTTTGGTCGGCGCGACGACGCGGCAGGGGCTGCTCACCACGCCGCTGCGTGATCGCTTCGGCATTCCGGTGCGGCTGCAATTCTATACGGTGGACGAACTGGAACTGGTGGTGCGCCGCGCCGCGCGGCTGCTCGACCTAGCCATTACCCCCGACGGCGCGATCGAGATCGCTCGTCGTTCGCGCGGCACGCCGCGTATTGCCGGCCGTTTGCTGCGCCGGGTGCGTGATTTCGCCAATGTCGCGGGCGCGCCCAGCGTCGATCGCCAGGTCGCCGACGCGGCGCTCATGCGGCTGGAGGTCGATCATCTCGGCCTCGACCTGATGGATCGGCGGTATCTGATGATGATCGCCGACATTTATCGCGGCGGGCCGGTCGGCGTGGAAACGCTGGCGGCGGGCCTGTCCGAAGCGCGCGACACGATCGAGGAAGTGGTCGAACCCTATCTGATCCAGCTTGGCCTTATAGCCCGCACGGCGCGCGGCCGCTGCCTCAACGGCCCCGGTTGGAAGCATCTGGGCATCAATCCGCCGCAGGATGTGCAAAACGGCCTCTTCGATTAGGAAACAAACGGAAAAGCGTGGCCGTTACGGCAAGGCACCGTTATAGCCTTGCTTAACGCATAGGTGCGCATCAGACGTGCCGGAAACCGCAGGAGTCGAGCCTTGAGGGCCATCGAGAAATTCCCCAATCTGGTAACGATGTTCTTTGCGCGCGCGCAGGAAAAGGGCGACGCGCCCTTCCTCTGGCGCAAGAGCGGCGGCCAATGGCATAGCCAGAGCTGGACCGAGGTCGCGGGCCAGGTCGCCTCGCTCGCCGCCGCGCTGAAGGCACAGGGGTTGAAGCCCGGCGATCCGGTGATGCTGGTCAGCGAAAACCGGCCCGAATTCTGCATCGCGGACCTTGCCATCATGGCGGCCGGCTGCATCACCGTGCCGACCTACACCACCAACACCACGCGCGATCACCAGCATATCCTGACCGACAGCGGCGCGCGCGCCGTCATCGTGTCCACCGCGAAGCTGGCCCAGGCGCTGATGCCCGCCGTCGTCCGATCGCAGGCGTCCTTCATCATCGGCATGGAACCGCTGCGGGGCGCGCAGGGCACTTGCGCCTGTCATTTGTGGAGCGACCTGCTCGCCGCCTATCCGGCTGATGTGGACGCGATCGCCGCCGCCCAGACCGTGTCCCGCAACGATCAGGCCTGCATCATCTACACCAGCGGCACCGGCGGCGCGCCGCGCGGCGTGATGCAGCATCATGGGGCGATCCTTTCCAACGTGGAAGGCGCGGGCAAGGTGGTGGCGGAGGATTTCGGCTGGGGTGACGAGGTTTTCCTCTCCTTCCTGCCGCTCTCCCACGCTTATGAACATAGCGCCGGTCAGTTCCTGCCGATGCTGCTGGGCGGGCAGATCTATTATTCCGAGGGCCTGGAAAAGCTGGCCTCCAATATCGAGGAAACGCGCCCGACCATCATGGTCGTGGTTCCGCGCCTGTTCGAAGTGCTGCGGACCCGCATCATCAAGTCGATCGAGAAGCAGGGCAAATTCCCCACCTATCTGATGGGGCAGGCGACGCGCATCGCGGCGAAGGAGCAGGCGGGCAAGGGATCGATTCTCGATCTGCCGATGAAGGCGCTGCTGTCGCGCACGCTCGTCCCCAAGATTCGCGCGCGTTTCGGTGGGCGGATGAAGGCTCTGGTCTCGGGCGGCGCGCCGCTCAACCCCGATGTCGGCCTCTTCTTCGACGCCATGGGCCTGACCTTGCTGCAAGGCTATGGTCAGACGGAGGCTGGTCCGATTATCAGTTGTAACTATCCGTCGGCCGGCATCGCCATGGACACGGTTGGCCCGCCGCTTGACGGGGTCGAGGTGAAGATTGCCGACGATGGCGAGATTCTCGTGCGCGGCGAACTGGTGATGCATGGCTATTGGCGCAACCCGGCCGAAACCGAAAAGGCGCTCAAGGACGGGTGGCTGCACACCGGCGACATAGGCGAGATCGACGCCAGAGGCCGCATCCGCATCACCGACCGCAAGAAGGATCTGATCGTCAACGACAAGGGCGACAATGTCTCCCCGCAAAAGGTCGAGGGCATGTTGACGCTGCAAAGCGAGATCGGTCAGGCGATGGTCCATGGCGACCGCCGCCCCTATCTGGTCGGGCTGCTGGTGCCCGATGCCGAATGGACTCGTGAATGGGCGATCGAACAGGGCGTCGCGCTGGACAGCGTTGCCGCCAACCCCGCCTATCAGGCGGCGCTACGCGCGGCGGTGGACCGGGTGAATGACGATCTGTCGGTGCTGGAGCGCGTCCGTCGCTTCATCCTGGCCGACGAACCCTTCACCATCGAGAATGAGGAAATGACCCCCTCGATGAAGATCCGCCGCCATGTGATCCGCAAACGCTATGCGGATCGCCTGGACGCGCTGTACAAGGGCTAAGGCATAGCGGGCCAGGTTCAAAGCGGCGCGTCGGCGGGGCCAATTTTCTGGACGAACGGCCCGCGATCCCGCAATAACCTCTTGTTGGAAGCGCATGGGAAAGGCGATCGGCGGATGAGGATATATGCGATCGCAGCCATGCTGTTGCTCATGGGCGCCGCGCCTGCCCCCGAACCGCGATGGGAGCCTATCTTCGACGGTAAGTCGCTCGACGGTTGGACGCCCAAGATCACCGGCCGTGCGTTGGGTGAAGATCCGCTCCATATGTTCATCGTGCAGGATGGCGCGATCCGCGTCTCCCACGCCCAGTACAAGCATTTCGATGGCGAGTTCGGCCATCTGTTCTGGAAGGCGCCGCTCGGCGCCTACCGCATCCGCTTCGAATATCGCCTGTTCGGTACATCCCTGCCCGGCATCAAATCATGGCAGGCGACCAATAGCGGCCTGATGTTCCACGCCCAGCCGCCCGAGACGATCCGCCGTGACCAGGATTTTCCCGTCAGTCTGGAAATGCAGCTGCTGGCCACGCCGCGCCCGACGGAAGAGCCGAGCGGCAATGTCTGCACGCCTGGCACCACCGTCCTTTTCGAGGGCAAGCGCGATCCGCGCCATTGTATCTTGGCCAGCGGCTCGCCATTGCCCGCCGGCCGCTGGACCAGAGCGGAACTGGAAGTGCTGCCATCGGGCGACGTCACCCATTATATCGATGGGAAAGCGGTGCTGCGCTATTCAGCTATCGAACTCGACCCGGAAGATGCGGACGCCAAACCCCTGATTGCCGCTGCGGGTGGCGCGTTGCAGCTCACGCGCGGCTATATCGCCCTGCAAGGCGAGGGTCATCCCATCGAATTTAGGAATATCGAGCTGCAACGGTTGGACTAGGACGCAGGGACAAAGTCCTGAGCGATGGCATTGAGGTCAGGCGGCGTAGATTGCCGGGCGGTAGCGGGCTTCGGGGATAGAGTGGCCATGCTCGCGTGCAAAATCCAGCCAGAGGCCGATCGCTACCTGCACTTCGGCAATGGCTTCGGCAGGCGTATCACCATGTGCCGAACAGGGTTTGAGGTCCGGTACATCGGCGATCCAGACCTTGTCCTCTTTCGACCAGAAGATATTGATGTGATAATGATGATCCATCATTCGTCCATGCTGAGGCCGTAAGCTTCGACCATATCAAGAAACTGCTCCACCTGATAGGTCTTGGCATCCTTGCCGTTCGGCTGGATGATGAGCGGCCGGTCAAGGCCGTTGCGGCCATAGACATGATGGCTGCCGCTCACCCGCGTCAGACGAAATCCGAAAGCTTCGAGAATGCGCTGGAAATCGCGAAAGCTGAGGTTTCGGCTACCTTGCAGCAGGCGCTGAAAAAGTTTGGCGGGTTTGACCAAGTGACGATCCCTTCGATGTGAACCTGCCACCGAGTGACAAGATTGCAAATCGACGTTTACCGTCGCGGATCAGATAACTTCCTCTTGTGGGATTTCCGCGAGAAGAGTCATCGCCCGAACTTCTTCTGCACTTTCCCGTAACGCAATTTCCGCGTCCCCGGCTTCCCTTCGGTCGCCCTCCCTCTCGGCGCGGCGACCTGTTCATGCGCGGGCAGACCCAATTCCTCGGCCTCCAGCTTGCGGATCTCATCACGAATCCGCCCGGCTTCCTCGAACTCCAGGTCCGCCGCCGCCGTGCGCATCTTCTTTTCCAGATCCTCGATATAGGCGCGCAGATTGTGGCCGACGAGGTGCGGGCGGTCCTCCAGCCCCGTCTCCACCGTGACCTGATCCTTGCTCGAAACATGGGCGATGATGTCGCCGATATTACGCTTGATCGTGGTCGGCGTGATGCCATGTTCAAGGTTATAGGCCTCCTGCTTCTCGCGCCGCCGCGACGTCTCGTTGAGCGCCCGCTCCATCGACCCGGTAATCCGGTCGGCATAGAGAATTACGCGGCCCTCGACGTTACGCGCCGCGCGGCCGATCGTCTGGATCAGCGACGTTTCGGACCGCAGAAACCCTTCCTTGTCCGCGTCCAAAATCGCCACCAGCCCGCATTCGGGAATGTCCAGCCCCTCACGCAGCAGGTTGATGCCGATCAGCACGTCATAGACGCCCAACCGCAAATCGCGGATCAGCTCGATACGCTCCAGCGTTTCGACGTCGCTATGCATGTAGCGGACCTTGATCCCCGCCTCATGCATGAACTCGGTCAGATCCTCGGCCATCCGCTTGGTCAGGGTGGTGACGAGCGTGCGGTATCCCTGCGCCGCGACCTTGCGGCATTCGTTGATGAGATCGTCCACCTGATCCTCGACCGGCTTGATCTCGACCGGCGGGTCGATGAGGCCGGTGGGGCGGATCACCTGTTCGCTGAACACGCCGCCGGTCTGCTCCATCTCCCACGGGCCGGGCGTCGCGGAGACGCTGACGGTCTGCGGACGCATCGCATCCCATTCGTTGAAGCGCAGCGGGCGGTTGTCGATGCAGCTTGGCAGGCGGAACCCATATTCGGCCAGTGTGATCTTGCGCCGGTGGTCGCCACGCGCCATCGCGCCGATCTGCGGCACGGTCTGATGGCTTTCGTCCACGAACAGCATGGCGTTTTCGGGCAGATATTCGAACAGGGTCGGCGGCGGCTCGCCGGGCAGGCGGCCGGTCAGGAAGCGGCTGTAATTCTCGATCCCCGCGCAGCTGCCGGTGGCCGCAATCATCTCCAGATCGAAATTGGTGCGCTGCTCCAGCCGCTGCGCCTCCAGCAGCTTGCCTTCCTCGACCAGCTCCTTCAGCCGCTCGGTCATCTCGAACCGGATCGCTTCCATCGCCTGCTTGAGCGTCGGGCCGGGCGTCACATGGTGGCTGTTGGGAAAGACCTTCACATAGTCCAGGCTCGCGACCTTCTTGCCGGTCAGCGGGTCGAACTCGACGATATCCTCAATCTCGTTGCCGAAGAAGCTGATGCGCCAGGCCGTGTCCTCATAATGGGACGGGAAGATTTCGAGATTGTCGCCCTTCACGCGGAAATTGCCGCGCGCGAACCCGGCATCGTTGCGCTTATATTGGAGCGCGACCAGTTTGCGGATGATCTCGCGCTGATCCTCGATCCCGCCCTTCTTCATCGAAAAGGTCATCGCCGAATAGGTTTCGACCGAGCCGATGCCGTAAAGGCAGGACACCGACGCCACGATGATCACGTCATCGCGCTCCAGCAGCGCACGGGTCGCCGAATGGCGCATCCGGTCGATGCTTTCGTTTACGCTCGACTCCTTCTCGATATAGGTGTCCGACCGCGCGACATAGGCTTCGGGCTGGTAATAGTCGTAATAGCTGACGAAATATTCGACCGCATTGTCGGGGAAGAAGCTCTTGAATTCCCCGTATAATTGCGCCGCCAATATCTTGTTAGGCGCCAGGATCAGCGCAGGCCGTTGCAGCGCCTCGATCACCTTCGCCATGGTGAAGGTCTTGCCCGAACCGGTGACGCCCAGCAGCACCTGATCCTTCTCGCCGGCCAGCGCCTGTTCGACCAGTTCGGGGATCGCGGTGCGCTGGTCGCCCGACGGTTCATAGTCGCTGACCAGCGTGAAGGGTCGGCCGCCCTCGCTCTTTTCGGGGCGCGCGGGGCGATGGGGGACGAAACCCTCGCCGGTTTCCGGTTCATCGAGCGTGGTGCGGATCTGAATCGACATGGGCGTAATATGGGGTCTTGGGCCTGCGGTGCAATCGGGATCATGGCTTCAGTTCGAACGCGGTCCTGGGCATGGGCGGATAGACGACCGGCTTGTCGCCGAATCGCGCGCGCAGGGCGGCCTGGCGGCGTTCGTCATCAATGACTTCCACATCGACTTCGTCGGGATAGCGGAAGCTGACATCGAACTTTCCATCCTTGATCTCATATTCCAGGATTGACCAGCGCTTGATGCCGCCTTCATCTGACTCGGCATACCAGGCTTCCCAAAGAAGATCGGAAAGAACTTCGGTGTCGTCGAAATTTCGAATTTGATGCCCTTCATCCTTGAAGACGTTGGGGCTGATCCATCGGTCGCCGATTTCCACATAAAGGAAAATGCCATCGGGATTACCGCCGACGATATCGACCAGTTCCACGCCGATTTCGTTGTAGAGCGGGCCCAGAATATCGAACTTATCTTTTGCCATCTTTGGCGCCTTTCGCTTCGTTCGGGAATTTTTTTCTGAATTTTTTGCCATCCACCTCCCAGTAGACATTGAGTTGGTAAGGTCGTTTCGAGGCACCGTGGTAAAGCGGTTCGATATCGACGAACACCTTATGTTTGGCGCGCAGTTCCTTGGCCCATAAATCCTCCATGACGCGATAGCTGCCGCGGTTGAAGTTTGAGTTCTGGGCGAAATGGTTGAAGCTGTCGCTGGGTCCGTTGAAGCGAGCAGCAATGAAATGCCCGCCATCGTCGTCGCCAAGCCGGTTGGGCTTGCCAGCCTGCGCCTGATTATGGCGCGATCGCACAGGTGAGACGGCCAGCGACAACGGGCCAAATATCCGCCGACTGCGTGCAATGACATCGATATGGAAATCATAACCATTCTTCGTTTCCCGCTTCCAGTTTGCATCGAGAATCTGGCTTTCCAGCGACGGCGCTTTGCTGGGGTCTGGTGGCAGGTTTCCGCCATGCCTATCCATAAAATGGGCGAGTCCGAGGAAGTGGTTCTTGGCGGCCCGTCCTCTATCCAGATAGGCCTGGTGCGGCAGCTTGATCTGCTGCCCAATCCGTAAGGGCTGATCGACGCCCTGTTGGTTGAGCCAGGCCAGATCGCGCGTGGTCAGCCCCTTTCGCCGCGCAGCGATGCGGGAAAGTGAATCGCCGGACTGCACGGTGTAGAATGCGTAGTTGTCAGGATGATCAGGACGGTTCCGGCTGCGATCCCGCCCGCCGTCATCGTTGCGTGACTTTCCAGGGCTGTCCATTCCGCCATGCGGTGAGCTGCCCCCTCGCCCGAAATAACGCCCCTGCCCTGCGAAGGTGAAGCGCCCATTCTCCTCATCATGCCAAGGGTTGAACTTCACCTCGACCCCAGGTGGTGCGATCCGGCGCCCGGTGCGCAGATAAAGGCTGAAGGCAACCAATTCGCCGGACATTCTTTTCTGCATCAAAACTTCCCCCAAAGTTTCGCAATGCCTCTAATCGATCAATCGGAACAAATAAAGAACATATATCATTTTGTCCTGCGTCATTGAACCCTCCCGCCGCGCTGATATGCTCGCGTCGGGACAGAAACTGGGAGGATGACGATGCGCCGGACCGTGATAATGCTCGCGATGCTGACGACCCTTGCCGCTTGCGGTGACAAGCCCGGCGACAAGACGGGCGACATCGCCGCCACCGACGCCATGAGCAAGCAGGAGGTGAAGGCGCAGGTCGACAAGGTGCAGTTGAAACCCGGCCAGTGGGAAGGACGCTTCACCGTCAAGGATATCGATCTGTCCGACATGCCCGGCGCGCCGGCGAACATGAAGGATCAGATGAAGCGCATGATGAGCCAGACCTCGCTGAAATATTGCGTCACGCCGCAGCAGGCCGCCAATCCCAGTGGCGAGATGTTCGCGGGGCAGGAGAATAAGGACTGCACCTATGGCGGGTTCGAGGCAAAGGGCGGCGCGGTGAAGGGCCAGATATCCTGCAAGTCGCAGGGCGGCACGATGAACGCGACCATGTCCGGCACCTATGCGCCGGAAAGCTATGCGATGGATGTGGACATGAAGATGGCGGGCGGCGCGCAGGGCACGACCATGGCGATGACCGCCCGGTCGGAAGGCAAGTGGATCGGCGCGGATTGCGCACCGACCCAAGCGCACTGATCGCGAGCGACGACAGGCCCCATCGCTGCTGGCTATGCGATCGGCCGCTGGGGCGGCGGGTGGAGTGGCACCATCCGCTGCCCAAGAGTCGGGGCGGGCGGCAGGTCGTGCCGCTGCACCCGATCTGCCACCGCACCATCCACACAATGCTTTCCAATGCGGAGATGGCGCGGGCTTATGCCGATGCACCCGCCCTGCGCGCCCAGCCCGCCATCGCCCGCTTCCTGGCATGGATCGTGGACAAGCCGGCCGACTTCCATGCGCCGACCCGCCGGCGCCGATAATTTCCCTTGCGCTCCACGGCCAAGCGGTAGAGCCTTTGCCCGGTTCCTACGAAGAACGGTGGAGAGGATATGCGAAAGACCTGGCATGCGGCGCTGCCGCTAACCCTTATATGCGGCAGCACCCTTGGCCTGGCCGGCTGTGGCAGCGACCCCGCCCCGGCGCCGAAGGCAGAAGAGGCGCCTGTCCTGATGCAGGCGGGGCAGTGGACGCTGACCCGCAAGACGACGGGCTATAATACCCCCACCGTGACCCCGGCCCAATATCAGGAGGCCCTTAAGCAGGTGGGTGAGGACAAGATCTGCATCGCCATCGACCAGGATGGCCTGCCCGATCCCGATGCGATTGCGGGCAAGGAAGGGAGCGATTGCAGCTACAAGGACAAGATGGCGCGCAAGGGCCGGCTGATCGCGACGTTGAGCTGCAAGGCAGGCGCGGGCACCTCCGACATTACGGTCGAGGGCAATTATACCGCCGACACGCTGACGCTGGGCACGACCATGACGAAGACGGAGGGTGGCAAGCCCGTCCTGCGCACCACCCATGACCTGACCGGCACCCGCACCGGCGATTGCGCCAAGGCGGGCTGACTCTGCTCTAGCTGTCCTGACCGGGCGCGAAGGCTGCAAACACCTGCGCGCCGGTCATGTCCCGCGTCGCTTCGCTAAAATGATAGCTGGCGGGCTTTTCCTCGATGAAGATTTGCGTGACGAAGGGGAAGGCGCCCGGATCGGCAAAGGCCTGGATCGACACGGCCAGATGCGCGCCATCCTTCGACCGCCATAGCAGCGAACTGCCGCAATTCTTGCAAAAGCCCCGCTCGCCCCATTCGGACGAGGCATAGATGCCCAGCGCATCCGGATCGGCCATGACGATGTAGGTGCAGGCGACCGACAGGAACACGCCGCCCGACCAGCGCCGGCACATAGCGCAATGGCAGGCGCCCATGGCTGCATCGGCGATGGTCGCGTCGAAACGCACCGCGCTGCACAGGCATTGCCCTGCCTGCTTCATTCCTTTTTCCGCTGGCTGCGTCACCTGTGGACTCTCCTGTGCTTCAGCTGTGGCCAGTCCCGGTATCACCCTGTGCATGGCCTGTGGATAAGTTGTGGATCATTCCAGCGCGCGGATCGCCCGTTCGTCGCAACGCTTGGCGCCGACCGGTACCGGACTGACCGTGGGCACAGGCAGACTCTGGCCGATGCGCAGCGGTGCGAAGCGCTTCCGATCGATCCCGGCGCAGCGCAGATAGAGGTCCAGCATCTTGGGCGGCGTGTCCCATTGTTCGTAGGACAGGCGGAACGTGCCCCAATGGATCGGGATCGCGGTCGACGCGCCCAGCCGCCGGAACACTTCGACCGCCTGCGCCGGGCCGATATGCGCGTCCGACGCCATCTGCCCCTTCCAGAAGCGAAACGCGCCGATCGGAATCAGCGCCAGCCGGATCGGGCCATAGCGCTTGGCTTCATAGGGCCAGCCCATGTCACCCGCACCGGTATCGCCGGCGAAGAAGATATTGCCCGCCCGCGTTTCGATCAGAAAACTCGACCAGAGCGCCCGGTTGCGGTCGGTGCCCCAACGGCTGCCCCAATGATGGTTGCGGGTCACATGGACGCGATAGTCGGGGCAATGTTCGTAATTGCCGCACTGGATCACCGCCTGCGGGGCCAGCCCGTTCAGCGCCGCGCCACTGACCGACTGGCCCCAGTCCAGCACCGTCGCCGGGATGCCCTGCGCCTTCAGGATCGCGTCATTGCCCAGGCTCGTGACGATCTTGGGCCGGTCGCGCTCCCATAATGTCTTCAGCGTGGGCAGGTCCATATGGTCGTAATGATTGTGGCTCAGCACGATCAGGTCGATCTTGGGCAGATCGTCGAGGCGGATGCCCGGCTCCGCCACGCGTTTCGGCCCCAGCGGCGGCAGGGGGCTGGCATAGTCGGACCAGATCGGATCGGTCAGGATATTGAGGCCCGCCGCCTGCACCAGCACGGTCGCATGACCGACCCAGGTCGCCACCATGCCGCGCGGCGCGGCGAACGACGCGGGGCGGGCGGGCTTGACCGCAATCCCCAACGGCCATGGCGGCCGGTCGTCATTCCCCAGCAGCCAGCGTGCGATAAAGCCCTGCCGGCTGGTGCCCGGCGGCGCCGGCGCCTCGATCGCGCCATCGGGATTGAAGAAGCGCGCCCCGTCATAATGGCGGCTGGCCGGCCCCTCATAATAGAGGCGGTCCAGGAAAGGCGGGATGATCGTGATCGCCAGACACAGGGCGATGATGGCGAACAGCAGGGCGATTCCAGCGCCTCTGGCTATGCTGACAAGGCGACCCATGGCTGCTCCCGAAGACGATATGTGAGCGACATAACGCAAGAGGGCTGCGGAGCAAGGGGGCGAAGGGGATTAGGGGTGGAGGGAATGACGAAACTGCTTTGAAGGGTGAGGGTCTTTCTCTTGCTGGCAGGAAATGCTTGTCCAGAAAGAAGAAAGACCCTCACCGACATCGACTAGGCAGCAAGCTGCCAAGTCTCCGTTGCCTCTCCCGCGAAGGCGGGAGAGGGGAGCAGGAGCACCCGCAAATGGTCGTCATCCGCCATAGCCTCATTCGTCGTGCCGGGCTCGACCCGGCATCCCGCTTTTTCAAAGCACCGACGTAGTCACCAGTGCGAGACGCAACCTTCGCCCGTCAGCCCTGATCCTGATAGGCCATCTGCAATATGCCCCAATGGCGGCCCTTCACATGGATGGACGCGATCACCTGTTTCAGCAGGATGACGTCGCCCTGGGCGGTCAGGCGGCGATAGGCCTTGATGCAGAAGGGCTGGGTGATCTTCGCCTGCTCGCGCGTGTCGGGGAAATCGAACACCACGCCCTGGCGCGCATATTCCATATTCCATTTCTCGTCGCCCGGCCGCTGCTGCTGGGCGCGTTCTGGCATGGCGATCGCGCCATAGGCGTTGCGGTCGGTGAAGGTCATGCCGAACAGGCCGGGGAAGCGGCGTGCCCGTTCCTGCGCGGCGCGGGCGGCGGGCAGCATCACGGCCTGCGCCGGATGGGTGAAGAGGGGCGGATTGGTGCCGGCAATTGGCGCATAATCGTTGCTGAATATCGCCGATTCGCTGACCTCGCCCGCGTCGATCGCCCGCTCGATCGCCTCGCTGACCTGTCGGGCGCTTTGCAGGCTGAAGTCGATATAGGGCGAATCGGGAATATCGACGCCGCTTTCGGCCAGATATTGCAGCAGGTCGTTGGTGTCGTCGCTGGCGGTGGACACGCGACCGGACAGGCGTTGCAGGCCGTCGGCATTGTCGGTCGACGTGCTGGCCAATGCTGCCAGCCCGCCCCGGATCTCGCTTGCCGATCCCACCATCGACACGATCCGGCTGGCCATCGTTTCGCTGTTGCTCGACAGGCCCTGCATCAAAGTGCCCAGTCGCTCGACCAGCGCTTCGATCGTCTTGGTGTCGTTCAATGCGGTGCGGGCCGTCTGCGCGCCATGGGTGATGCTGGACAGCATGCCGCCCGCCTCGCCGGTCAGCGCGCCGATCGACTGTTCGATCGTGTGAGTCGCGGCTGCGGTTTCCTGCGCCAGCTTCTTCACTTCGGATGCGACCACGGCAAAGCCGCGCCCGGCGTCCCCGGCACGCGCCGCCTCGATCGTGGCGTTCAGTGCCAGCAAATTGGTCTGGCTGGCGATCCCGCTGATGACGCTGGTGACATGGGCGACGGTCTTCAACGCCTCGCCAAAGCCGTCCAGCCGCGCATGGATGCGACTCACCTGTTCGATCAGGTCGACGAAATTATGATTGGCGGTGGACAGCTGCCGGCTCGAATCGTCGATGATCATGCGGGCGGCGACGGCCTGCTCGCGCGCGGCCTGTCCTGCCATCGACACGCTGTCGCCATCGCGCGACAATTGCGACGCGGCGCCGCTGATCGCCTCGATCGTGCGGGCCTGGTGCGTCACCCGGTCGGCCAGCTCGCTGATATCTGCCTGAAGGTCGAGCGTGCGGATGCCCAGGTCGCCAGACAATTTGGCGACCTTCATCACCGCACGGGCGACGGTTTCGGATTGCGCTTCTTTTCCCACGGAATCGATGGCTATCGTACCATGGTAAAATAAGGGTTAGCGATGCAGCGCGTGAATCAGAGCGATCCCATCAGCGCCAGCGCCACCCCGCCGACCACCAGCATCAGCCCGGCCACTTCGCTGCCGCGCATCCGTTCCTTCAAATAGAAGTGGCCGAACGCCATGGTGAAGGCGACCTCGATCTGACCGACGATTCGCACCAGCGCGACCGGGGCGGTGGCAAATCCGGTGAACCAGCAGGCGCTGCCCAGCGCGGACAACAGGCCGACCTGCCCCGACACCCGCCAGTTGGCCAGCACCCGCCGCATCTCGCCCGGTTCGCGTCCCATCAGCCACGCCCCCTGCAACAGCGTCTGCATCAGCACCGTCGCCACCAGCACCAGCAGGGCGGCCAGGATGCGATCGTCGCCGCCCACGCTCTGGGTCGCACGGCGGATGCCGATCGCGGTCAGCGCGAAGAAGAAGCCCGAGGCGATGCCGGTGATCGCCGCCGGCTGGGTCAACGCGCGCAGGAAATCGCCCGGTCCCATCCGCTTGCCACCGGTCGACAACAGCATCACCCCCATCACACCGCAGCCGATGCCGGCCCAGGCCAACGGATGGAGCCGCTCGCCCAAAAGCAGGAAGGACAGTACCGCCCCCTGCACCGCTTCCGTCTTGGAATAGGCGGTACCGACGACGAAATTGCGGTGTTTGAACGCCATGATCAGCAGGTTGGTGGCGATGATCTGCGCCAGCCCGCCGGCAAGGCAGAATGGCAGGAAAAGCGGCCCGATCGCCGGCAGCGCGGTGGGAAAGACCAGCCGATACCCACCCAGCAGCAGCAGGGCGAAGGGGATGCCGTAGAGATAGCGGACCAAACCCGCCGCATTGATCGACAGGCTGTGGCTGACCCGGCGCTGCACCGCGGTGCGCCACGCCTGCACCGCGCCCGCGACCAGCGTTGCCGGTAACCAGATGGGGGACGTAATCATGCCCGCCCTATACAGGGTCGCCTGCCCGCGTCACCCCGGCGCTGGCGCATTTTGAAGTCAGCCGGCACGGCTGACGGCGCGCAAAATGCGGAAAACAGCAGACTCTTAGAGCATGTTCCGATTCATTCTCATCGGATCATGCTCCAGGACCGGCGCGAAGGCGAAGAGAGCCACCCGGCAAAAGCCGGGACCGGGCGTCAGCTGGGCTTGGTGCCGGTCGGCGCTGCCAAGGACCATCCCTGCCGCCCCATCGTCCAGTTCGCCTCCAGCCGCACCAGCGGATTGGGCGCACACCATATCTCGCCGCTGTCGGACAGGCCCGTCACCCAGATCAGATTATGCTCCTGCCCATAGTCGATGACGGCCAGGGCATAGCCCTTGCCCTTGCCTTCAACATGGACGGGCAGCGGCGGGTCGAGTTGCGTGAAGGACATGACAGTCTCCGGCTATGAGGTGCCGGACATAATGCGGCGCGCGAAAGGGGGTTCCTCTTTCGCGCGCCGGCTTGATCCGTATCAATCAGATAGTTGGGAAAGGGAGCGGTTTACGCCCCTTCGAGCAGCTTCTCGCGCTTGATCTTCTCCTGCCACACCAGCGGGGCGAGGCGGTGGACATTCTGGCCTTCGCTGTCCACGGCCACGGTGACGGGCATGTCCTCCACCGTGAATTCGTAGATCGCTTCCATGCCCAGATCTTCAAAGCCTACGACCTTGGCTTCCTTGATCGCGCGGGCGACCAGATAGGCCGCGCCGCCGACCGCCATCAGATAGGCGCTCTTGTGCGTCTTGATGCTCTCGGTAGCAGCCGGACCGCGCTCGGCCTTGCCGACGCAGGCGGCCAGGCCCTGTTCCAGCATCATGTCCATGAAGCTGTCCATGCGGGTCGCGGTGGTGGGGCCGGCCGGGCCGACCACCTCGTCGCGCACCGGATCGACCGGGCCGACATAATAAATCACGCGGCCCTTGAAATCGACCGGCAGCGCTTCGCCCTTGGCCAGCATATCCTTGATCCGCTTGTGTGCGGCGTCGCGGCCGGTCAGCATCTTGCCGTTCAGCAGCAGCCGGTCGCCATGGTTCCAGCTTTGCACCACGTCCGGCGTCAGATTGTCGAGATCGACCTTGATCGCTTCCTTGCTCGGCTTCCAGTCGACTTGCGGCCAGTCGGACAGTTTGGGCGTCTCCAGATAGGCCGGACCCGAACCGTCCAGCGTGAAATGCGCATGGCGCGTCGCGGCGCAGTTCGGGATCATCGCCACCGGCTTGCCCGCCGCATGGCAGGGATAGTCGTGGATCTTGATGTCCAGCACGGTCGCCAGGCCACCCAGGCCCTGCGCGCCGATGCCCAATGCATTGACCTTATCGAACAATTCGATGCGCAGTTCCTCGATCTTGTTCTGCGGGCCGCGCGCCTTCAGCTCGCCCATGTCGATCGGGTCCATCAGGCTTTCCTTGGCCAGCGCCACGGCCTTTTCCGCCGTGCCGCCGATGCCGATGCCCAGCATGCCGGGCGGGCACCAGCCAGCGCCCATCTGCGGCACCATTTCCAGCACCCAGTCGACGATCGAATCGCTAGGGTTCATCATCTTGAACTTGGTCTTGTTTTCGGAGCCACCACCCTTGGCCGCGACGTCGATCACGACCTTGTTGCCCGGCACCATTTCCACGTTCAGCACGCAGGGCGTATTGTCCTTGGTATTCTGGCGGCTGAAAGCGGGGTCTTTCAGGATCGACGCGCGCAGGCGGTTTTCGGGGTTGAGGTACGCCTTGCGCACGCCGTCATCGATAATCTCCTGCATCGACCGGCTATTATCGTCCAGGCGGCACTCCATGCCCCACTTCACGAACACATTGACGATACCAGTGTCCTGACAGATCGGCCGGTGCCCTTCGGCACACATGCGGCTGTTGGTCAGGATCTGGGCGATGGCATCCTTGGCCGCCGGATTGGCTTCGGCTTCATAGGCGGTGCCCAATGCCCGGATATAATCCATCGGATGATAATAGCTGATATATTGCAGCGCGTCGGCGACGCTCTCGATGAGGTCGGCGGTCTTGATGAGCGTCATCTACCCTGGTCCCTATATCCTGCGGCCCACCTCTGCACGGCGGGTCTTGCAAGGGGCAGCGGCTAGTGCGGAATCACGCCCAAGTCCAGTGAGACACGCTCGCAAGAGCGGCCAAAGGAAAACGGGAGATAGTAGGGAATCGTCCGATATCACCCTGCCGACCACAATATCTTGTGTTTGCGATTCCCTGCGATCGGATGTGCGCGTGCCCTGGGCGGCTGCGCCCTGGCCATCCCGATGCAATCGCGATGACGATCGCTGTCATGATTTTTAGACCTTTGTCGGAAAATCCGTGGCAAGGATTTTTTATTTTTTATCTGCCCGAACCCTCTTGCCTTTTGTGGGGGCAAGGCAACTCCGCGCGTCGCTCATGGCAGGGTCGATGAGAGGACTCATTTTGGCGACGGACGGTTTCATCATCCTGTCACCTCCCGATGATTCGCCTCTTGTCGGGCGGCCGATAGTTATGCACTATCTGTGGTATCGGGTTAACGGGGGTCACCCAACAGATTGTGATTGCATCGTCGGATGATTTTTCGGCGATAGGGGCTTTTTGTCTCCGCATTCTGTCGGTTGGACCACTTTCCGTCCCCGCAACGATAGGGTTCATGCTAGGATGCGCGGCTTGTCGCGACCCGCTGGACCGAATCGAACGGAACAGGAACAACGGGGACTCGCATGGATTTTCGAGATAGTGGACAAGGTGGCGACGTGGCGACTGTAATGGATGATCTGTTGGAAGAGGCGAAGGTCGCCGTGGCGGCAGCGCAGGCGACGCCGGCCCAGGCCGAACCGATGACCTCTTCGACCGTGCTGGCGCGGCGTTTCCCGGTCACGACCGATTCTTCGCGTGACGCTTTGCTGACGGAATTCGGCAAGGAAACGCTGAACGACCGCTATCTGCTGCCCGGCGAATCCTATCAGGATCTCTTCGCTCGCGTCGCGGCGGCCTATTCTGACGACGCGGACCATGCCCAGCGCGTCTACGACTATATTTCGAAGCTGTGGTTCATGCCCGCGACGCCGGTCCTGTCGAATGGCGGCACCGGTCGCGGCCTGCCGATCAGCTGCTATCTCAACAGCGTCGACGACAGCCTGGAAGGCATCGTCAACACCTGGAACGAGAATGTCTGGCTCGCCTCGCGCGGCGGCGGCATCGGCACCTATTGGGGCAATGTGCGCGGCATCGGCGAACCGGTCGGCCTCAATGGCAAGACCTCAGGTATCATCCCCTTCGTCCGCGTGATGGATTCGCTGACTCTCGCGATCAGCCAGGGCAGCCTGCGTCGTGGTTCGGCCGCCTGCTATCTCGACGTGTCGCACCCGGAGATTGAGGAATTCCTCGAAGTCCGCAACACCACCGGCGATTTCAACCGCAAGGCGCTGAACCTCCATCATGGCGTCCTGATCACCGACGCCTTCATGGAAGCGGTGCGCGCCAATGACGAATGGAACCTGACCTCGCCCAAGGACGGGTCGGTGCGCGCCACCGTCAACGCCCGGTCGCTGTTCCAGAAAATCGTGGAAACCCGCCTGCGTACCGGCGAGCCCTATATCGTATTCAACGACACGGTGAACCGCATGATGCCCAAGCATCATCGCGATCTGGGCCTGAAGGTATCGACGTCGAACCTCTGCTCGGAAATCACCCTGCCGACCGGTTTCGACCATCTGGGCAACGACCGCACGGCCGTCTGCTGCCTGTCGTCGATGAATCTGGAAACCTGGGACGAGTGGAAGGATCATCCGACCTTCGCGGAAGACATCATGCGCTTCCTCGACAATGTCCTTCAGGATTATATCGACCGCGCGCCGCCCGAAATGGCGCGCGCCAAATATAGCGCCACCCGCGAACGTTCGGTGGGCCTTGGCGTCATGGGCTTCCACAGCTTCCTTCAGGCGCGCAACATCCCGTTCGAAGGCGCCATGGCCAAATCGTGGAACCTGCGCATCTTCAAGCATATCAATGCCAAGGTGAACGAGGCGTCGATGCTGCTGGCGCAGGAACGCGGTCCTTGCCCGGACGCCGCCGACATGGGCGTGATGGAACGGTTCAGCTGCAAGATGGCGATCGCGCCCACCGCGTCGATCAGCATCATCTGCGGCGGCACATCGGCCTGTATCGAGCCGATCCCGGCGAACATCTACACGCACAAGACGCTGTCGGGCAGCTTCTCGGTCAAGAATCCGTACCTCGAAAAGCTGCTGGTGGCCAAGGCCAAGGACAGCAGCGCGGTGTGGAATTCGATCCTGGAGCGCGGTGGTTCGGTCCAGCATCTCGACTTCCTGACCCAGGAAGAAAAGGACACGTTCAAGACCAGCTTCGAAATCGACCAGCGCTGGCTGCTCGAACTCGCGGCCGACCGCACGCCCTATATCGACCAGGCGCAGTCGCTGAACCTGTTCATCCCGGCGGACGTCGAGAAGTGGGATCTGCTGATGCTCCATTTCCGCGCATGGGAACTGGGCATCAAGTCGCTCTATTATCTCCGCTCCAAGTCGGTCCAGCGCGCGGGCTTCGCGGGCAGCGGCGGCGTGGAGGCCGACAATACGATCGACGCGCCCAAGTTCGAAATCGGCGAGACAACCGACTATGACGAGTGCCTCGCCTGTCAGTGACCCTGTGATTTCCTCTCCCCTTGTGGGAGAGGAAGGGGCCCGCGTCGCGCAGCGGCGTGGGAAGGTGAGGGGGAAAGCCCCGAACCCGACGACAGTGCGTGCTCGCGAATTGCGCCGCAACGCAACCGACGCCGAAAAGCGCCTTTGGGCGCTACTTCGCGAAAGGCTGCCAGCCGCGAAATTCCGCCGTCAGGTGCCATTTGGCCCCTATTTCGCTGATTTCGCTTCGCATGGAAGCCGACTGATCTTGGAGATCGATGGTGGCCAGCATGATGAAGCGACGGATGCGGACCGCACGGCCTTCCTTCAAGGGGAAGGCTATCATGTGATCCGTTTCTGGAACCATGATGTGATGCAAAATTCTGAAGGCGTGTTGGCAGCTATTGCCAGCGCTTTCTCCCCTCACCCTCCCGTCGCTGCCGCGACGGGCCCCTCCCTCTCCCACAAGGGGAGAGGGGCTGGAACAGATTTCGCGGAGTAACCACCCATGCCCCTTCTTCAAGCCTCCAAGGTGTACAAACCCTTCGAATATCCCTGGGCCTATGAATTCTGGAAGCGCCAGCAGCAGCTCCACTGGCTGCCCGAAGAAGTGCCGCTGGGCGAGGATTGCCGCGATTGGGCGCAGAAGCTCAGCGATCATGAGCGCAACCTGCTGACGCAGATCTTCCGCTTCTTCACCCAGGCCGACGTGGAAGTGCAGGATTGCTACCACGAGAAGTACGGCCGCGTGTTCAAGCCGACCGAAATCAAGATGATGCTGACCGCGTTCAGCAACATGGAAACGGTCCATATCGCCGCCTACAGCCATCTGCTCGACACGATCGGCATGCCCGAAAGCGAATATTCGGCCTTCCTCCAGTATAAGGAGATGAAGGACAAGCATGACTATCTCGCCACCTTCGGCGTCGATAGCGATGAGGATATCGCCCGCACGCTCGCCATGTTCGGCGGCTTTACCGAAGGCTTGCAGCTATTCGCGTCCTTCGCGATGCTGATGAACTTCCCGCGCTTCAACAAGATGAAGGGCATGGGCCAGATCGTCACCTGGTCGGTCCGCGACGAGACGCTGCATTGCGAGGGCATCATCAAGCTGTTCCACGCCTTCTGCGCCGAACGCCAGTGCCTGACCCCCGCGGTCAAGGATGACATTATGGATATGTGCCAGAAGACCGTCCGCATCGAGGACGCCTTCGTCGACCTGGTCTTCGAAATGGGACCGGTGCCCGGCATGACGCCCAAGGACATCAAGAAATATGTCCGCTACATCGCCGACTGGCGCCTGGGCCAGCTGGGTTTGAAGCCCATCTACATGATCGACGAGCATCCGCTGCCCTGGCTGACCCCGCTGTTGAACGGCGTGGAGCATGCCAATTTCTTCGAAACCCGCGCCACCGAATATTCGAAGGGCGCGACACGCGGCCAGTGGAACGACGTCTGGGACGCCTTCGACCGCCGCCAGCAGGTCAAGGGCGGCGAAGCGGCCAACATCGATACCGATCCGGACATGTTCAAGGCAGCGGGCATCGCGGCGGAGTGATGCGTGAGGGAAGGTCGGGCGTCCGATCTTCCCGATACCATTGCCATTCTAGGTGAGGCCGGGAGCGTCTCCATGCCAAAGGTCTTTTCCTGGAACGGCCACCGCTTTCATTTCTACGCGAACGAGGGCGATCCGCGCGAACCTGTGCATATTCATGTGCGCAAAGGGCGCGACAATGCGAAATTTTGGCTCTGGCCAGACGTGGTCGTCGCCGAAAGCAAGGGCTTTCCTGCCCATATGCTTTCGCAGCTATCCCATGTTATAGAAGGACGTCGTACAGAGATAGAAAGCGCATGGAATGACTTCTTCTCCTGAACCTTTGGCCGTCCGTTTTGACGAGGATAGTTTCTGGGTTGATCTGGAAGACGGCCGCACCTTGGGCGTGCCCCTTGCCTGGTTTCCGCGCCTGCTTCATGCCACGCCGGAGCAGCGGGCGCAGGTAGAACTCAGCCGTTCGGGCCTGCATTGGGATGAAATAGACGAGGATATTTCGATCGCTGGCCTGCTGGCCGGGCGTGGCGATCAGACCCGTTCGCGCAAGGCTGCTGCCTGATCCTTAAAGCCGCATGGTTGCCCCAAGCATGTAACCGGAGTGAAGCTTCCTTAACCTCGCGACCTTATCCTGCGACACCATGTTCTTCGGCGTCCGCCTCCGCTCACTCTTTACCAGCCGCTGGTTCGCGCTGCTCTGGGCATTGCTGGTCATTCTAACCGCGATTCAGTTCGTCGGCTCCGGCCCCGACAAGGACGACCCGGCGCAGGGCGATAATGCCGCCGGCGCCGATGGCCTCACCAACGAACAGCGACAGGCCATCGCCAACGCCTTTTGATGACGGCGTCTGGCCCAGATGCGCGACCTGCTCGCCATGGCCTGCTGTCCTATCGCCACGCCCCACGCTATCATGCAGCGTCGCGCTGGCACCATTGTGCTGCCATGAAATAATATGTCGGCGATAGGATATGCAATGTCGAAATCAGCGGGAAATGTGCGAAGTTAAGCGTCCGATTTCCTACTTATCCCGACGCCAGGAGGCTGGTCTGCTCGCCTGTCCCCGGACTGAATGCGCCGTTCTGTTCCGTTCATGTAACATTCTCTATCGTTGCGCGTTCTACGGCCAAGACCACTGGAGGGAAGGAACCCCACCTCATGAAAATCTCGCTTAAACAGGCCATCATCGCGCTATCGCTGGGCGCGATGACGTTGACCGGCCTTGCCGCTACCCCGGCCTTCGCTCAGCCGGGTCGCGACCGTCAGGACAGGCGGGAGGATCGCCGTGACGACCGCTTCGATCGTCGGGATGACCGCCGCGATGCGCGCCAAGACCGTCGCGACGATCGCCGTGACTGGCGTCAGGACCGGCGTGGCAATATCCGCCCCGGCCGCCCGGTCTACAGCTATGACTGGAACCGGCCCGATCCGCGCTATGGTCGCGGCTATCAGGCCAACCGCTATTATCGCGGCGGCTATGAGCCGATCCGCGTCGATCGCCGCACCCGCATCTATCGCGGCAATGACGACCGTTATTATTGCCGCCGTTCGGACGGCACCACCGGCCTGATCGTCGGCGCGGCGCTGGGCGGCCTGCTCGGCAACCAGATCGCGCAGGGGCAATCCAACCTGCTCGGCACGCTGATCGGCGGCGGCGCGGGCGCCCTGCTGGGCCGTGAGATCGACCGTGGCGGGGTCAGCTGCCGCTAACTAGCACCAGGGATGGCGACTGCCGTCCCAGCGTCGGGCCAGTCCTTCGGTGACGAGTTGTTCGCCGATCGACTGGCCCCCGCGCGTCACGACCCGCAACGCCCGGCCATAGCGATCGGTGTCGCGCCCCTCGACCTCCAGCGAGAAGGGGCCGTCATTCATCAGCGCCTGCAACCGCCGCGTCGCCCGCGCGCCCAATTCGCCCTCGGCCGTGCAGCGCGGCCCGTGAGTTTCGGGCGTGTCGATGTCGGAAATCCGATATTTGTCGCCATGGAACCAGAATGTGTCGCCATCGACCACGCAATTGGTCCCGCCGCCGCTATGGCAATAGCCAAAGTCCGCCGACAATCGATCCACCACGATGCTCTGCGGCGGAATGCCTATGTCCGGCCGATCGAACCGCGCCATCCAGTCCGGCCCATACCAACCCAGTAGCAACCCCAGACACAGAGTATAAATCAGCGCCGGCCCGCTATACCCGGTGCGTCGCTGTCCACGCGCATATTTCGTTTTCGCCATCACCCCGCTCTAGCGGCGGGTCGGCAAACGGTCCGTTAAAGCCGCTCCACCTTTCCGCCGATCCGGCGAGATCGGCATTTGACGCATATCAATGCGGCGCGCGATCGGGCTGTCATGCTGCCCCGGCCTATCCGAAACGGAGCCGATCGATGAACGCCGCCGCGCCGCCCAGCCCCTATGCCCGTATCGGCAGCGATCCACCGATCCGCGCGCTGGCCGACCGTTTCTACGATTTGCTGCAAAGCGACCCGGCCTATGCCGACCTGCGCGCCATCCACGCGGCCGGCCTTGGCCCGGTTCGTCATGGTCTGACCCGCTTTCTGGTCGGCTGGCTGGGCGGCCCGCGCGACTGGTTCAAACGCGGGACGTGCATCATGTCGCTGCACCGCGCCTTTCCGATCACGCCGACGCTGGCCGATCAATGGGCGACCGCCATGGCCTGCGCCATCGCCGGGGCGGAGGATATCGACCCCGCCATGGCGGAGGCGCTGGGCCATATGGCGCGCGGCATGATCAATGTCGGCCTCGATTCAGGTGCCGGTCGCGGCGCCTAATCCTCGTCTTCGGTCGGCCCGTAGGCGTCCTCTTCCTCATCGTCCATTTGCGGCTCGCCGGCATAGGCGTCCATATCGATCCGGCCGGACCGGTTCATCGCCTCCATTTTCTCGACCAGATCCTCGGTATCGTCCGGGATGATCTGCGCCGGATTGGCCTTGCCACCGCGCTCACTTTCTTCGCTCAGGTCGGTCGACCGTGCGCGCGCATCGTCCGCCACATCCTGCGCCTGTGTGCCGGCTTCGGCCTGCTCGCTATTCTCTTCATAGTCCCGGTCAGGGGTAGGGCGGTCCATAGCGTGTCTCCTTGATGATCCCTCTTTAACGGCCCGCAACCCGCGCCGTTCCGGAAAATACTGGCCGGAAAATACTGGACAGTCTGCCGTCTAAAGCGCAAAGGCCGCTGCGATCCTTTCGCACTGCAACAGGAATCCCCATGTCCCGCCAGCTCATTTCCTCCGGCTCGCCCTTTGAGGCGCAGGTCGGCTATTCGCGCGCCGTCGTCCAGGGCGACTGGTGTTTCGTCGCCGGCACCACCGGCACCGACCCAGAAACCAAGACGATGCCCGAAGATGTGGTCGAGCAGGGGCGCAATGCGCTCAAAGTCATCGGCAAGGCGCTGGACGATGCGGGCTTCTCCTTCGCCGACGTGGTGCGCGTCACTTATTATATCACCGACGCGGTCTATTGGGACGTGATGGGCGATATTGCCGGCCCGGTGTTCGGCGATATCCGCCCGGCCGCCAGCTGCGTCATCGCCGGCCTGGTCAAGCCCGAGATGAAGATCGAAATCGAAGTCACCGCCTTCAAAGGGTAACGGGAACACAGCATCATGATTACCATGTATGGCATAAAGAATTGCGACACGATCAAGAAGGCCCGCAACTGGCTGGACAATGAGCGCGTCACCTATAATTTCCATGATTATAAGGTCGCCGGCGTCGACAAGGCGAAGCTGGAGGAATGGGTGATGGAGCATGGTTGGGAAACCATCCTCAATCGTTCCGGTACCACCTTCAAGGCGCTCGATGCGGGTGACAAGGCGCATATCGATGCGGAAAAGGCGATCCTGCTGATGATCACCAACCCATCGATGATCAAGCGCCCGATCCTGGACACCGGCCGCGAAACGATCGTCGGTTTCAAGGCGACGACCTATGAAAATGCGCTGCAGGGCGTGAAGGCGTGATCGGGCGGGGGCTGGCGCGCATCGGGTTGATCCTTTTGATGAGCCTCATCCCCCTCTCTACCGCTTCGGCCGAACCGCTGCTGATCGCCCATCGCGGTGCCAGCGGCGAACGGCCCGAACATACGCTGGCCAGCTATGAGCGGGCGATCGACCAGGGCGCCGACTTCATCGAGCCGGACCTGGTGCTGACCAGGGACGGCGTCCTCGTCGCCCGTCATGAAAATGAGATTAGCGGCACCACCGACGTCGCCGATCATCCCGAATTTGCCGACCGCAAGGCGACCAAGCGGATCGACGGCATCGACATGGTGGGCTGGTTCACCGAGGATTTCACCCTCGCCGAACTGCGCACGCTGCGGGCACGCGAACGGCTGCCCGACCTGCGCCCGGCCAACAAGCGTTTCAACGACCTTTATCTCATCCCGACCTTCGAAGAGATTTTGAAGCTGGTCCGCGCCAAGGAAGCCGAAACCGGCCGCCGCATCGGCCTCTATCCCGAAACCAAGCATCCCAGCTATTTCGCGGGCATCGGCCTGCCGCATCAGGCGGCGCTGCTCGATCTGCTGAGCCGCTACGGCTATCAGACGGAGGTCGACCCTGTCTTCATCCAGTCGTTCGAGGTCGGCAATCTGAAGGCCCTGCGCGCCGCGACCCGCCTGCGCCTCGTCCAGCTTGTGGATGGGGAGGGCGGCCCGGCCGACCTGCCAGGCACGACCTATGCCGACATGCTCACCGTACAGGGTCTGACCGACATCGCCGCCTATGCCGATGGCCTTGGCCCGTCGGCGGGGCAGCTGATCGACGCGCAGGGGCCGACGGCTTTGGTCGGCCGCGCCCATGACGCCGGCTTGCAGGTCCATGTCTGGACGCTGCGGATGGAAAACAGCTTGCTCCCCGCCCAATATCAGCGCCCCGACGATGCGCAGGGCCGGGGCGACTTTGCCGGCTATGTCCGCGCGATCGCCAACACCGGCGTCGATGGCATCTTCAGCGACTTTCCGGGACAGGCCAAGGCGGCTTTGACGCCTGCCAACCCCTGATCGCAGCCAGAGCGCGCCGATCCGGGAAAACTTCTTTGTCTTGCGCATCGCTTGACTTGCCAAAGCCCGCCCGCACGCGAATAACAGCCCCATGTTGTCCCAGAAGACCCGTTATGCCATCCGCGCGCTTCAGCATCTTGCCGATCGCTACCGTCAGGGTCCGGTACCCCTCAACGAAATCGCCACGCGGCAGAATATTCCGTCCAAATTCCTGACGGTCATCCTGTCGGAACTGTCGCGCGAAGGTTTGGTCGCGACCCAGCGGGGCCGGGACGGGGGCTATTGGCTGGCACTGGCGCCGGTCGACATCAGCTATGGCGACATCGTCCGCCTGACGCGCGGTTCTCTGGCGCTCACGCCCTGCGCCAGCCGCTTTGCGCATGAAAGCTGCACCAACTGCCTGCCCGAATCGGAATGCCGCCTGCACCGCGTGATGCTGCGCGTGCGCGATGAAACGGCCAAGGTGCTGGACAGCATCAGCCTGGCCGAACCCTTTGCAGCGATGGACGAGGCTTAGCCTTTTCCGTTCGTTTCGAGCATAGTCGAGAAACCGCCAGAACTGAGCTTGCCGCTTCTCGACAGGCTCGAAGCGAACGGGGGTGGGTGTTGATTCCCTTGCGCCTCGCGCCCCGCTTCGCCACATCAGCCCTATGACCACGCCGCCGCTCAAAGCCACCCTGATCCCCGTCACGCCGTTGCAGCAGAATTGCACGCTCTTCTGGTGCACGGAAACGATGCGCGGTGCCTTCGTCGATCCGGGCGGCGACCTGCCCGTGCTGAAAAAGGCGATCGCCCAGCATGGCGTGACGATCGAGAAGATTCTCGTCACCCACGGCCATATCGACCATTGCGGGCAGGCCGGCGTGCTGGCCCGCGACCTTAACGTCCCGATCGAGGGGCCGCATGAGGACGACCGTTTCTGGATCGACCGGCTGCCGCAGGATGGCGAACGCTGGGGCCTGCCGGGCGAAAGTTTCGAGCCGGACCGCTGGCTGAACGACGGCGATCAGGTAACGGTCGGCCATCTCACGCTGGACGTCTTTCATTGTCCCGGCCACACGCCCGGCCATGTCGTCTTCCACCACGCGTCCAGCAAGCTGGCGATCGTGGGCGACGTGCTGTTTCAGGGATCGATCGGCCGCACCGACTTCCCGCGCGGCAATCATCAGGATCTTATCGACGCGATCACCGGGAAGCTTTGGCCGCTCGGTGGCGAAACCGCCTTCGTCCCCGGCCATGGCCAGATGAGCAATTTCGCCCATGAACGGCGCACCAACCCCTATGTCGCCGATTCGGTGCTGGCGGGGTAGCTCGCCCGTATAAGAACAAGCAATGACGTGAATGTTCCCCGGCGCAGGCCGGGGCCCAGTTCCACGATCCTATCTGGACCCCGGCCTTCGCCGGGGAAGGCTGACCTCATCACATCTTGGCTTCACCCCCGTGCCGCCATCGCCGGCGGCACTGTGACCTCGCGCGTCGCGCCATAAGCGATGCTGAGCGCCACCCCCGCCATCACCAGCATCACGCCCCAGGTCAGCAGCGCGCCGCCCGCGCGCCATATAGTGGGCTTGTCCGCATCCATGCCGAACGCATGGACCACCCGCGCCACCACATAGACCAGCGCGCTGATCCACAGTCCCAGTGACGCGCCCGCCGCCATCTCCACCAGCGCAAAGAGAATCAGCACGATCGGCGTATATTCCACGAAGTTCGCATGCGCCCGCATCCGCTTCGCCAACAGGCCGTTGCCGGCATCGCCATGCAATATCTTGTCCTTCACGCGAAACCGCGCGCAGCGAATCGCCAGCCACATGTTCAGCAGCGCGCAGGCGGCGGCAAAGGTCAGTGTGATCGGCAACAACATGGACTATCCCCTCGATTTCACGGCCTTTACCCTAGCTTGCCGGGGTGATGGGGCAAGGAAGGACTTGCACCCCGAACAAAAACCGCTATAGGCGCAGGGCTTCGCGATCACCCGGGCCGCATGGGTCTGCGGCGCCGTTGGCGTCAGCTTTTCCATGGGAACTGGCCGGTCGTACAACTTGATTGATATACGGAACAAGGTGCCGACATGGCTGTCCCCAAGCGCAAAACTTCTCCCTCCAAGCGCGGCATGCGCCGTAGCCACGATTCGCTCCGCGTCGAAGCATTCCAGGAATGCTCGAACTGTGGCGAACTGAAGCGTCCCCACAATCTGTGCGACGCCTGCGGGCATTATAACGGCCGCGAAATCGTCGCCGTCGGGGCGTAAGCCCGTCTCTCTACTCCGCAAAGGGGTGCTCTAAAGTGTCAGGCCAACCGCGAATCGCAATCGACGCGATGGGCGGGGATGAAGGCGTGCACGTTATGATGGCGGGGGCCGCACTGGCCCGCCGCCGGCATGACGGTTTGCGATTCACCCTGTTCGGCGACGAGGTGCGGATCAAGGCGGCGCTCGACCAGCACCCGAATTTGCGGGCGGCGTCGGACGTGGTCCATGCCGATACGGTCGTCGACGGCTCGGACAAGCCGAGTGTCGCGATTCGCAAGAAGAGCAGCTCCATGGCGATGGCCATCGCCGCCGTGAAGGCGGGGGAGGCCGGCGCTGCTGTCTCCGCCGGCAATACCGGCGCGCTGATGGCGATGGCGAAGCTTGCCCTGCGCACCATGCCGGGTGTCGATCGTCCTGCGCTGGCGGCTTTGCTGCCGACGCTGGGCGACAATGACGTCGTCATGCTGGACCTGGGCGCCAATACCGAATGCGACGCCCGCAACCTCGTCCAGTTCGCGGTGATGGGCGCCGCCTATTCGCGCATCGCCTTCGATCTTGAACGGCCGCGCGTGCGCCTGCTCAACATCGGCACCGAAGATCTGAAGGGTACGGACGAGATCCGGGACGCCGCTGCCGTGTTGCGCAGCGCGACCAGCCTGCCGCTTCAGTTCGACGGCTTTACCGAAGGCGACAAGATCGCCCGCGGCGACGCGGACGTCATCGTGTGCGACGGTTTCTCCGGCAATGTCGCATTGAAGACGGCGGAGGGCACCGCCCGCTTCGTCACCGACGTGCTGCGCAAGGCGTTCACAAGCTCGATTCGCTCGAAGATCGGCTTCCTGATCTCGAAGCCGGCGATGCACCTGCTCAAACATCATCTCGATCCCAACAATCATAATGGCGCGGTCTTCCTCGGCCTCAACGGCGTTGTGGTGAAAAGCCATGGTAGCGCGAACGACAAGGGCGTGGCCAATGCCGTCCATGTCGCCGCCCGGTTGCTGGAGGAAGATATCACCCGTCGCATCGCCGCCGACATGGCCGGCATCCAGTCGCTGTCGGCCGCCGCATCCAAGCTGGAGCAGCCCGTCAAGTGATCCGCCGGTCCATTTTGCTCGGCACGGGTTCGGCCCTGCCTGTTCGCACCGTCAGCAACGCCGAACTGGCTGAAACTGTCGACACCAGCGACGAATGGATCGTCGAGCGGACCGGCATCCGCAACCGCCATATCGCGGGTGAGGGCGAAACCACCGCCAGTCTCGCCGCCGACGCCGCTGCCAAGGCGATCGAGGCGGCCGGCATCGCCGCGCAGGATATCGACCTCATCATTCTGGCCACGGCCACCCCGGACCAGACCTTCCCTGCCGCCGCGACCAAGGTGCAGGCGGCATTGGGCATCAACGATTGCGTCGCCTTCGACGTTGCGGCCGTCTGCTCGGGCTTCCTCTATGCCGTGACCGTGGCGGACAGCATGATCCGTTCGGGCGCCGCAACACGCGCGCTGGTGATAGGCTCTGAAACCTTCAGCCGCATCCTCGACTGGGAAGACCGCACCACCTGCGTCCTGTTCGGCGACGGTGCCGGCGCGGTCGTGCTGGGCGCTGAGGAAAGTGCCGACGCCGATCCCAAGACGGCACGCGGCATCCTGGCGGCCAAGTTGCATGCCGATGGCCGCCACAACCAGCTTCTCTATGTCGATGGCGGTCCGTCCACGACCCAGACTGTGGGCAAGCTGCGCATGAAGGGGCAGGAAGTGTTCCGCCATGCCGTGGTCAACCTCGCCTCCGTGCTCAAGGAAGCGATGGAACTGGCGGGCCTGACCCCCGACGATATCGACTGGCTGGTCCCGCATCAGGCCAATGCCCGCATCCTGGACGCGACCGCGCGCAAGCTGAAATTGTCGCCCGATCGGGTGGTGGTGACGGTCGATCGCCACGCCAACACCTCCGCCGCCTCGGTGCCGCTCGCGCTGGACTATGCGGTGCGTGACGGCCGGATCAAGGCGGGCGACCTGATCGTGCTGGAAGCGATGGGCGGCGGCTTCACCTGGGGCGCCTGCGTTCTGCGCCTGTAGCGCCATCATTTGTAAACCATAGCTACCGCTTGCCAAAGCGCCGCGAATCAATCACATTTCCAGATGACCGTCCGGGGGGGAGGGTCGTTGGGCTTGAATGAGGGGATGGTCGATGACCGGCAACGGAACGCTGACGCGTGCGGACTTGGCAGAAAGCGTGAATCGCCATGTGGGCCTGTCACGGGCCGAAGCGGCTGCGCTGGTCGAATCCATTCTCGAACATATGTCCACCGCGCTGGAGCGTGGGGAAAATGTGAAGATTTCCAGCTTCGGCACCTTCGTCCTGCGTGACAAGACGGAACGCATGGGCCGCAATCCCAAGACCGGCGTGGAAGTGCCGATCGAACCGCGCCGGGTACTCACCTTCCGCGCCAGCCAGACGATGCGCGACCGCGTGGCCTCCGCCTGAAAGGCCAGCGCCGCGATCGCCAAAAAAGGCGTTACGCGGATGCCTGATCGTCTCCTTTGCCCGCACTAATCGGCAATTGGCCGCTTTTCCAATATTAGCATAGCTTTACCATGGTTGACCTTGGCGCAAATATGGGTGCAACATCCCTGTCATGAAAAAGGCAGAGGGTGCATTTCTGACCATCAGCGAGTTGGCTGGCGAGCTTGGTCTTCCCCAACATATCTTGCGCTATTGGGAAACGCGCTTTCCCCAGCTGCGCCCACTGCAACGATCCGGCAATCGCCGCTATTACAGGCCCGCCGACGTCGCATTGGCGCACCGCATCCACCAACTGCTCAATGTCGAGGGTTTCACCGTCAAGGGCGCGCAAAAGGCGCTGGTGGATGGTAATAGCGCATCGCCAGTCGAAGAATTGGCGGCACCGGCGCCGGTCTTCACTGCCCCCGTGGCGCTGGAACAGGGCGATCTGCTCGCCCGCCTGCTCGCAATCCGCACGGATCTTGCCAAAGCGATCGGCGATTAAGCCGCTCTACTTCGCGGGCGCGCGATAGGGGATGAAGTCGCCCAATGCGCAGGCGCCCGACATCATGCCGGTCATCCGGTCGGCCGTGGTGGTGAAATCGCCCCGGCACAATTGCGATCCGAAGCTGCGCACGATCATGATGTCGCCTCTGGACAGCCCGCTGCAACTGCCGATCAGCTCATTCTTGTACACCAGCTTGCGGCTGACTCTGTAGAGCAACACATTATTGCTGATGACGGTCAGGTTGGTCTGCGGCTCGCGATTGATGCAACTGACCTTCTCGCCGGCCACCTTGCCGGCCAGCGCCTTGTCCAGGGTCGCCGCCTGCTTTTCGGTCAAAGGTTTCGGCTCATAGCTGCCGGTGCAGCCCGCCATCAGCAACGCCGCCGCCGTCATCCCCGCGCGCCCGATCCACGCCACCATCGCGTCTCTCTCCATCGTCATGCCCCAAAGAAAATTTTAAATCGAACGGCTCGGCATATCTTTAGGACGCCATCATAGCGCAAAAACCGTCAGGCCGCGTCCTTTGCCGCCCGTCGTTGCGCCAACTGCGCCACGCTGTCAGCACGCATGAATATGTTGGTCGCCCGCTCCAGCCCGATACTGGTCGGCACCGTCGCCTCGCCCCGTGCCCGCGCCGCCTCGACCGCTTCGACCCGCTGCGCCAGCGCCGCATTGCCCGGCTCCACGCCCAGCGCAAACCGGCCGTTAGAGAGCGTATATTCATGCGCGCAATAGACGGTCGTGTCGTCGGGCAGGGCGGCAAAGCGCGCCATATTGGCGAACATCTGCGCTGCCGTCCCCTCGAACAACCGGCCGCATCCCATCGCGAACAATGTGTCGCCGACGAACAGGATATGATCATCGGCCAGATGATAGGCGACATGGCCCGCCGTATGGGCCGGCACCGCCATCACCGTCGCTACATGCCCGCCGATCCGGACGCTATCGCCTTCACCCACCGTTCGGTCCAGCGTGCCGATCTTCTCCGCCTCGGCGGCCGGCCCCGTTATGATACAGCCCGTCGCCGCCTTGATCGCCGCATTGCCGCCGACATGGTCGCCATGCCAATGCGTGTTCCAGATCTGGCCGATGGTCCAACCGCGCGAGGCCGCCGCCTCCAGCACCGGCTCGGCCACGGCGGGGTCGATCGCCACCGTCTCGCCACTGGCGGCATCATGCAGCAGCCAGACATAATTGTCGTTGAGAACGGGTATGCGAACGACCTCCAGCATGGCGCTTACCAAGCCCCGATATTGGGCATGGAGGCCCAAGGCTCTGCCGGTTCCAGCCGCCCGTCTTGCAACAGTTCGATCGAGATATTATCCGGCGTGCGCACGAAGGCCATATGCCCGTCGCGCGGCGGCCGGTTGATGGTGATGCCCGCGTCCATCAACGTCTGGCACGTCGCGTAGATATTTTCGACCTGATAGGCGATATGGCCGAAATTGCGCCCGCCATCATAGGTTTCGCCCGCGCTGCCATCGGCCGGCGGCCAGTTGTAGGTCAGCTCGACCTGTGCATCCTCATCCCCCGGTGCGGCGAGATAGACCAGCGTGAAGCGCCCCTGCTCGCTATCGAAACGCTTGACCTCTTTCAGGCCCAGCAGGTCGAAAAAGGCGATCGTCTTGTCCACGTCGGTCACGCGGATCATGCTATGCAGGAATTTGGGCAAGATAGTCTCCGTTCGTCGCTGGAAAGCAACGGTTCATCTCGGTGATTATAGATAGGCTCCCAAGATAAGGTCGCGCATCACCGGACGGAAGAGGAAAGCGGACAATGGCACTGGAAATGCGGGACAAGATTTTGCTGGGCAGCGCGGCGCTGCTGGCCTTCGGCGTGATATCGGGCGGTTATCTGCTGGGCGACGGGCTCAAGCGGGCCAAGGCGGCGGACCGATCGGTCACGGTGCGCGGCCTTGCCGAAAAGGATGTGACGGCGGACCTTGCCACCTGGTCGATCAGCTATTCTGCCACCGGGTTCGACCTGCCCACAGTGCGCGCCGAAATCGACAATAATACCAAGGAATTGCAGGGCTATTTCAGTGGCCTGGGTTTCAAGCCGGCTGATCTGACCCCGACCGGGGCCGGTGTGAACCAATATCTCAACAACGGCGTCAACACGATCACCATCACGCAGCGCATGTTGCTGCGCACCACCGACATCGCTCGCGCGCAAAAAGCGGTGGCGCAGCAATTCGACCTCGTCCGTCGCGGCGTGACGCTTCAGGAAGGGTCGGGCATGAAATACAGCTTCACCAAGCTGAATGACGTGAAGCCCGACATGGTCGCCGCCGCCACGCGGGATGCGCGCGCCGCCGAACAATTCGCCAAGGATTCGGGGGCCGGGGTGGGCGGCATCAAGAGCGCGACCCAAGGCTATTTCTCGATCGACGCCCGCGATGGCGAGGGCGGCGACGGATCGAGCGACACGCCCTACAAGAAGGTGCGCGTCGTCACGACCGTCGACTTCTACCTCAAATAAGCGCGGCGCAATCACCCGATTCCGTTCGCTTCAAGCGAAGGCGAGAAGCGGCCAGTGCCGTGCTTCTCGCTTCTCGACATGCTCGAAACGAACGGAGGTGCGTGAAATTCGCCAACCTTAGCAACGGCCCCGGCGGCGTTCACGGCGCGAACAATCGCTCTTGTCGCCGATGACCGCGCCGGCAGCCCCGCCGATCACCGCGCCCTCAGTGGTGCCAAGGCCCGTCGCGCTACCCACGATCGCGCCGCCCGCACCGCCGATCAGCCCGCCGCGCGTCGCCCCGCGCGAGCAGGCCGTGGTCGCGCTCGCCGCGACGATCAGCAGGCCGATGCCCGCAATTCTCTTCCAATGACTGTCCATCTCGCTGTCTCCTTCATCCAATCCCGCTACGGACAGGCGAACGGGTCGGGCGCGAAGCCAGTTCCGTGACAAAGTCTTGCTGCTAAACTTAACCGGCTGGTTTCTCGGCAGGAAGGCGCGACAGATTGTCCGCCGCCGCCTTGCCCGCGGCAGCCGTCGGCGCCAATTTGACCGCCCGACCCCAGGCGGCACGCGCCACATCCTCATGATCGGTCAGCACTGCGATATTGCCTTCTTCCAGCGCTACGGAGGCATCATCGGGGGAGAGTTGCACGGCTCGCGCGATATGGGCCTGCGCCAGGCGCATGTCGCCCATGCGCCGCGCCAGCGTCGCCGACAGCAGCCAGGCCAGCGGATCTTTGGGTGCCTGCGTCAATGCGATGTCCAGCGAATCGCGCGCGGCCTTCATATCGTCCAGCGCCACCAGCGCCCGCGCCCGGTCCAGATGCACCTCGCCCTTCTCCAGCCCGTCGGGGAGGCCGCGCGCCAGCGCCGCGTCGAAATCGCTTCGCGCCTTGGGCAGATCGCCGTTCGCCATGGCGGCGTTGCCCGCCTGCGCCCATAGCCGCGCCGCCTCGACCATCTCGCCGCTGCGCTCGGCTTCCTCGGCGGCCTGTTCGAAAGCGACGATGGCGGGCGTCCAGCGCTCCGCCCGCGCATAGGCAAAGCCCATGCAATGGCGCGCATAGAAGCTGCCGCCCTCGATCCGCCATTTCTGGGCGAAGGCGACGCCGGCATCAGGGGATTCCATCGCCTGGTCCAGGCATGCCTGGAAGGGCGCGGCGAATTTGGCAGGCACGGGCACCTTGCCATCATCCCGCGCGGGGGCGGCGGTCGCCGGTGTGGCCGCCGCAGCGGCAGCGGCGCGCTGCTCCTGCTTTTGCTTGCGGCTGCGATTCATCACCGCCTCGATCTCGGGATCATGGGCCTGAAGCAGGATCGGCAGGAAGAAAAAGGGCATTAGAAGCTATCCGGAATGAGGGCCTGCAAAGCGGCGACGGTGCGGATCAGCAGGGCGATGTCGCCGTCGCGGGAAAGGCGGTGGTCGCCGTCCTTAATCAGCAGGGTCTGCACATCGGATGAACGCACGCGCTCCGCCGTCCTGACGGCGATCGCCCAGGGCACATCCTCGTCCTGCTGACCATGCAGCAGCCGTACGGGGCAATCGATGCCGATCTCGCCCTCCAGCAGCCGCAGCGCCTGTCCCGACTGCCAGAAATCCAGCGTCGTCACATAAGGCTGGTCCCCATAAGGCGTCGGTTCCTCGATCCGCCCCTCGGTTTGCAGCAGCGCCTTGTCGGCATCGGTAAAGCCCCATTGCGTGAAATCGGGCGCGGCTGCGATGCCGACCAGCGCCTTGACCTGGTCTGGCCGCGCCAGCGCCACCAGCAGCGCCAGCCAGCCGCCCATGGACGATCCGACAAGCACGACCGGCCCCTCGACGAGATTGTCGAGCAGCAGCAGCACATCGTCACGCCAACTGGCCAGCGTGCCGTCCGCAAACCGCCCGTCGCTGGCGCCGCAGCCTGCATAGTCCATTCGCAGCATCGCGCGGCCCTGGCTCGCTGCCCACCGGTCCAGCGCGATCGCCTTGCTCCCTTCCATGTCGGACATATAGCCCGGCAGGAAGACCATGGTCGGCCCGGTCCCAGCCCGATGCCGATAGGCAAGGCGCAACCCGTCGGGCCGGGCGAACAGCGCGGGCGGGGCGGCGGGGGTATCGGTCACGATCTCATCCTTTGATAGGCGGCACGAACCTGCCTTAACCTTCCAAAGACGCCGGGAACAGCGCAAGTCCGGCACGATGGGGCGTTGATAGGGGGGTGAACGAAGTTTTTTCGTCGCTGATTAAAATAATGCGGACAATGCGTTGACAGCCCTGGAGGCCGCCGTTAGAGGCGCACTCCTACCCCGTGCCCAGATGGCGGAATTGGTAGACGCACCAGCTTCAGGTGCTGGCGATCGCAAGGTCGTGGAGGTTCGAGTCCTCTTCTGGGCACCAGAGACCTTTCCGGCGACGTCCGGGAAGGTCCAGCAAGCAGCTGGTTTTACAGCATTTTTTCAGTGAAAATCGCCAAATGAAATCCGGGCTCATCCACCCGAATCCATCGACAGCACCATCAGTTTGATGGTGTTTTTGATGGTGCCGGAGAGCCCCTTTGGAGCTGGCACCATCATGGCACTGAATCACATCCAGATCACCAACGCCAAACCCCGGGACAAGGCCTATAAACTGGCCGACGCCGATGGGCTGTATCTCGCCGTCCAGACGAACGGCACGAAACTCTGGCGCATGAACTACCGATACCTCGGTCGACAGAAGACGCTCTATTTCGGCGCGTGGCCCGAGGTAGGGATAGCTATGGCGCGCCAGCAGCGCGCCGCAGCAAAGGAGCAGATCGCCGCCGGGCTCGATCCCGCCGCCGAGAAGCGGAGCGACACACTTGCGCGCAAGGTGGCCGCAGACAACACGTTCAAGACGATCGCCGAGGAATGGGTGGTGAAGAATGAGCGGGAGGGGCGCGCGCCGATCACGCTCGACAAGATTCGCTGGCTGCTCGGCATGGCCTATCCCATGATCGGCAGCTTTCCTGTCTCAAAGATATCGCCGCAGGAAGTCCTGGCCGTGCTGCGCAAGGTGGAGGCGACCGGCCGCTACGAAAGTGCGCGCCGGATGCGCAGCGTGCTCAGTCGGGTTTTTCGCTATGCGATCGCGACTGCTAGGGCGGATCGCGATGTCGCGGCCGACCTACGTGGCGCGCTCATCACTCCGAAGGTCCGGCATCTCGCCGCGATCACGACGCCCAGAGAGGCTGGCGCGCTCCTGCGCGCAATCGACGGCTACACAGGTCACGAAATCACCGCGATCGCTCTGCGGCTGTCGCCCCACCTGTTCGTCCGGCCGGGCGAGTTGCGCAAGGCAGAGTGGGAGGAAATAGATATGCAAGCCGCCATCTGGTCGCTTCCGGCGGAAAAGATGAAAATGCGCCGTCCGCACCGTGTATCGCTGTCGCAACAGGCGCTGGCGCTACTGGAGGAACTTCGTCCGCTGACAGGCGACGGAAGGTATCTTTTCCCGTCGTTCCGGTCACCACGCCTGTGCATGTCGGAAAACACAATCAACGCGGCGCTGCGTCGACTGGGCTATAGCCAGGAGGAAATGACGGCGCACGGTTTTCGGGCGATGGCTGCGACCCTGCTCAACGAGATGGGCATCTGGAACCCGGACGCCATCGAGAAGCAGCTCGCCCACCTGGACAGCTCAATGGTGCGCCGTGCTTACACTCGCGGTGAATATTGGGATGAACGCGTCCGCATGATGCAGCACTGGTCCGACTATCTCGACCAGTTGCGGGACGGCGCAAGGATCCTGCGGCCGAACTTTGGTAAAGGCAGAGGCACGCCGGGCTAGGCGCCGGTCAGGGCTTTCAGGCTTTTATATGGGATCAGCGTGGATCGCCCTACCTTGACGGTTTCCAGATCACCGGACTGAATCAGCTCGTAGAGACGTGAACGGCTGATACCGGTGAGCTGGACCGCCGTAGAGATGCGGACCGTCAGAGGCTCTATGAGGACGGCTCCGCCTTGGGGAGCGTTACTGTGCATCATAGATCACCGTTTCGTCCTGTTTCGCGCAAAGCTCCTGTCACTTTCGAGGAAGGCAGCGAGCATGGCAGGGATCAGCTCGGCAACCGGCTCGTCACGACCATAGGTCGTTGCGTAGAGCGCAGCATAGTCGATCAAGGCTTGATGGAGGTCCGGCATGACAGCAATGCTGAGCTTGACCGGATTGCGATCGGGAAGCTGGGGCAATTTGAGGTCGGTCATTTCAGTGCTCCTTCTCTCGCCAGGGTGCGAGAATGAGATCCTTGTGCACAACCAGCCGAACGGCCGCGCCGGGGCGGACCGTGATGGTCGGTTGGATTTGCAGGTTGCGGGATGTGATCTGGTCTCCGGCGCGGGACACATTTTGCTGCGTGGATTCACGGATCGCCTGAACGAGATCGCTCTCTCCGGAGAAAGTGACGTTCGCCCCCACGCCAAGTAATGTCGAAATCGCGACGCCCTTGAGCAGCGTCCAGGTGTGGAGATCGACCTTGTCGGCAAGTCCGGCATAGCCTGAAGGGTCCGTCGCGGGCACGTTGTCGAGCCGGATCGAACTGCCGTCCGGCAGGATGATCCGCTGCCACACTACCAGCGCGCGCTTCTGTCCAAAAGCGACCACGCTGTCGTAGCTGCCGATCAGCCGCGCGCCCTGCGGAATGAGAAGAATGCTGCCCGTCGCGCTGTCGAAGACCCGCTCGGTTACCTGGGCAGTAACAAGGCCGGGGAGGTCGGACCTGAGTCCCGTAATTAGGCTCGCCGCGATGACGCTGCCAGCGGACAGCATGTCCGGCGACGCCGGTGGGCTCAGCCGATGCTCGTTGACATCGCCGCCAGTGTCGCGCGCCGCGACGAAGTTGGCCTTGCGCTGCTGCGCATTAGGATCACGATCAGGATCAATCGCGAGCCGCGCCTGCTCCGTAGCTGCTGCCGGGGGAGAAGATAGTGTCGCATCAGCGACCCGGGTCGGATCGTTGCGAATGCCAGATTGCACCAGTAATCCAGATTCCCGCGCCGCCCTCAACTCCGCAGCCCGTCGATCCCGTTCGGTTTCGGCGGTCTGGTCGGCGCGACCGGCTTCGCCGCTCGCAGGCTCCATGCCCATCGCACGCTGATGATTGAGGATGGGTCGGCCAAGATCGCCCGGTAGGGGCGGCCCGAGTTTGGGCACGTCTCCATAGCTGCCTGGCAAGCGGCTCAATGTATCGGTCGGCGCCTTCGCCGCGACCGTCTGGTCGTTGGCTTGTCCAGCGAGGTGCAGCGCGGACGGCCGCAGCGCGACCCAGGCTGTCGCGATCAGGCTGACCGAACCAAGCGCCGCGATCACCACCACGGCGCCCCGCTTGAATCGGATCGCCCGCGCCGGCTGGGCGCGAAGCGCCAGCGTTTCCGGATCAACCTTGCTCGGTGCGGCGGTGGTCTCGGGTCCCGCTGGGGCTGCCGCCTCGCCGGTCATGATCCCCTCCCCTCGTGCGAGCCTTCCGCCACCCGACTAATGCGGACAATCTGCTGGTGCTTCGTGCCGAGGCGAAGTTCGGCGACGTCGAAGATGCGATCGACGACATAGAAGCGGCCCTTCACGCGATAGTTGACGAGCTGGGCCTCGCCTTTCCTATCCACCAGAAAAATCGGCGGTGCCTCGCCCACGGCCAGCGTTGCCGGAAATTCGATGAATGTCTGCCGCCCGTCGTCAAAAGCACGAAGCGGCCGCCAAGCCGGTTGATCACCCGAGACGGCATAGTTGAAATGGAGTTGCTCGACCTCAATGCCGGCCGCCACGGCAGCCGTCTCCTGGGACGCTGCGGCGGCGCGCTTCAGTGCGATCAATGCATCATGGGGATAGGTCCAGGAAAGTGCGGCCATCGCCGTCGTCATCCCGCTGGTCAGCGCGATATGATAGCTGCGCCGGTCGGTGGTGATGACCAGGTTGGTGGACAGGCCGGCACTGAATGGCTTCACCAGTATATGGGTCTGCTTCTCCGTGCCCGACCCGCTGGTTGTATCGCCGATCACCCAGCGCACCGTGTCTCCGCTTGCCACGGCGACCAACGTCTCGCCCTGTTGCAGCGCAATGTCGGTCACCCTCTCCGGTGCGGTGATGGCTCGATAGATGGCGCCGTCGGTGAAAGGATAGACCTGGACGGCGTTGATGAACCCCTGCGCGGTCGGCTCGATCGTCGCCGCGCGGTTGGCGATGGCGACCGGCGCGACTTCGTGCGACGCGTTGCGGATCGGCGGACTCGCCCCTGCGCTGCCTGCGAGAAGGATGAAGCAAGGCGCCAGCAGCGTGGTTGTGAGAGTTCTAGTCATGGCTTGGTCTCCGTATTGACGGTCGGTTGAGCGGCAAGGTTCGGGTCGAGCGGCGAGCCGAGTGGCACGTTGCTGGGCGGTTGCGCGGTGCGCGCGGGAGCAGTCGACGCCGCGGGCTCGAGTTCGCGGCTCCAGTCGATCGCGTCGATGTAGATGCCGAGCGGGTTCTTCCGGAGCGTGTCGGTCGATACGGGCGGCTTCGTCAGGATCGTCAGGATACCGGTCCAGTGGGAGGAGCCAGCCTCGCTCCCACGCTCATAGGCCGTTTCGGTCCATTTCACCTGGAACGACCGGTCCGATGCCCGGACAACGCTGGTCACCTGGACCGACACGGTGCGCTCGCCGATCCTGGCGAAAGGGTCTGCGGCCCTGGCATAGTCGCCGAGAAACTGGCTCCCCCGCGTCGTGGTGAAGTCATAGGCCGAGAGCCAGTCGCGGCGCATCAGCACCGGGTCGAGCGAGACCCCACGCACATTCTCGATAAACTTCGCCAGATGCCAGGCGATCTGGGAATCGGTGGGGCGATAGCCCGCTTCGGCCTCGGTCACCGCCCGGGCCTCGCCCAGGCGATCGACCTCGACGACATAGGGCGTGACCCTGCTCTGCAGCGACTGCCAGATGAGCGCGCCCGACATGGCGGTCGACAACGACAGTGTGCCGAACGCCATCAATCGCCAGTTGCGGGCCTGGACACGGGCCGACCCGATGCGGTCATCCCAGACTTGGCCGGCGCGTTGATAGGGGGTCTCCGGCTCGGGCGTCTGCGCGTAGCGCTGGACGGCGCGCTTAAAGAACATGGGATATGAAGATCATGGCTCAATCTTCCCTTTCCTTGATATCTGGAGTGGCGGATGCGCCGCCGCGATCGCCTTCCTTCAATGTCTGGAGCGCAACGTGGCGGTGATGACGGGAGTCTTGTTGTCGGCGCAGCGACTGCGCCCAGGAGGGAGCGCCGTCGGCGGGGGCGTCCGCAGCCTGCCCGCCCGATCCAGCTCCACCGTTGAGTGCGGACCAGGCGGCGTCACGACCGCGCTCGGCGGCCTGGCCCAAGCCCAGCGCAGTCGATGCTTTCTGGCGGGCGGCGTTGCCTGCTGCCTGCGCCATGCCGCTGATGCCGGCGCCGACACTCGAAGATCCGGCCGCGGTCTGGCCAAGCTGGTATGAGGTAGAGGCCGCCGACCCCATCGTCGTGCCGGCCCGGATTGCACCGAGTGCTGCACCACCCGCGGCGCGAGCTGCCCCCATGGCGGCACCGCCGCCCAGCGCAACGATACCGGCTGCGCCGACCGTCGTGCCGACCGCTGCACCCGCGCCGAGCTGCGGGGCACCGGCGACAAGGCCCGAGGCAATGCCGGGACCGAAGATGCCGAGGCCGAACAGCGTGAGCGACGCCAGCACGAGGCTCATGGCCTGGCCGATGTCGGGTTCCTGGCCCTGCAGGGCAGCGGTGAACTCATTGAAGAAATTCGAGCCGATACCGACGATGACGGCGAGCACCATCACCTTGATGCCGGAACTGACCACGTTGCCCAGCACGCGCTCGGCGAGGAAGCTGGTCCGGTTCCAGAGCGCGAAGGGCACCAGCACGAAGCCGGCGAGCGTGGTCAGCTTGAACTCGACGATGCACACGAACATCTGCACGGCGAGGATGAAAAAGGCGATGATCACGATCACCCACGCGAACAACAGCACGATGATGGTCAGGAAATTGTCGAAGAAGCTGGTGAAACCCATCAGTTTCGACACCTGTTCGAGGAGCGGCCAGGCGGCCGAGAAACCTGTGCCAGCAAGGCGGCCGGGTTTCAGAAGATCGTCCGCCGAGAGCGTGCCGCCGCCCGCGGTCAGGCCGGCCGCCGCAAAGGAGTTGAAGATGATGTCGGCCAGGGTCGAGAAGCGGTTCAGGATGAAGGCGAACGCGCCGACATAGAGGATCTTGCGCAGGAAACGCCCGATCACGTCCTGCTCGCCGCCCATCGCCCAGAATAGTCCGGCAAGCGTGATGTCGATGCCGATCAGGGTCGTGGTCAGGAAAGCGACGTCGCCGCCCAGCAGCCCAAACCCGCTGTCGATGTAGCGGATGAAGGTCTGGAGGAACCGGTCGATGACGTTGAGGTCGTTCATGCGGAATGTCCTGATGGAAGAAGCCGCGGGGTCCGATCTGGGGAGCGGGACCGAACACCGCGGCGGCAGCGGCGAAGAGGCGAATTCCCCGCTGCCTGCGCGCCGGCTCGGGCCTATTGAGGGGTGTAGGCCGAGCCGGAACCGAGAAACTTGGTGGTCATGGCGCGGGCGTCGATCTCGGCATGCGCGCGGCGCGCCTGCTCGACCGCCTGCGCCCGATATTGCGCCGCCATCAGGTTCTGGATCTGGAACTGTTGCTTGGCGGTCAGTGCGAGCAGCTGGTTGGTCGCCTGTTGCGCTTGCAAAGCGCCCTCGGCGCCCTGGCTCCGCGATACGATGCTACCCAGGGTCTGCGCGTCAGCCTGGACATTCTCGACGACCTGCGCCTGCACGCCCATCGTCTGTTTGTAGGCCGTCATCTCGGTATCGAGCCGGGTCCGCGCGGCAACAACCTGGCCGTTCATGGTCAGCGCCTGGTTGAAGCTCTGGGGAAAGAGCTGGCGGAATTGCTGGTCGAGACCGTCGACACGAAACTGGATACCCTGCGCCTGTCCCATCAACTGGTCGATCTGCTGAAGCGTCTGGGTGATCGCCTGGATCTCGGGGAAGCCAATCGTGGTAAGATTTTTCGCTTGGTTGACCAAGCTCTGTGCCTGGTTCTGAAGCGAGCGGATCTGGTTGTTGACCTGCTGAAGGGTTCGGGCGGCGGTAAGCAGATTCTGGCTGTAATTGCTTGGATCGAACACGGTGAGCTGCGCATGAGCGGGCGCACTCGGCACGATGAGCGCGCCAAGCGAACCGATGGTGCCAGCCCCGAGCGCGGTCGCGATCAGATATTTGCGGGTTGGGATACGCATGATATTTTACTCCTTGGCTTGGGGGACGGGAAAGTCGGCGAGGAGGCTGGCGGCCCAATCGAGCCCGCTTCCTTCAAGGAAGCGGGTCGCGAAATCCTCCGGGCCATGCTCGGCCAGCAGGGCGTCGATCCGCGTCTGAGTCACAGGATCGGATGCGCCGCACAGGGCGAGCGCAATCGGACCGAGGCCCAGTTCGAACAGGCGATTCCCGCGTGCGGATTGCAGGTAATAATGCCGCTTTGGCGTGGCGCGACTTACCAGTTCGATTTGCCGGTCGTTGAGGCCGAACCGCTCATAGGCGGCGCGGGACTGCGGTTCGATCGCGCGGTCGTTGGGCAGCAATATGCGCTGCGGGCAGCTTTCGATGATGGCGGGCGCGATGCTGCTGTCGGCGATGTCGGCGAGACTCTGGGTCGCGAACAGCACCGCGACATTCTTTTTGCGCAGCGTCTTCAGCCATTCGCGGATGCGCGCGGCGAAAAGCGGATGGTCGAGGAAGATCCAGGCCTCGTCGAGCACCAGCAGCGTTGGCCGACCGTCGAAACGCTCCTCGAGCCGGTGGAACAGGTAGGTCAGCACCGGGGCGACCACGCCGGCCTGTCCCATCAGCGACTCGGTCTCGAAGCATTGGACGTCGGCAAGGGCAAGATTCTGCTCGGCCGCGTCGAGGAGCCGACCATAGGGGCCGTCGAGCGTATAGGAGGTGAGTGCGGTGCGCAGCGCATTCGATTGGAGCAGCATGGCGAGCCCGGTCAGGGTGCGCTCCTCGGGCGGTGCCGATGCGAGACTGCCCAGCGCCGACCAAACTGCATCCTTCACTTCGGGCGTGACGACCACCTTTTCGTGCGCCAGCAGCGCCGCGATCCATTCCGCTGCCCAACTGCGTTCGCTTTGATCATCGATGCGGCGGAGCGGCTGGAACGCGAGGGCGTCACCGCTGTCCGCGCCAAGCCCGAGGGCATGATGCGCGCCGCCCATCGCCAGGACTGCCGCACGCGCCGAATAGCCCTTGTCGAAGATATAGAGCTGGGAGCCGGGATAGCGCCGGAATTGGAGTGCGATAAGCGCCAGCAACACCGACTTGCCCGCGCCAGTCGGGCCGACGACGAGCATATGCCCGACATCGCCGACATGTGTGGAAAGGCGAAACGGGGTCGATCCGCTGGTCTGGGCGTAGAGCAACGGCGGTCCGCCGAGATGGTGGTTGTCCGTCGGTCCTGCCCAGACCGACGAAAGCGGCATGAGATGGGCGAGGTTTAGTGTATGGACCAGCGGCTGGCGCACATTGGCGTAGGCCTGGCCGGGCAGCGACGACAGCCACGCTTCGACCGCGTTGACGCCCTCGCGCTTCGCCGTGAAGCCGAGGCCATTGACGATCCGCTCGACCGCGCGGACCTTGTCCTCGGCGCTGGTGCGGTCGACGTCCGACACCGTGATTGTCGTCGTCAGATAGCCGAAGGCGACGTGATCGCCGCCAAGCGCCTGCAGCGCGAGATCGGCATCGACGACCTTGTTGTCGGCGTCGGTGTCGAGAAGCTGGACCGGCTGGTTGTACATCACCTCGCGCAGCAGTGCTGTGATCGACTTACGCTTGTTGAACCATTGCCGGCGGATCTTCGTCAGCGCCTTGGTCGCATCGGTCTTGTCGAGCGCTATGAAACGCGTGACCCAGCGGTAGCCGAAATCCGATAAGTTGAGCGCGTCGAGGATGCCGGGCCGGCTGAGGTTCGGGAATCCCAACACCGTCAGGGTTCGCAGATGGCGGTCTCCAAGCTTGGGCTCCAACCCGCCGACCAGCGGCGTATCGGCGAGCAGCGCATCAAGATAGATCGGTGTCTCCGGCACGGCGACCGGATGGCGGCGGCTGGAAACGGTGCCGTGGAGATAGGTCAGCGTCTCGGCGTCGCTTAAGGGCCGCACCTCGGGCATGAAGCCCGACAGGAGGTCGAACACACGATCGGTCTCGGCGATAAAACCGGCGAGGCTGGCGTGCCAGTCCCGGCCCTTCGCGTCGTCAGGCCGCTCGACCAGCGTCCGTCCCGCCGCATCGCTGCTGTCCGCGGGTGGCAACCAGACCAGCGTGCCGTGAAAGACACTCTCGAAATGCTGGCCCTCGGCTTCGAACCCAGCACGCCGCTCCTGCTCGACCAGCCAGGACGCTGCGTCGGGAAAGGCACTCTCGGGATAGCCGAGCGCCTCACGCCGTTCGGCCTCGAAGAACAAGGCCCAGCCCGAGCCAAGCCGTTTGAGGACGTTGTTCGCCCGGGCGCAGGCCGACACCAGTTCCGCTTCCGTCGCGCTTTCGAGATCAGGACCGCGAAAGGCGAAGGACCGCATGAAGCTGCCGTCCTTGTTGAGGATAATGCCGGGTGCGACCAGCGCGGCCCAGGGCAGATGGTCGGCCAGCCGGTCGGCGCGCGACCGGTATTCCGCTAGGTTCAGCATGCCAGATATCCTTTCTGGCGCAGATGGCGGAGCAGCACCGGCACGAAGTCCGGGTCGCGACGGGCCGCGAACACCGCGATGCTGTGGCCAATCGCCCAGATGCCGATCCCGACCACCCATTGCTGCAGGCCCAGCCCGACCGCGGCGGCGATCGTGCCGTTGACGATCGCGATGCCCCGAGGGGCGCCACCAAGCAGGATGGCTTGCCCCAGGCTGGCGTGGATAGGCGCCTCGAATCCAGCAACATGACCGTTGTCGATGTGGCTCATGCGACGAGCGCTCCCCCGCCGAAGCTGAAGAAGGACAGGAAAAAGCTCGACGCCGCGAACGCAATCGATAGGCCGAAGACGATCTGGATGAGCTTGCGGAAACCGCCGGACGTCTCGCCGAATGCGAGAGCGAGCCCCGTGGAAATGATGATCAGAACCGCGACGATCTTTGCGACTGGTCCTTGGACCGACTCCAGTACCTGCTGGAGTGGTTCTTCCCACGGCATACCCGCGCCGCTGGCATAGACGCGGCTGGTCATGGTGATAGACAGGCCGAGCACCAGCCCGGTGAGAAAGAAGCGGTCGCGGTTGGAAATACGAACGATAGTCATGTCAGTCTCCTTCAAAGTCGTGGTTGGGGTCTGGGAAGAGATCGACGACGGCATAGCCGCCATCGGGGTCGAGGCCCGCGACGCAGGCGATCGTCTCGATCCGCCGCGCGGTGCCGCGGCCGGCGATGAAGACGATGATGTTGATCGCCTCGGCGACCAGGTGGCGCGGCACGATGACCACGGATTCCTGGATGAGCTGCTCGATCCGGTAGAGCGCGGAAGCGGCGCTGTTCGCATGGACGGTCGCGATTCCGCCAGGATGGCCGGTGTTCCAGGCCTTGAGCATGTCCAATGCTTCGCCGCCCCGGACCTCGCCGACAATGATGCGATCGGGTCGAAGGCGCAGCGTCGAGCGCACGAGATCGCCCATGGTGACGGCGGTGTTCTTGTCAGATGAGCTTGGCCGGGTCCTGAGCGCCACGGTGTCACGCGCCGGCGATTGCAGCTCGCGGGTATCCTCGATCAGGATCACCCGTTCGTCGAGATCCGCCATCTCGGCCAGCAACGCGTTGGCGAGCGTGGTCTTACCCGAACTGGTCCCACCCGCGACGAGGATGTTGCGGCGATCGACGACGGCGACCGATAGCAGGCGCGCGGCCTCCGCCGACATAATGCCGTCGGTCACATAGTCCTTCAGCGTGTAGATGCGGGCGGCAGGTTTTCGGATAGAAAAGCACGGGGCGGTCGAAACGGGCGGCAGGATTCCCTCGAACCGCTCCCCGGCGCCAGAACCAAGTGGCGGCAGTTCGGCCGACACGATGGGTTTGTCGCCATGGACTTCGGATCGGACATGGGATGCCACCAGCCGAATGATCCGCTCGACTTGGGCCGGATCGAGCTTCACGTCGGTATCGACACGGCCTTCGCCGAGAATGTCGACCCGCAGCGCACCGTCGGGATTGACCATGATCTCGATCACACGGCTGTCGGAAAGCGCGGCGGCAATCGCCGGTCCCATTGCGGTGCGCAGCATGGCACGGCGGCGTTCCGCGGAGACGCTTGTCGTCTGGGCGGACATCATGATGTGCCTCCGTCGGATTCGACGGGTGCCAGCGTGCGCTTGCCGCCCGCTATCTGGCGACCGACCTGGGAGACGAACGCCTCGAACCGGTCACGCCCGATGGCGCGGGCCGCGGCATCGGCTTCGGGTAATGGCGCCGTCACCATCAGCTGATAGCGGACGAACAGCGACAGGCTTTCAAGTAGCACATCGATGTCGCGTCGTGCGCCTGCGAGCTCGCGTGTCAGACGGTCGAGGCGAACCTTCAGAAGGTCGTCGACTTCCTTGGTCCCCCGGCGCGCCAGCCAATCCTTCAGTGCGTCGTTGACGAGGTGGCTCTTGTTGCCGCGTGGACCGGCGGCGAGAGCCTCCAGCGAGTCGCTGAGTTCGCGGTCGATATAGAGATTCTGTCGGATTTTCATCGCTGCCTCAAAAGTCCGGTATGAGGTCGCGCTTCGCGCCCTCGTTGATGGCATGGCCCCGCACGATGGCGTTCTGCCCTTGCGCCTGGTCCATGGCGCGCTTGTCGGCGGCGACATCATCGTCGTCGGGCACGATCTGGGGATCGCGCGTTTCGGCGGGGTCGGTTGCCTTGGAGACCTGTTCGGGAAGGCCGGGATGGCGCTGTTGCTGCATGCCGCCATCGTCCTCGCCACCCGCGGCATCCTCGGCCTGGTGCAGGCGGGCGTCGATGCCGCGCACCTGATCGAACCAGTCGTCGCCGCGCGGCTTCGGCCGATCGGCATATTGACCCGATGCCAGCACCGGCGCCGGTGCCACGCGCGCAGCGAAATTGCGGTCGCGGAAATAGCGCAATTTGCGCGCCCGGATCGGCGCGAGACCGGACACCAGCACAAGCTCCTCATCGGGCGAAAGCTGCATCACCTCGCCCGGCGTCAGGAGCTGGCGGGCGGTTTCCTGGCGGCTGACCATGACGTGCGCCAGCCAGGGCGCGAGCCGGTGCCCGGCATAGTTGCGCATGGCGCGCTGCTCGGTCGCGGTGCCGAGCGCATCGGAAATGCGCTTGGCGGTGCGCTCGTCATTGGTCGCGAAAGCGACACGGACATGGCAGTTGTCGAGGATAGCGTTGTGATCGCCATACGCCTTCTCGATCTGGTTGAGGCTCTGCGCGATCAGGAAGGCGCGAATGCCGTAGCCGGCCATGAAGGCAAGGCTGGTCTCGAAGAAATCGAGACGCCCCAGCGCCGGAAACTCGTCGAGCATCATCAGGAGTTGGTGCCGGCGCGATGATGTACCGGGCTGGTCCAGTCGCTCGGTGAGACGGCGGCCGATCTGGTTAAGCACGAGGCGGATCAGCGGCTTGGTACGGCTAATGTCCGATGGTGGGATGACGAGATAGAGTGACAGCGGTTGGTCGGCCTCGATGAGGTCGGCGATCCGCCAGTCGCAGCGCGACGTGACCTCGGCGACGGTCGGATCGCGATAGAGGCCAAGGAAGGACATGGCGGTTGACAGCACGCCGGACCGCTCGTTCTCACTCTTGTTGAGCAGCTCGCGCGCGGCGGAGGCGACAACTGGATGCACTCTGGGGTTCTTGTCATCGCCGAGATGATTGGTGGTCATCATCCGGCGGAGCGTGGCGACGAAGCTGCGCTGTGGGTCGGACAGGAAGGTCGCGACGCGGGCCAGTGTCTTTTCCTCCTCGGCATAGAGCATGTGCAGGATCGCGCCGACGAGCAGCGAATGGCTGGTCTTTTCCCAGTGATTGCGGCGTTCGAGCGCGCCTTCGGGATCGACCAGGATGTCGGCGATGTTCTGAACGTCGCGCACCTCGTCGATGCCGCGCCGGACTTCGAGCAGCGGATTGTAATGCGCCGACGCGGCGTCGGTCGGGTTGAACAGCAGGCAGTGCGAGAAGCGCGCACGCCAGCCAGCGGTCAGCGTCCAGTTCTCGCCCTTGATATCGTGGACGACGGTGGATCCGGTCCAGGACAGCAAGGTCGGAACGACGAGGCCAACGCCTTTGCCCGAGCGGGTCGGCGCGAACGCCATGATGTGTTCGGGGCCATCATGGCGAAGATAGCGTCCACCGAGCGTGCCGAGCATGACGCCGGCGTCGCGATGCAGGCCGGCGCGTTCGATCTCGCGGGGGCTTGCCCAGCGGGCCGAACCATAGGTGGTGACATTGCTCGACTGGCGCGCGCGCCACAGCGAACCGAAGATCGCTGCCGCGCAGCCGATAAAGCCGCTGGCGCCGGCGAGCATGCCCGCCTTGTCGAAGACGATCGGGGCATAGGCATCATAGTGATACCACCAGCCGAAGAGCGCCCAGGGATGGTAGATTGGCATAGTGCCGAGCCGGAACCACGGCAGGCCGAGTTCGGGCTGGTAGGCGAGCATCGCCGCCGCCCACTGCGTCGCGGCCCATACCCCTGCGATCACGATTGCGAAGACGACAAGGATCTGGCCGATAAGCAATTTTGTGGGTGTCATGTCGAGGCTCCCGCCCGCCGGACAGGATCGGCTCGGGCGGATTCAGACTCGGTGATAGGCTCGAAAAACGGAACGGTGTTGATGGGCGCAGATGGGCTCGCCCCGGTTCAGATAGGCTTTTGGAGAAAAAACCGGAAGTTGGTGAAACGAAGCAGCCGTCGAGCGATTCCGGTCAGAGGCCGGCGTCGTTCCTAAGCGCTTCGAGGCGCTCGCCCGAGACGATCGCCACGATGTCGCGAAGAGATCTGACCGACTGCGACAGCGCGTCTAGGTCGTCATTGGCGATCTCATAGCTGGCCGAATAACGCGCCTCGACATAGGCGCGCTTGAGTAATTCGAAGCGGCGGCGCTCGAACCGGGCAGCACGCGGCCATGCCTTGATCAGGCGAGCTTCGCTGTCCTCTGCAAGCGACCGCAGGAATTTGATGTTGTGCGAACGGGGGAAGTAGAGGGTGCGGACGAGAAGGAAACAGGCGTAAGCCGTTTCCGTTGCTTGGTGAAGGTTGAAAGCAGCCTTTCGGCTCCAATCCGGCTCCTGTGACGTCCGCGACACCGAATATTCGGCAAGCTCGATCCATTGATCAAGGGACCTGAGCTGGTCGCGGAAGTAACAGCTCGCCATTTGATAGGCATCGGCGGCAGTCAGCGGTTGGGGCGTGGCGAGCGCATTACCAGGCAATTCGTAGAGAATAATTCCGTCGCGCGCGATATCGACCCAGAAATATTCGCCGCGGCTCAGCGCCTGATTCACCTCCTGAAGAGTGTGGACGATGATGTTCACTGGTCGCCCAATGGCTGCGTCGCGCAGGATCTTGTCCTCGGCGATGTACCAATAGTCGGCGATATCGGTGAGATCGGGATGGCTGACGATGATCAACAGATCGTAGTCGGACTGGTAGCCATTCTCGGGCTCGTCGACCCAATCCTCACGCGCGTAGCTACCGAACAGGACGATCTTGAGGATGCTGCCGTTCTTCTTCCATGGCTGGGTCGCACGCGCGGTCGCCTCGGCGAACTCGCCCATCAGCAAGTGCTTCACGCGGTCCAACTCGCCTTGCTGGACCGAGGGCAGATGATCGATGGCGTCCTTCATGCAAGCGATTCTCGTTAGAAAGCCAAATCTTAGCAACCCTCAATTTCCAGCCATCGTCGCGCGGCTAACCGCCCGCGCATCCAAACGCTTACTGTGAGACGCCTACGATCGCTAATTAAATGCCCTTACCTTGGCCAATCGTTATTTAAGTGAACGAGCTTTCACTTAAATAGGCTGAACGGTTAGATCCTCGAAATCCCGGTCGTCACAGTCTTTTGGGCAGCAAAGTCAGAACGGATTGCTTTTTGTTCACCCATGCGGCGGCAACTGGATTGCGCCATGCTATTATGTCATGAATGCGTTGGTACCCATCGGCCACGCTGCGCGTGAATATCGGCTCATGACGGACGATTTGGTTCCGTAATCGCCTGATCGACTGGAGGTTATTATGAGCAGTCTCGCGGCACTGGCTGATGAACTGATTTGTTGGCGCACCGGGAAAGCACGTTCGGAAGTGGACGTTCCAAATCCGGTTGTCTTGGCCTCGGGTGAAGATATTTTCCCAAAAGGCGAATTTAAGATGGGCGACGATTTTGCTGGTTGTCGGCAATCCAGCCGCACGGCGGATAAGGTCCGACGTCGGATTATAGTCGAATTGTCGCTTTGGGCGTAAAAAGGCTGCGGATAGCCAAGACCTATTGTAAAGTGAGCGGACGAGAACCTAATCGCTACGACCATCAGCAAACCTATCAGAACCGCAGCGAAGAGGAAAAATCGCTGAAGCTATTTATGACCACAATTGGGACATTCGCGACTGTCGGCTTCGGAACGCCGAAGCGGCGATAGCGGACGCAGAGAACAAGCGACCTTACGGCCCTTTGACGCCGCCACACTGACCCTGTCCCGGAAGATGCCAGCAGCAGGGAGAGCGGGAGATGACGGATCTCGTGGAGCCAAAGATTGTTTTATGCGTGGAACAACGATAAACCTGCCAGGAGTTTTTTGGGGGGCTATCGATTTCCCTGAAGTTTCACGGCGTTGCCGTAACGAGACAGCGCGAGTGTTGATGATGAAATCGTTTGGTACAGTCAGGATTGCGATAGGGGTGTGACGACAGCCACGCATCTCGTCGCGCTGCTCCAGAGCCATTTCGATGGCGACGACGAACAATTCTATACTGTTGCCATGCAAGCTGCCGCGAACGAAGCGCGTCGCGGCCACGGCAAACTTGCGCAGCAGTTGCGGGACATGCTCGATCAGGCCCGCGAAAGCCAGAAGCGGCCAGCGCGTGGCAAGACGATCCCCTTGGTCCAGCCAAAGGGCGATCTCGCTAATTTGGTTGCGGCCAGATATGTCGATACACGCCTGTCGAGCATGGTGCTCCCTGAAGAACTGCATGAGCGGCTGCGCCGTGTGCTAGTGGAGCAGCGGCAACAGCATAGATTGCGCCAGCATGGCCTCCAGCCACGTCGCAAGCTGCTGCTGATCGGCCCCCCAGGCGCTGGCAAGACGATGACGGCCGCCGCTATGGCAGGCGAACTCAAGATGCCGCTGTTCACAGTGCTGCTCGATGGTCTTCTGACCAAATTTTTGGGTGAGACTGCTTCGAAGCTGCGGGTTGTGTTCGAAGCGATGGCCGAAACACGCGGCGTCTATTTCTTCGATGAGTTCGATGCGATCGGCTCACGCCGCAGCGAGCGCAACGATGTCGGCGAGATTCGCCGCGTGCTCAATTCCTTTCTCCAGTTCCTGGAAGAGGACGAGAGCGAGGGGCTCATCGTCGCAGCCACCAATCATCCCGAACTGCTCGATCCGGCCTTGTTTCGCCGGTTCGACGATGTGATTGAATATACGCTACCAAGCGATGCCGTCGCCCAGGCTATTCTCGAAAGCAGATTGGCGCTTTTCGATACGGTCGGAGTGGAATGGCCGTCGATCGTCGGTGAAGCGGCCGGCCTCAGTCAGGCGGAATTGGCGCGTATCGCCAATGAAGCCGCCAAATATGCGCTGCTCGATGATCGCGAACGGATAACGAACATCGACCTCCTCCAGGCAGTGAGTGAGCGCAAGGCGGCGGCACGCGGATAATATGGCTGACGAGCCGGCAAGGCCTCATTCCCACTTCTATTGGCCTGCGTCGGGGAACTCGGCGAATTATACCGCTTACCCGCCAAAGGGTAGCGGATCGGTCGCACCCGAACGAGACCGAGCAACGCATGCCCAGCAACTGACGCAGGCACTGACCGAAGTGGTCGCGGCGGGCGAGACGCTGCTTGCAAGCCGTGACCCGCAGATCGCGTCCGGGACACCGGGTTTCTACATCGAGTTCATCCTGCCGTCCGGACAGGCTCAGATGGTCGACAAGCTGGAGCGCAAGGGGAAGTTTCCCATCGAGCTAGTGAGCGTTCAGCCCGCCGATGAGCAGCATGTCGCAGCAACGGTCTTCGTGCCCGAATCCCAGCGCGGCTATTATCTCGGCAAGGTTGAGGCCTACGGGACGCAGGATAACGTCAAGGTCAAGACCTTGGACGACGGCAGTGTCGTGGAAACGCGCAAGCCCAAGAATGAGCGCTTGGTCGCATCTATAGAGACTGCCCGGCTTGCTGTGGCCCGCTCCTTCTATACTGACGCTGCGGACCTCTTCCCCGCTCCCAATTTGAAAGCATGGTGGGAGGCCTGGCTACGCAAGGGCACGCGCGCGCAATTTGAGGCTGCCGCGCAGACGCTTGGCCTTCCGCTCCGTGAAACCGTGCTTGAATTCGCCGAACGCGAGGTTCGCATTGTTCATGCCTCGGCCGAGGATCTGGGGCGGATTATCGCAAACACCGAGACCGTCGCGGAATTGCGGATGGCGCGCGACACGCCGGCCTTCTTCATGGAGATCGATGGCGCCGAGCAGCACCTTTGGTCGGACGATCTGGCGGGGCGGCTCGATCCATGTGATGCTGATGCCCCTGCTGTCTGTCTGCTCGATTCCGGCACTACTATCAGCCATGCCCTGATCGCCCCGCTGCTCAGCCCGGCTGACCAGCAAGCCTGTGAAGCTGGATGGCATGGTGAGGATGTAAGCCTGCAAGGCCATGGTGGGCACGGTACGCAGCTATCGGGTATTGCCCTTTACGGCGATCTCACGGACATATTGGCCAGCGCTGGTCAAGTTACGGTGCGCCACCGCCTCGAATCCGTGAAAATCCTGCCCGATCATGGCGCCAACGACCCTGACCTGTACGGGGCGATCACAGCGCGGGCCATCGCACGCGCTGAAATCACTGCACCGACCCGACCCCGTGCCATCTGCCTGGCGGTGACAAGCCCTGGCGATCATTGGCGTGGGCGGCCATCATCATGGTCGGCCAAGCTGGATGCATTGGCATTTGGACGGGACGAAGTGCCCCGGATCATCACCGTGTCCGCCGGGAATATTCGCGAAGCTATCAATGCCGCCGACTATCCCGACCGGAACGACCTGATGCCGATCGAGAGTCCGGCCCAGGCATGGAATGCGCTGACCGTTGGTGCATTCACCGAAAAATCTGTCATCACAGACACCAGTTTTGCCGGATGGAATGCCCTTGCCAGTGTCGGAGACATTGCAGCTCGAAGCCGTACTTCCGTTTCCTGGCATCGCGACTGGCCGCTCAAGCCGGATGTGATGTTCGAGGGAGGCAACATCGGGATCGATCCGGCCAGCGGTATGGGCGATCATGTTGACGATTTGGCGCTGCTGACGACCTATCGCAAACCGACCGAGCGGCCATTTACCACTACAGGCGACACGAGCGCAGCCACCGCGCTGGGCGCTCGAATGGCTGCGCAGATACTGGCAGAGAAACCGGCTTTGTGGCCGGAAACGGTGCGCGGGCTTATCGTGCATTCGGCCGAATGGACACCGGCCATGACCGGCTATCTCGGTACGCTCAATAGAACCAGCCTGGTTCGGCGCTACGGCTTCGGGGCGCCATCGCTGGTGCGTGCACTCGGTAGTCTCGACAATGACGTGACGATGGTTGTCGAGGACAGTCTCATCCCCTTCAAGATGGAGAAGGGAAAGGCCGTCACCGATCAGCTCATGGTGCATGAGTTGGTCTGGCCGAAGAAGAAGCTGGCCGAATTGGGCGAGGTTCTGGTGCAACTTCGCCTGACGCTAAGCTATTTTATTGAGCCCAATCCAGGCGAGCGCGGCCAGTCCCGCCGGCACAGTTATGCTAGCCATGGGTTGCGCTTCGCGCTCAAGCCCGCAGACGAAAAAGCGGACGTGTTCCTGCGCCGCATTACGTCGGAGGCTGGCCCGCGTCCTCCTGCACGGCAGGCCTCCGACACCGGGTGGACGATCGGGCCGCAACTGCGCCATCGTGGTTCGCTCCATGCCGATATCTGGGAAGGCACCGCCGCCGATCTCGCGGAGCGCAACAGCATCATCATCTACCCGACAGGTGGCTGGTGGCGGGAGAATCTCGCGCAAGACCGGGTCGGAGAACCCGCGCGCTACAGCTTGATTGCGAGCATCCGAGCCGCTGATGGGATCGATCTGCGGACTGAAATCAGCGCCCAGATTGCTCCTGAAATTACGGGCGAAGCGGTGATTGAGGTCTGATTTTACAGGGCCCACCCGTCAGAGCTGCGGCCCCAAGGCGGATCAAGCGAGCTTCTCTGTAGCAGCTGGGGTATCGCCATAGAGTGAGAGCAATGGAGCCCCCTGGGGAGGGAAGCGATATGTCGACGTTACGCTTATTGATGCTGCCAGCCGCCGATGGCGACTGCCTGCTATTGTCGTGGGGAGACGATAGCCATCTGCATCACATGGTGGTGGATGGAGGTAGGACGTCCGCCTATCCGCATCTGAAGAAACGGCTTTCGAGCATCGCTGATAAAGGAGAGAGCCTCGAGCTATATGTGCTGACACACATTGATGCCGACCACATTGAAGGAGCCCTAGCCTACCTTCGGGATTCAAATCGACCGCTGGTGCCGAAGCAGGTTTGGTACAATGGTCGGACTGAGATGACATCGACCGGCATCCGGAGCATGAAGCAGGGTGACGCCTATTCAGTCGCTCTTGCCAAACTTGAGTGGCCTTTAAACACCTCTTTTTGTGACGGGGTTGCAAAGATCGAATCGGCGCCCGGCGTTATCGACATCGCAGGGCTGAAGATCACGATGCTCTCGCCGGACGAGCTGCATCTTGCCGCCCTAGGAAGCAAATGGAGCCAGTGGCATCAGCAGCAGGGTGTTCGGGCGCGAGGTCTTGTCAAAAAGCCAAAACGCCCCCTGCCGCCGAATCCTCTGATCGTCGAGGATCTGATCGCCCCCGGACCGATCGACACCGAACTGCCCAACGGATCCAGTATAGCCTTCATTGCCGAATGGGGCGAACGGAGAATTCTGTTCGGCGGTGATGCGCATCCCGATCTGCTCGCGGCCTCCCTAGAACCGCTCGCCGCTGGAGAGGGCGGGCGCTACCGCGTCGATGTCCTTAAAGCCTCGCATCACGGCAGCGCGAAGAACACCTGTCGCAAGCTGATTGAGATGCTCGACTGCCGCCGGCTGGCAATCTCTACCAATGGTAACATACATTGCCATCCCGACCCGCAAGCGATCGCGCTGTTTCTTCACTTTGGACCTGAAGGGCGAAAACACCTCTACTTCAACTACGTTACCGAACAGACCCGGCCTTGGGCCAAGCCGGAGGTCGCGGACCGTTACGGATATAGTGCGCATTTTCCGCCGGACGAGGAAGGCATGATCGCCATCGATGTGCTTGCCGACGATTGATGTCTGCTTGCGATCAAACTTAAATTGTCAGGATGCAAGGTAAACGATGTGTGTGATCTAATTTTGGATTTTTTCTCTCTTGCGGGAGGGAGGCGTCGTACCAATATTCTTTCGGACGCATGTTGAACTTTGGGGGACTAACTAAAATGGCCGACAGGAAGGTAGTCTTCGTCGCATTCGCGATCGAAGACGAAGCCCAGCGCAATCTGCTGAAAGGGCAGTCGCTCCATACGGATTCGCCGTTCGAATATATCGATATGTCGGTGAAAGAGGCCTACACCGAGGAGTGGAAGACCAAGGTGCGCACTCGGATCAAGCGCTCTGACGGCGTGATCGCGCTTATCAGCAAGGACTCGCTGACCAGCTCTGGTCAGAAGTGGGAGATCGCGTGCGCTAAGGAGGAAGGCGTGCCGGTTCTCGCGATGTGGGCTTATTCGACCGACCGCACCGCCGTCGTCGGCCTGTCACCGAAGGCTTGGAGCTGGACCACGATCGCCGAATTCATCGACGGTCTCTGAAAGTGGGTAAGGGACGCAAGGCGCTGGTCGTTGGCATCGACTATTATCAGGATCTCGAGCAGCTCTCCGGTTGCGTAGACGATGCCCACAAGGTGAAGGCTGTCCTTGACCGCAATACCGACGCCGGTCAGACTAAGAACTTTCAGACCAACATTCTGACTGGTACGGGTCCTAACGACATCGTCACACGCAAGCAGCTTAAAGAGGAGATCCGTGATCTCTTCTCTGGGGATGAGGAAGTCGCCCTGCTGTACTTCGCGGGGCATGGTCACATCGAAGCGACAGGTGGCTATCTCTGCGCGACGGACACGGAGACCGGTGACGACGGCCTTCCGATGGGCGAGGTTCTCAAGCTCGCAAACGATTCGAAAGTGTCGAACAAAATCATTCTTCTCGACAGCTGCTATTCGGGAATTGCCGGGACGGCGGAGAACGATCCGCGCTTCGCTGAATTGAGCCACGGATTGACCATTCTGACTGCGTCATCGGAGAAGCAGTATGCCCTCGAAACGGATGAGGGGGGCGTCTTTACAACGTTGTTGGTTGACGCGCTCGAGGGAGCTGCCGCCAATCTGGTGGGCGAGATCACGCCAGGCAGCGTTTATGCGCACATCGACCAGTCGCTCGGTTCGTGGGGCCGTCAGCGTCCGATCTTCCGGACTAACGTCAACAGCTTCGTGTCGCTCCGCCAGGTGCAGCCGCCGATCTCGCTTGAGGATCTGAGAGCGATCTCTGGGCTCTTCCCGACTGCTGATTTCGAATTCGATCTGGATCCTACTTTCGAGCCGGACCGTCCGATCGAAGGCGTTACCGTCGACCCTATCGAAGAGAACACGCGTCGCCTCGCGATCCTTCAGAACCTGAACCGTGTAAATCTGGTCGTTCCAGTCGGGACCAAGCACATGTATCACGCCGCGATCGAGAGCAGATCGTGCCGGCTAACGATTCTCGGCGAGCATTATCGTCGCCTGGTCGTGAAGGAGCAGATCTGATCGTTGGGCGAAAGGGGCAGTCGGGCTAAGGTGGTCGCGATGCATACTACTGGAAAGATCGGTGTTACTGGCCATCAGGCACGCGAAGGCCTGGATTGGGCTTGGACCCGAACCAAAGTGGCTGCCATTCTTCAGGAGGCGGCTGCAGTCGATCAGGCTCTGACCTGCCTTGCAGTGGGCACCGATCAACTCTTCGCCGAAGAAGCACTCGCGATTGGCATCGCCTTGACCGCCGTCATACCGTTCGAGGGATATGATCGCTGCTTCGAGGGTGTCGGCCTCGAAGCCTATCGCAATCTGCTCGCCCGCTCCGCCCGCACCGTTATGATGGAGCAAACGGGAACGGATCAGGAGGCGTTTCTCGCGGCGGGCGTCCGCGTTGCCGACGATAGCGATCTGCTGATCGCTGTCTGGGACGGCGAACCGGCCGCGGGCCTTGGTGGGACAGCCGACGTGGTCGCGCACGCGATCGCATGCGGACGCCAGGTTCTGCAATTGAATCCCTTTTCTCGAACCGTCCGGCGGCTGGCGGGCTGACTTTCTTCAGCGTTGGCCGAGGTCAGCGCGTAGTCCGGTAAAGAATTCGTTGGTCGAGCGGATGCGGGCAACACCGGCGGTGACGATGCGGCGCTTTTCCTCAAAACTCCGCTCAGCGTTCTTTGATCGTCTAGCGTATGCATCCAGATCGGCGTCGCTCTGTAAATACGGCCATTTGCGTAAGAATTCGGGTGGCAAGCTTGAGCCCGTCGAGAAGGTAGCCAAGGGGTAGTCCTTTTCAGTCGCGACACCAATCTCCCAAGGCACCCACTGCGAATAGCGCGTAGTGTCGGAAACGATCGCGAGCAGCTGGGTGCACTTGCCCATCTCGGTCTGAATGTGGAGGGCCAAATTTTCTCCACGGCCGCTAATGTATGGATCGATGACGTCGAGGTAAGATTCAATTCCGTGCAGTTCACGGAGACGGCGTTCGATCCGCGTTGCGAGCAACGAGTCGGCAGATTGGTGGGAGAGGAACACTTTCACCATTGGGATATATCTCGCTTCACGTTTCGAGGCGCTGAAGTGCGACGGGGCTGCAGCTAGTGCATCACCGGTAGTAAAGATCCCAAATCCCACCGACAACAGACTTGGAATTCCATGCGACGCACTTGCTGGCTGCTTGTCCGACGACACTTGCGGTCCGTTGCGCGCCGCGTAGGTCTACCGCGAGGATCGGCTTTCCGTAGATGCCTGCGCCGTCGATTTCCTTGCCGATCCACTTGCTGTAGTGCGTGTACATACCAGTCGGGATCACGATGACGTGACTCCGGCAAATCTGACGGTGGATCGCCTCGCGCAGAGCCTTGTCAGTGTTGGCATTGAGGATCGGATCGCTGCTCGGGACTGAGAAGTTCCGTAGGTCGAGCGACGCTTGACCCACCCTCCAGGTCTGCTCGAAGATCCAGTTGGATAGCGTGGCATAATGGCCAGAGTAAGCCCACGAGTGGCTGATGAATACGTGGATCTGATGGGTGCTCATCTCAAACTTGCCGCTAGAGTATATGCCCGTACGTACTCTATTTGTTCGCGAGCAACAACGCCCGATGATGCTGAATTTTTTGACCATACCAGACCGGTCTGAGGCGGGTTCCTGAAAGGGATCTGAATAGGTAGCTAATGGTCCCTCCAAGAGCAGGCGGCCATTGACAGTGTTGCTCGTCGACGACGCATTTTTAAGGTGTGCGTCGTCGACACCTGCCGGGAAAGCGGACCGTCAGTATTCGGGGATTAAAAATTAGATGCTGAGCGGCCGAAATGGGTCGATCCTGTCTGATGCCGATCAATTACGAAATGCTCGGTCCACTGCGACCGCGCCCGATCGACCAGCTAATGCCGTCGCCGCGCATCAATCCCGAGACCGATTTGCCGACCTGCCGCTCCAGCGCCGGGCGCCACGGCACCAGCGTGAAATCACGTGATCGCTCAACTAGCGCGAAGCGCCCGCTGACGAGATCAATCGAGCGGCGGTAGACGCCCTCGATCCGAGCGCCCTCGACAGCCTCCCGGAACGGCATTTTAAGTTCGTCTGCGAGCTGCCCCGCTACCCGGAGCAACTCGCGCCGCTGAAGCGCCGCGATCATGCCGTTCGGAAACGTCGTGCTGCCGCCCGTCTCCTCGGCCAATCCCTGCGCCACCAGCCACTGCCGCCGACGCGCCTGGGCGTCGCGCAGATCGTGGCCGAATCCGGCATCGCGAACAGGCTCAGGCGTGGCCGAGACAAGCTCGCGGTCGATCCAGGTCGCGGCGTCGACATCGGCCAGTTTATCGAGCGGCTGCGCCGACAACATGGTGATCGCGACCGGACGGTCCCGTAGCCTCGCTGTCTCATGGGCCGCCACGCGCTCGAGATGGTCCGGCGCGACGATCCAACGGCCGGACGGCTCGCGCTCGACGATGCCCGATATCCGCCGCATCGCCTCGAGCCGCCGGACATGGGTTTCAGCGAAGGCCTGGGTGGCGGTCGGATCGTAGCGAAGATGGGCATCCACATCGTATCGTCCACCGCTGGCGCCGGCGACTGCGGCGACGGTCCGATCCACCTCCCGTACTGTCGGCCTGACCGGATCGATCCGCACAATCGCACCAGGTGGCAAGCTGACGTCGGTTTCCGTGCCCCCTTCGGCGAAGCTCAGGGCCGGCTTGCCGATTGCCACATAGTGGCTGCGCCCGTCGACGCCATCGACGATCACGTAATGGCGATCGTCATGCTCGTCGGCGAGTCCCCGCGCCAACACGCGGCCGACCAGCGGGCGGGCATCGGGTGCCGCCGGATTGTAGATCGCCTGGTCGGCTTGCGCCCGGACAATCGCGGAGCGGGAGAATTCGCGCTGCATCGTGCGGATGATGTCGCCGCGCTCGCCCAATGCGCGCAGCGTCTCTGCAAGGTCGGGCGCGAGCCGGAAGCGCCCGGCACCGAGCGGATCGGCCAGGCCCAGGCGTGAGAGCTTCGCCAGCCGGCCGGCGCGCAGGGACTGGTCGAAGGCGTCGCTACCGTTGATCGCCACCACCCGCTCTGCGTCCGCGCCCTTGAGCAAGGCCCGGTCGATCGATGTCAGGCGCTCCTGCTCGACTTCAGCGCGCAGCGCCTGCGCGATCTCACGGTCCGTGCGCGGGCCAAGATCGAGATCGACCAACTCGGCGGCGCGCTCACGGATGCCCGTGGTCATATAGTCGCGGGCGATGACGAGATCGGCTCCGCGATCATCCCTGCCGCGCACGACGATATGAGTGTGCGGATGGCCGGTGTTGAAATGATCGACCGCGACCCAGTCGAGCCTGGTCCCGAGATCCTCTTCCATCCGGTCCATGAGCCGGCGGGTGAGCGGTTTCAGATCCTCATATTGGTCGCCGTCCTCGGGCGAGACGATGAAGCGGAACTGATGGCGATCACCCACGTCGCGCTCGCCGAACGCCTTGCCATCGACGATATCCGAATCGCGCCCATAGAGCGTGCTGCGTTCGCCCTCGCGCGTGGTGCCGTCGCGCTGGAGATAGCGCAGGTGCGCGGCGGCGGCCGATACGCCCTTGCCGGCGAGCTTGACGATGCTTGCCTTAACGATGACGCGGCGGCCGTTCGACGCCGCATGACCGCCGCGGCTGGCGAGCAGCCGCCCGACACCCGCACCGCGCCCGATCCGGGTGCCCGAGAACGACCCTCGTGCGAGGCCTGAGGCAGCGCCGCCGCGCGCAAGATTGGCGGCGGCGAGGACTCGGCCCAGGTAGCGCCGGGCGCGCTTACCGCCCTGCTGGCGCTGGCGCCCAAGGCGCGGCTCAAAGCTGTCGTCGTCGGCCATTTTCCTGATTCCGGGGGCGTGGAAGGGCAGCATGCCGCGCAGCGGGTGACATGAAAACCGGTGCCGCCGAACATGACTGATTGCCGTCCTTTCAGCGCGGAACGGCACTGGTGCCGCGAGGGCCGTGCTGCTCACAGGTCCAAAAAACGATGTGCAGACAAAGGCTTATGGCGCACCGGTGCCATAGCTTTATCTTGCCTTACGCCGCCCTCCCGCCTGAACCGCTCCTATCGCTCATTTTCGCCATCCTGCTACCCGCCCATGTCGCCCGAGCCGAGGCAAAAAAGAGCCGGGACACGATGCCTGTCCGGCACCCCGTCCCGGCATTTCCGATGCCCTGATCAATGCGTGGCAGCGAATGCTTCGCGTGCCCGACGTTCGCTCCTGAAGCTGCGCCGCCCCGTCAATCCCTGCGCGTTGCCATCGCCATCGACGATGCTCACCGCGACGAACCAGCAGCCATCTAGCCGCCCGATGATCGCCACCCGATCGAGTTCGAAACCCTCCTCATCCTGTGCCTGATACCCGCCGAGCCACCGTTCCGACACCCTCGCGTCCCACAGGAAATCGCTCTTCTCGGCCTCCAGGAACCGCTGTGCCAGCGCCTCGCCTGCGCCCCGTCCGAACTCGATTTCGAGCCCTGCCACGAGCGTTGCAATTACACGGTCCGACGCCGCACCGATGGGTTGAAACATGGTCATGATCGCCTCCTTCGCTTGAAATCCTCCTCATTGAGGACAGACCTCCGAAGACGGGTGGCGGAGCGGCTGTCAGGGCCGCGGAGGCGCAGCCGGAGCGCCGCGCAGCGGCGGCGGAGGAACCGATTTTGTTGTGCTAGGAACAAATAAAAGCGCGTGCGAAGCACGCTCTATTTCACGGCAAAATTGGAGGGGCCGCCGGCCTTGCACAGCCGCTTCGCCGCCCGTCATGCTGGGCCTTGCCGAGACGAGCCCCTCCAACGTCCGAGATCGCGCGATGCCGTCGCAGCCCACATCCTTCGACGCTGCGGCCTATGCTGGCTCAACGGGGTGCGCGGATCGCGAACAGCGTATCTGGCGGCTCGTCTGGCGCGCGTGATGGTGATGGAGTGACGGATGCGTTGTTGGTTCGAAGCACGACGAACAATGCTGGTGGCGGCTCTTGCGGAAGGGATTGCGGAGGACCCGAAGGCGTGCCCGACGCTTGTGCGAGATAGGCGCGCGTCTCGCCCGGCAACGCACGACCTGATGCAAGATGCGCGGCATAACGGCCGGGACCGGCATTGTAAGCGGCGAACAGGCCGGGATAACCGAAGCGGTCATACATCGTGCGCAGATAGGCCGTGCCTGCGAGGATATTGTCGTGCGGATCATGGGGATTGCTGCCCAGGCCGTGCGCCGCGCGCATCGCCGTCCACGTCGCTGGCATCAGCTGCATCAGGCCCATCGCGCCCGCGTGAGATGTGATCGGTCGCCCGCCAAGCATGGTCTGGCCACCGCTTTCTGCGCGCATGACCCGTTCGATCCACGCCACCGGGACGCCGAACCGCGCGGACGCCTCGGCGATCTCCACCCGCCAGCGATCGAGCGGATCGGCAGCGGCAGGGGTCGCGACGAACAGCGCGACGGTGAGCGTGAGCGTCCTCAGCGCAGCCACAGCGGGGTCGCCTTGCCAATGACATCCTGCGCCAGCGTTGCCCCGAAATAGCGCCCATCGAACGAGTTCGGGGTCTCGGTCATGAGCAGGAAGACCATTCCCGGTCCCAGCCGGATGCACCCCTGCCACGCGGGCAAATCCCGCCCTTCCGCATCGGTAGCGCGGCGGATGGTGACCGGCCGGTCGTTCAGCGTTACCACGCGATCGACCGCGCAGATTCTATCCCCGGCCACGCCGACGACGCGCTTCACCAGCGGCACGTTGGACGGCAGATAGTGGCGGCGTGCGGCCAATTGCCGTGCTTCGGCAGGCGGCCAGGCAATCACCATGTCGCCGCGCTGGAGCGCTGCACCGGGCGACACGGCATAGAGTCCGATGGGCGCGCTGGCGCTGGCGTTCCAGACCAGCCGGGGCACCGGCGGCAGCGCGACCGTGAGGCCGAGGCAGGCGATGCCAGCGGCGATCAGCGCGGCACGGCGGCGCAGGCGCAGGCGGCGAACATGGGCGGCGCGCCGGACCTCCAACCACGCGAAGAGTGGCAGCGGGCGATCACGAATCCGGCGCTCAACCATGGTCGCCTCCCCGCGCGCGGGCTGCCGACCACGTCTCGATATCGTCGATATGATAGCGCCAGGTGCGGCCATGAAGGCGGCATTTCGGACCCTTGCCGGTCTGGCGCAGGCGCTTGAGCGTCGAATAGGCAAGGCCAAGATGAAAGGCCGCCTGCTTGGCGGTGAGGAAGGGGCAGGTTTCGCGCGCGGCCTGCGCACGTGTCGCGGTATCGTCCATGATGAAGGTCCATCTGCGCCGATGCACCCTGCGTCGGCTGAGAGGTGCGGATTGGATCGATCCGGCCATCTTCGGCAGGGTCGCAAATCGACCCATGCGATTGCGACCTCCCTGTTTTGGGACCGGGGTTTCGGGCTGGCGGCGATGCCCCGCGCCCTCGGCGGACGCGGGGCGGTTCGCTCAGTCGGCCGGGTTCCAGATGATCGCGAAGGCGTCGTCATCGTCTTGGCCCGCAGCGCGGCCGAGATTGGCGTAGAGCCGGCGCGGGCCGAATTCGGGGGCGGCGAACGACAGCGACACATAGTCCTTGCCGCTCATTTCGCCGCGCCGGATCCATCCCGCTCCGACCTCGACGCCTGCTGCCGACACACGATAGTCGGGCTGGGTGTCGCCGGACTTGCGGGTGTTGGGAATGATCTCGATGTCGGTGCGGATCGAGAGCGTCTTGAGCTGGCCCTTGAAGCCGTTTCCGTCGCGGGTGACATAACCGATGGCTGGCATTGTTCGTCTCCTTGAAAAGTCGCCCCGAACCGTTTCCGGGCGATGGGCGGACCTGAGGGACGGTCACAGCAGGACCGCGAACCGGCAGGCCGGAGCGGCAGCGGAGGACCGGAGCCGAAGGCTTATTTGAGAGCGCAGCGACCGCGAGGAGCCCGCCTCGGCGGGCGGGGAAATAAGCCGCATGGCGATGGTTTCGCGGGACTGCGGCCGTCCCAGGTCATGCGCCCGAGGAGCCGGAAACGGTGCGGGCCACGGTAGTGGTAACGATGACAATGCCGCCGGTTCATCCCTCGCGATGGATTGGTCGTGGACTGCACGGACGCACCACCGCGCCATCGGATCGACCGTCCAAACGCACGCACGGTAACGCTGCCGCCATTACCGCCGGTGTGGCCGATGACGGCCGGTCGGAGCTTCGCGTCCGGGGTAAGAGGCGATAGGGGCGAGCGACATGTCGATGACCATCCTCCGTCTTCCGACAGGCTGCGCCACGCTGCTACGGATTGCCGCTGCACCGCAGGGCCAGGGGCGCGTCGGCCAGGCACAAGATGGCGACACCCTCCGGCGGGAGAGCGGCTTGGCGTTCGCATCGCCGGGATCGACGCCGCCGAAAACCCAAGCGGGACAGATCAGATGCAGGGCTGAAATCGCGCTCGGCCGATCCGCGATCGCGCGCGCCCGGACGCTGTTCGAGGGCCGGACAGTTACCATCATGCGGGTGGGGGGCGGCTATAACCGCACGGTCGCGCGGGTGACGCTGGCCGGTCGCGATGTCGGGTCCGAACTGGTGGTGACCGACGTCGTGCGCTGGCAGCATAAGCCTGACTGGCGCGCGCACGCTGATGAGGACAAGGGAATAGCCGCGCCCCGGCCAGCGCTAGCAGGCCGGGGCGCGGCCGATATTCAGGGCATCAGCCGCAGCGGCGGAACCGCGAAATCTCTCGCCGCGAAGTGGGCGAGGATCGCGTCGTAGCTGCCGAAGCGTTCGACGGTGCAACGGCCGATCAGGATATAGTCGTCCTCGTCGGCGGCATAGCACTGCACCTCGCCCGCGCCGGTGAACACGACGCGCTCGGCGCCCCATTGACCGCAATAGGCGCCCGACCAGCGGGCGAAGGGCAGGCTATGCTCTACGCACCAGCTTTCGAGGTACTCGAACCGGCCTCAGGCCACTTCATGCGCCATGAGTTCGAGCGGCACGCCCTCGCGAAACATCGCAAGGCTGAAGGGTTCGCCGTCCCATTTGGTGGACAGTCCCTCTGCCTGAACGAGAGCGGCAAGGTCGGGCAGCAGGGATCGCGGCAGGGTGCCGCCGATGGTGATGCTCGCGGATACGCGGTCGGCCATGATGGACTCCTTTCCCGCGCGCCCGAGTCCGTCAGGGCGAGGGCGCGCGGCCGAATTTTCGTGAATGAAAAGGATGCGGGCGGCGGTTTTCCCGCCGCCCGCAAAGGATCAGGCGGCGAGGCGGTCGGCCTCGTCGTCGTGGAAGGGCGGCACGGGACACCCTTCGACCGGCAGGGCCATCACCGCACCGGGCGCGGTCGGGTCCGGCTCGTCGTCGCCCGGCAACCGCCGCTCGATCTCGCGCGCGGCTTGCGCCTTGGCATGGGCCGCGACGGTGCCGACGCCGCCGCGCGCCGTATAGGCGGCGGGCGGGAACGCCATCCAGCGCGGCACCCAATTCTCCCGCCGGTCCCGCCCGTTGGTGCCGTCCAGATGATCGCGGACGATGCGTTTCAGGGTCTTGGCCTTTTCTTGCCGGTTGGCGCTGGCGACGGTTTCGCTCGCCACCTCGGCGACGATTCGGGTCAGCACTTCCCGGTCGCGGACAAGCGAGAAGAAAGCGTCGTCGGCCTGCCAGCAGCGGGCCATATCGACGCCGATCTCCATGCCCACCGCCTCTACGGCGGCGCTGCCGGACGCCAGCGTTTCGCCCATGACGATGGCGATCACCTCCATGACGACCGCATCGGGAAGGTCGAGCAGCCGCTGGAAGATGCCGACGACACCCTGCTGGGAGTCACGTGCCTCCCAAGCAGCGTCGCCATTGCCCCCGGTCACGGTCGGTTCCTCGGCACAGAAGCCGAGAACCGCCAGCACCGCGCGGCGGCGCTCGTCGAAATCCGCCTCGGCTTGTGCGTTGTCGAGGCTGTCGCGCACCTCGTCGTTGCGGGTTGACTGCGGCTCGGGCGTGACGCGCCACAGGTGCGATCCGCCGATGGCATGGGCCACCATCAAGCGCAGCGCGATGGTCGGATGGCCGGTGAGCGCGGCGCGGACGGCGGCATGGCGATGCAGATCGACATAGGTCTGCATCGTCGATGTCATTTCGGGACGCGCCGCTTTCGGGCTGCTCCCGGTCCCGTTCTCGGACCCCTCGGCCTTGGTGATCCGGCGGGCTTCCTTGCCCGACACATAGCCTTCATGGACGATCACCTCGCCGGTCGCGCGCACGTCGATATAGACGCGCCCGCCCTTGCGCTTGCCCGCCTTCTCATATTCCCATGTCGAGAAATGTGTCGTGGGCGGCACGATGATCGCGTCGGCCCAGCCTTGCTCGACATAGGCGGCGCGGCGTGCCTCGATCTCCGCATTCTGCGCCGCCCAGAAAGCATCGGGATCGGCGACATAACGGTCCTCGCCGAACAGGTCGGCGATGGTCGCAAGCCCGCTTGCCTCCACGTCGAACAGCGCATGTTTCACCGGGATCGACTGCCCGCCCAGCAGCCATGATTTCAACTGATGGCCGGTCGGCAGATAGGCATTCTCGTCGTCGGCGAGTGCCAGCCATGCTTTTTGCTGGCTCTTGGACGCCATCGTCAAATGGCGCACGGTCGCCGCGTCGATCTGTTCCTTGCGATAGAGGTCGCGGATGGCGGGGAGCAGATTGCCGAGCGCCAGCACGCGCTTGACGGTGAGGTCGGGCAATCCGAACGTTGCGGAGATGTCTTCAAGCCTGCGGCCTTCGCGGACGAGGCGCGTGAAGGTCTCCCATTGCGTCACCTCGTCGGGGTCGAGTCGCGCCATGTTCTCGATCATCGACGCCTCGATGGCAGCGGCGTCGTCGCCCTCGTCGAGAATCGCGCACGGCAGCATGGAGTCTTGGGGCTCTGGCGTCATATCGCCCGCCGCCCGCCGTTCCTCGGCGACGATCTTCGCGGCATGGAAGCGGCGGCTTCCGGCGACGATCTCGTAGCCATCGGGCGCGCAATTGGGACGGACGATGACGGGCTGGATGATGCCACGGCTGCGGACGGTCGGCAGGATGTCGGACACGTCCGGGGCCTTTTTGCTGTAACGCATATTGGCCTTGCTCACGACCAGCTTGTCGAGCGGGATAAAATCGAGTTTCATGGGTCTACTCCTTGTGAGTGCCGGTCCCGTCGCCACGGGATTCGCGGTTTCGCCGCGTCGGGACCGGTTACCGGGGTCGTTGACCTCCCCGGCGAGGCTTGCGACGGGACGCGCCGCGCGTCATCCGCCTTTCCCTGGCTTAGGATCGGTCGGAAGCTCGGGAACCGGCGCGGACTCGATGCGCCAGATGATGGATTGGGCTTGGCTTATCGAACCGGCGCGGCGCGCGGTGTCGGCCCAGACCGACAGGCTGACGATCGTCGAAAATCCGATATCGCGCTCGATCTGCAAGCCGAACGACAGGCGGATGCCCGCCAGTTCGGACAGGCTGAAACAGCCCAGTTCGGGACAGCCGAAACCGAGGTCGGCCAGTCCGAACAGCGTGTCGCCATCATCATACAGCTCGGTCGCCAGCCATGTCGCCGCGCCCAGCGGGTTGAAGAATTTGACGACCGGCGCGGGGTCCGGTTCGTGGGTGCCGGTTTGCATCGCATCACGGTGCGCTGCGGCATTCACGCGCAGCACGGCGTGAAGTTCGGGGGTCAGAAGGATCATGCCGCCCTCCGTTCGCCAGAGTCATCGAGGGAAGAGTCGCCTTGGACTGCCTCGGCTTGGGCGGAGGCGTGCCGCGCCAGCAGCCAGTCGGCGGCCTTGCTGGCGGCACTGGCGGCGCGGAAGATCGCGCGATTGTCCTCGCGCAGCACCTCCAGCCAACTGCCGAGATAATCGGCATGGCGGACGGTTGGGACGATGCCGAGCGCGGCGCAGAGAAAGGCCGAACCCATTTCGGCAATCAATTCCTCGCGGGCATAATCCTTCGATCCGAAGCTGGTGACGAGATTGCGGTTCAACCGGGACGGGTGGCCGCTGCCGTGACAAAGTTCGTGCAGGCAGGTCCGGTAATAGTTGATCTGCTCGAAAAAAGCCGGTTGCGGCGGCACCTGCACATAGTCCTGCGCGGGCACATAATAGGCGCGATTGCCGCCGACGCGGAACTCGATGCCGCTTGCGGCGATCACTTCCTCGGCGACGGGCACGATCTGGCGTTCCGGCAAGGGGGCCGGATCGGGCGCGAGGCCGGGGCGCAATCCCTCGCACTGCGCGACGTTGAACACGGTGAAGCGTTTCAGGAAGGGAATGGACTTGGCGTCGCTGCCGGTTTCGACGGCGCGCGCCTTCTCGGCCTCGGGGGTGAAGCGGTCGGCATAGACGACGGTGGTGCCGCGCTCGCCCTTGCGGACGCAGCCGCCTGCCTCAAGCGCCTGTTTGAAGGTAAGCCAACCCTGCGAGGGATAGCCTTGCTCGATCACTGCGCCCCACAGGATAAGGACGTTCACGCCAGAGTAACGGCGCGCGGTAAGGGCGTTGCGCGGCAGGCCGGGACTGATCGCGCTGCCATCACCATCGGGATGCCCCCAAGGCTGAACCCACGGAAAGCGACCCGCCTCCAGTTCGGCGATGATCCGCGCCGTTACCTCGTCATAAAGGTTTGTGCGCCCCGTTTCGGACTCAGTCCGGGCCTTGGCCGCGATGGGGGTTCCGCCGTTGGACGCCTTGGGTTTCCGGCCCTTGCCGCGCGCGCGGACAGTCGTGGGAGCACGCATCATTCACCTCCTGCACCGCCCCAAAACCACCATGGCCTTCCCCGGAAGCGGGGGTGGGCGGCAAGATGCGAACCGAAGAGGACCGCTTGAGCGGCGTCGGCACCCAAAGGGCCGCAACGTCAGTGGAGGAGCCGGGCGCAGCCCGGCTTGCCGGGGCCGCGAGCGGGCCTAGCAGGGAGCGCCGCCCACTCCCGCGCCACCGGGAGAGGCCACCAACAGCGCCGCCGCGCAAGCGGCGACCGCAGCGCTTCGCGACGGCGTTGCCGTCGCCAACAAAGGGATGGACCCCCGGCCGATGCGGGCGGATCAGCGGTGCAGGGTCGGGCTTCGCGAAGGGGCCCAGCAAAGTCCTGTTTTGCGGGGTGCCCCGTGGCCAGGGCGACATATGTCGCCGACCTCGCGAAACCGGGCGTACCGCCCGACCAAGAGGCCGGCGTGCCTGCGGGGCCGCCATCGGGCACCGCACCCTGTCCGGGCGAGGCGAAGCCGCCCGGTCAGTGTGCGTCCTCAGCCCCGCTCCATCAGGTCAGCAGACGCTGACCCGCGCCAGCCGATCGTTACCGCCAGGCCGAGACCCGGCAGCGGGGCTCGGGGGCGAGAAGGCAGGCTTCGAGCCGTAGAGCGCGGTCGCGCCGCTTCACCGGCGCGAGGCGTCTGCTTCCCACCCAGTTGCGAATCTCCCGACACCCTCTCCGCGATCCTGAAATCAGTCGTTCACGGGGCTGCCGTTTCGGCAGCAACGACCAACTCACGCCGTTCGCCTTGTGGTTTCTGAACGTCTGCTAAAGACAGAACCCGCCACCGCCCTTTCGAAGAATCTGGCTCTCCATCGTGGTAGTCCGTCGCGGTGGCATATGTTAGGCGGTCTTGAGAATTCGTAAGGATTGCGCGATACAAATGGCGGGCGAGCTTCATCAGATTGAGCGTATCGACACGGGGGACGCGACACCCATCGCATCCTTAATCGAACAGCAGTTGAACGCCCGTGAACTTGGCGTCGGTCAACGCGCGATGATGTTCGCACACGGCTATGGCTGCGACCAGAATATGTGGCGATACGTTGCCCCGGCTTTCGAGCAGGATTTTCGGACGATCCTTTTCGATTATATCGGCGCTGGCGGCTCTGATCTGGGCGCCTACGACGCCCAAAAATATGCGTCTCTCAGCGGATATGCCGATGACGTTGTCGCCCTCGGAAGAGCGATGGATGTGCGGGACGGCGTTTTCGTCGGCCATTCGGTCAGCGCGATGATTGGCCTGATAGCAGCGAGACGAGCCCCGGAACTGTTTTCTGCTCTGGTGCTGGTCGGACCCTCGCCCTGTTACATCGACGACGCCGATTATGTCGGCGGCTTCAGTCGGGACCAGATCCTGGAATTGCTCGAATTCCTTGATAGCAACCACATGGGTTGGTCACAGGCAATGGCGCCTGTCATTATGGGAAATTCTGAGCGCCCCGAACTGGCCGAGGAACTGACCGGCAGTTTTTGCCGAACCGATCCAGAGGTCGCAAAGCAGTTTGCCCGCACAACCTTTCTCTCCGACACTCGAGCCGAACTGGGTGAGGTCGATGCCCGTGTGCTGATCCTCCAATGCCGTGACGATGTGATCGCACCGCCCAGCGTCGGCGAATATGTCCGCAATGCGATCCCAGGCAGCGAACTGGTTCACCTCAATGCAACGGGCCATTGCCCAAACCTCAGTTCGCCCGTCGAGACGATCGCGGCGATCAAAGCCTTCGTCTGAGCGGCTTCGACACATGCCAATGCCGTCCGACGCCATGAATTATGAGACGCTCTTTGATAAAGCGCCTTGCGGGTACGTGCTCGCCGACAAGGATGGTCGGATCGTGCGTTCCAACCAGACCTTTCTCGCTTGGACTGGCCATGTCGGGGACGAAATTCTCGGCAAGCGCTTCTCTGACCTTTTGCCAATCGGCGGAAAGATTTTCTACGAAACCCATTTTGCGCCTTCGCTTCACATGCAGGGAAATTTTAGCGAGGTAGCTCTCGACATCGTCGGAAGGGACGGAAGCAAGATCCAGGTACTGGCCAACGCCGCGTTGTTGCCGGCGTCTGACGATGGACCGGCTGTAATCCATTTCGCCATATTCAGGGCTGCCGAACGGCGAATGTATGAAAAGGGCCTGCTGGAGGCTCGCGATAAGGCCGAAGAGGCGATCAAATCGGAGCGGGCAGACTCTGAATTGCGAGAGCAGTTCATAGCGGTGCTTGGGCATGACCTTCGCAATCCTCTCGCTTCAATCACGAGCGGCGTGCACATGCTGGGCAAGGAAAGCCTGAGCGAGCGCGGCAATAAGGTCGTCGGGCTGATGATGGGCAGTGTCGTCCGTGCGAGCGCGCTCATCGATAACGTGCTGGATTTCGCCCGTGGTCGATTGGGTGGAGGTATTACGTTGGCTCGATCCTCGAAGCCGCTCGAGCCGGCGCTGCGACAGGTGGTATCAGAATTGCGATCCGTATCCCCTGGACGAACCATTACGGCGCATTACGAAATCGATGAGCCGATCGACTGCGACCACACACGAATTGGGCAACTCCTTTCCAACCTCCTCGGGAACGCGCTGACCCATGGCGCGAAGGATTTGCCGGTACAGGTGGATGCCAAGAGAACAGAGCACGATCTGGTGATCGCGGTTACCAACGGGGGAAAGCCAATCCCAGCCAAAGCGCTCGAACGGTTGTTCCAACCGTTTTTTCGCGGAAACGAACGCCTGCAGCACGGTCTGGGTCTGGGCTTGCATATCGCATCGGAAATCGCGCGGGCGCATGGCGGAACCCTCGTCGCCAGATCTGACAAGATCGCCACGACCTTCATTTTGACCATGCCAATAGCCCAGGCCAATAAATAGTCGCGTTGGTCAGGGCCATTTGTGAACATCTAGCGTTCTATGAGTTAGGTATGACCGGGCATCTCCCCCGGAAGGAGATTCCCGGGAATGCCGTCATCAGAGCCGATCGCCACCATATTGGTGGTGGAAGACGACACGCTGATACGCATGCATGGCGTGGACATGCTTGAGGAGAACGGCTTCGACGTGATCGAGGCTGCCGATGCTGAGGAGGCGCTGGCGATACTTTACGAGCATGGCTCAGTCCATTTGCTTTTCTCGGACATTGACATGCCCGGTGACATGGACGGCCTGGAACTCGCGCGCCAAGTCAATCAGCGGTGGCCCCAGGTGAAGCTCCTGCTGACATCGGGGCATCATCAGTTGGAAGAAGGCGTGCTACCCGACGATGGGCAGTTTCTTAGCAAGCCTTGGAGACAGGATGTGCTCATCGAGCAAATTCGCGGGCTCCTGGCAGTCTGACTCGGCTTCCTTGCATCGTCAAACCAAGCCCATCAGAGAACGGATTGGGAGAACGCAGCCGTTCGATAGGTGCGAAGAGAATGACCGAATTGTCCCACGATCCGGCGTTCGCTCCCGACGGCAGTCGACCACGTCCGGCCATTTCGGCCTAATTCGAGGAACGACCTATTTCGACGTAAGCAGTCATTCGGTAATCATAAACGATCAAAATGAGGCGCAATGTTGCGCTGCGGCAAACTTCTGGCTAAGGAAGCGGCAATCGCATGGACCCGG
>NZ_VYQA01000010.1:0-208396 GCF_008710165.1 Sphingobium limneticum | reverse complement strand
CGGAACCCGAGCTTCGCAGCTCACGTAGGAAAACAACCCTTCGCTCCGGTAATCGCCGCCCCGCATCTCAAATCCTTCAACCTCAGTTGAAGGCGTCTGAATCACCTCAAGCGGCTCAAGGAAAGAGCCTTTTTCCGCAACCTGTTAAGCTGCAAATTTTGCGACATGACGCCTCAGGGATATAGGTTGAACTTATGGCTATCTAATTTGAGATATGCGATCAATGCATTGTTTATCAATCACTCCGCCGCCAAAGCCTCCAGCCCCAGCAAAGGCGCCAGATACCGCCCGGTAAAGCTGCGCTTCTCTTTCACGACCTTTTCCGGCGTGCCTTCCGCGACCACTTCGCCGCCCTTGACGCCACCCTCCGGTCCCATGTCTATGATCCAGTCCGCCGTCTTGATGACGTCCAGATTATGTTCGATCACGACCACGCTGTTGCCCTGGTCGACCAGTGCGTGGAGGACTTCGAGGAGTTTGCGGACATCCTCAAAATGCAGGCCCGTCGTGGGTTCGTCCAGGATGTAGAGCGTGTTGCCGGTGGCGCGGCGGCTGAGTTCCTTGGCCAGTTTGACGCGCTGGGCTTCGCCGCCCGACAGGGTCGTGGCCTGCTGGCCGACCTTGATATAGCCAAGGCCGACTTCCGCCAGCATCGCCATCTTGTCGCGGATGGGCGGCACGGCCTTGAAGAATTCGACCGCATCCTCGACCGTCATGTCCAGGACGTCGGCGATCGAGAGGCCCTTGAACTTCACCTCCAGCGTCTCGCGATTATAGCGGGCGCCGTGGCAGACGTCGCAAGTGACATAGACGTCGGGGAGGAAGTGCATCTCGATCTTGAGCAGGCCGTCGCCGGTGCAGGCTTCGCAGCGGCCGCCCTTGACGTTGAAGCTGAAGCGGCCGGGCTTGTAGCCGCGCGCCTGCGCTTCGGGGAGGCCGGCGAACCAGTCGCGGATGTTGGTGAAGGCGCCGGTGTAGGTGGCCGGGTTGGAGCGCGGGGTGCGGCCGATGGGCGACTGGTCGATGTCGATCACCTTGTCGCAATGGTCGAGGCCCGTCACCTTGTCATGCGCGCCGGCGACGATGCGGGCGCCGTTAAGGGCGCGGGCCGATGCCGCATAGAGGGTGTCGATGGTGAAGCTGGACTTGCCCGATCCCGACACGCCAGTGATGCAGGTGAAGGTGCCGAGCGGGATCGACGCGGTGACGCCACGCAGGTTGTTGGCGCGGGCGTTGTGGACGGTGAGTTTCTTGCCCGACCCCTTGCGGCGCTTTGCCGGGACTTCGATGCGGCGGGTGCCATTGAGATAGTCCGCGGTCAGGCTGTCCTTGTTCTTCAGGATCTGCTTGAGCGTCCCCTGCGCGACGATGGCGCCGCCATGGACGCCGGCGCCCGGCCCCATGTCGACGATATAGTCGGCGGCGCGGATCGCATCCTCATCATGCTCCACGACGATGACGCTGTTGCCGAGGTCGCGCAGGCGCTTCAGCGTGACGAGCAGGCGGTCGTTGTCGCGCTGGTGCAGGCCGATCGAGGGTTCGTCGAGGACGTAGAGGACGCCCGACAGGCCGCTGCCGATCTGGCTGGCGAGGCGGATACGCTGGGATTCGCCGCCCGACAATGTGCCGCTGGTACGGTCGAGATTTAGATAATCGAGGCCGACATTGTTGAGGAAGCCGAGGCGCTCGACGATTTCCTTGAGGATGGCCCTGGCGATCTGGTTCTGCTGGTCGTTCAGCGCTTCGGGCATGGTGGTGAAGAAGTTGAGCGCGTCCACGACCGAGCGGCGGGTGGAGAGGGAGATGTCCTCGCCGGCGATCTTCACGGCGAGGGCTTCGGGTTTCAGGCGCGCGCCGTGGCAGGTTTCGCAGGGCATGGCGGTCTGGTACTTGGCCAGTTCCTCGCGCATCCAGGCGGAATCCGTTTGCAGGAGGCGGCGGTTGAGGTTGCCGATGACGCCCTCGAAGGCTTTCTTGACCTCATAGCTTTTCTTGCCGTCCTGGAAGCGCAGGGTGACGGGCTTGCCGCCCGTGCCGTGCAGGATGATGAGCTTCACTTCGCCCGGCAGGTCGGTCCAGGGGGTTTCGAGGCTGAAGCCGAACTCCTTGGCGAGGGAGCCGAGCACCTGCATATAATAAGGGCTGGGCGGGTTGGATTTGGCCCAGGGGACGACGGCGCCCTTCTTGATCGAGAGCGCTTCGTTGGGGACGACGAGGTCGGGGTCGAACTCCTGCCGTTCGCCCAGGCCATCGCAGGCGGGGCAGGCGCCCAGGGGGGCGTTGAAGGAGAAGAGGCGCGGTTCGATGTCGGGGATGGTGAAGCCGCTGACGGGGCAGGCGAACTTCTCCGAAAAGACGATGCGGTTGAGGGGGATGCCCGCGCCCTTCATCTTCTTGTCGGTGGATTGCACTTCGTCTTCGCGGCCGGGCACGACGCCTTCGGCCAGATCGACGAAGGCGAGGCCGTCGGCGAGTTTGAGGGCCTGTTCGAAACTGTCCGCGAGGCGGGTGCCCATTTCCGGGTCCACGGCCAGGCGATCGACGACGACTTCGATGTCATGCTTGTACTTCTTGTCGAGGGCGGGCGCGTCCTCGATCAGATACATTTCGCCGTCGATGCGGACGCGGGTGTAGCCCGCCTTCTGCCATTCGGCCAGTTCCTTGCGATATTCGCCCTTGCGCCCGCGCACCACGGGGGCGAGCAGGTAGAAACGCGTGCCTTCGGGCAGGAGCATCACGCGGTCCACCATCTGGCTGACGGTCTGGGCGCTGATGGGGAGGCCGGTAGCGGGGCTGTAGGGGATGCCGACGCGCGCCCACAGGAGGCGCATATAGTCGTAGATTTCCGTGACCGTGGCGACGGTGGAGCGCGGGTTGCGGCTGGTGGTCTTCTGCTCGATGGAGATGGCGGGGCTGAGGCCCTCGATATGCTCGACATCGGGCTTCTGCATCATCTCCAGAAACTGGCGCGCATAGGCGGAGAGCGATTCCACATAGCGGCGCTGACCCTCCGCATAGATGGTGTCGAAGGCGAGGGACGATTTGCCCGAGCCGGACAGGCCGGTGATGACGACGAGGGAGTCGCGGGGCAGATCGACGTCCACGCCCTTGAGGTTGTGTTCACGCGCGCCGCGGACGGAAATATGGGTCAGACTCATGGGGCCGTTCTATATTTGTTCGATGAGGCGGGGGCAAGCGGAAGCGGGCATCCCCATGGCGAAGATAGGAAAGCGAACGATCAAATGCGAGGGCGGTTGCGAAGCATCTGGCGCAAAAGGGATTTCGAGGGCCGCCTCCACCCCGCCCCATGTCGTTGGTGGCGCGACGAGGGCCGTTCGTCCCCCCGGCATGCCGCCGGGCGGTGCGCATGGGCGGATCATCGAAGCGGGCGGGATCGTCATCATCCTGTCGCTATGATGAGGGCATAGGGCAGCGCGGGTTGCACCCGTTAAGCGACGGTTCACCGCAAATGGCGTCGTTTCCCTTTGATACAATTATCCTGATCCGGAGTGCCCGACAGCATCTGGATACGCCCCCGGCATCCCTTGCGCCGGGGGCGTTTTCATGTCCGCGTGATTCGCGGGGTTGCTGTCTCGACATGCGCATAAGAGCAAGAAGCCCTGAGACTGACTCATATGGAGCGTTCCCCGGCCTACGCCGGGGAACGCTAAGCCATAGGTTCCCATCATTGCTTGTTGGGATAAGAGCGCGGGCCGATGCGGATGCGCCTCAGGCGTATTTCACCATAATCCCTTACGGAAATGTCGTTTGCAGAAGCGGGACATGTCGTTCGTCCCGCCGTTCGTCCGCGTGCGTCGGCGCTTGGTCGGCAATGGCGTCGTTGGCCGATGGGGATCGTTGCCGGGTCGAAGCGGACGGGCGCCGGGCGGATCGGAGGCGTAACAAGATGAGGCGAACGGGGCAGGTGCCGCCCCCCCCTGAAAAGACCCTTCCGGCTCCGCCCGTTCGCATCCGGCGCTTTCCATAGCCCCCCTTTGACGGGGCGCCGGCCACAACAGATTTCGAGGAGATAGCCCCATGTTCCGTTCGACCCAATTTGCCGCCGCTCTTGCCTCCATCGCTTTGCTGACCACGGCCGGCGCCGCGTCAGCGCAGGAGTTCCAGTCCAATGGCCGCACCACCGGCGTCTATCATGGCGACCTGGACCTGGCGCAGGCGGCGCATCAGCAGAAGCTGCGCAGCCGCATCGCGCGCGCCGCCAACCGCGTCTGCGCGTCGATGGATCTGCAAGCGCAGATGAGCTGCAAGGCCAAGGCCATCGCCCATGTCGAAGCGCCGATCACCGCCGCCATCGCGCGCGCCGAGACGGGCGAGCGTTATGCGGATGCGGGCAAGACCGTGCGTCCGGTGGTGGGGAACTGATCCCGACGCGCCATGATGTGAAGCGATCGTTTCCCGTTTCCCGGCAAGGGGCCAGTCCCACGCTTCGAACTGGGCCCCGGCCTGCGCCGGGGAACATTATATATGGGTGAGCGTGATGCTGCCCTGCCATGATCCGCGCGGCCCGTGTGGATGGTTTTGCGATAAAGGTCCGGTTTGTGCCGGGCCTTTTCGTGTTGGACTTCTTCCGTTTTGGGACGTCGGGATGGGCCGGGATATGCGCCTGCCTGATCGCGAGGCCCCATGGCGCCGGCTCATTCGAAGCGTTCCCCGGCGCAGTTGATGGGAGGCGCGTGACTCCCATCAAGGGTCCAGTGCCACGCTCCGAACTGGAGCCCGGCCTACGCCGGGGAACAAGGCGTTACTCGTTCGAGAAGCCGGCTTTCGCCGGCATGACCGGAATAGGGTGCGTGTGGCCGGTCAGAAATCCGGGCGGCTTTTGGTGCGGAAGGCGGTGACGCCTTTGGCGAAGTCGGGCAGAGTGAAGGCGTCGCGGAACAGGGCGAGCGTGGTGGCGTCGTCGTCCGCTTGGCCATCCAGGATGCGGCGGACGATCGCCTTGGACGCGCGGACGCTGTGCTGGGCGTTGGCGGCGATGGTGCGGGCGAGCGTATCGGCAGCGGTCAGGGGATCGGGCGCGATCTGCTCGATCAGGCCGATTGCCAGCGCGTCGTCGGCGCTGTGGAGCGCGCCGGTGAAGAGGATGCGCTTGGCACGGGCCGGGCCGACCAGATCGACCAGCAATTTCGTGTCGAACAGCGAATAGACGATGCCGAGTTTGGCAGGCGTGATGCCGAGGCGCGCGGTGGGCGATGCGATGCGCAGGTCGCAGGCGATGGCAAGGCCGCAGCCGCCACCGACGCAATCGCCGTCGATCGCGGCGATCACCGGCTTTTGCGCATGGGCGAGCGCATATTGGCTGGCGCGGATCGCGGCCTGATTGGCGACGCGCCAGTCTTCTTGGCCGGAACAGGCGGCAAATTCGTTGATGTCGGCGCCCGCGCAGAAGAGGCCGGGCGTGGCGGAGGCGAGGATGAGGACGCGGACGGCGTCATCGGCCATCGCCTGGCCAACGAGCCGGGGGAGCTGTTCCCACATCGTCTGGGTCATGGCGTTGCGCCGGTCCGGCCGGTCGATCAGCAGCCGGGCGACCGGGCCGTCCTGTTCCAGCCGCAGATGCATGTCAGGCGGGCCAGCGTTGCAGCAGCGGGACCAGCTCGTCGAAATGGTCGATCACCGCGTCGGCATCCAGATTTTCCACCGGACCGTCGAGGAAGCCGAAGCCGACGGCGATATTGGCAAGGCCGGCGTTGCGCGCGCCGGCAATGTCGTTGATCGTGTCGCCGATGAAGATGGTGCGGCCGCCGCCGGCGCGGGCGACCATTTCATGGATCGGCGCGGGGTCGGGCTTGGCCACGCCGACGGTATCGCCGCCCACAATGGCCGCGAACCGATCCGACAGGCCGATCTGCTGCATCAGGGGAATGGTGAATCGTTCCGCCTTGTTGGTGCAGATGGCGAGTTTGACGCCGGCGTCGGTCAGGGCGTCCATCGCGTCGATCAGGCCGGGATAGGGGAGCGAGTGGATGGCGAGATTCTGCTCATAATAATCGAGCAATATGGGGAGCAGGCTGTCGAGCGTTTCGGCGTCATAGCCACCCGATGCGTCGAGCGCGCGGGCGAGCATGATCTTTGCGCCCTTGCCGACGAAGGGGTGGATCGCGGCGGCCGGGAAGGGCGGCCGGCCGATCGTGCCGATGGCATAATTGACCGCCGCGGCAAGATCGCCACTGGTGTCGATCAGGGTGCCGTCCAGGTCGAAACCGACGATGTCGAAGGGGATGCTGCTCATGGTGCCTGCCATGCCGCCTGCGCGGTGGCAAAGGCAAGGCAAACATGGCAGAGGAAGGACAAGTCATAGCTTTTGCCGGGAAAATCATCGTGACCAGTTCCGCCAGCCGTCCGCTCGCTGTCATCATCCTTGCCGCCGGGCAGGGAACGCGGATGAAATCGTCGCTTCACAAGGTTCTGCATCCGATTGCGGGGCGATCCATGCTGCTGCACCTGCTGGCGAGCGTCAGCGAATTGGCGCCCGAGCGGCAGGTGGTGGTCGTGGGCGCGGGGCGCGCGCAGGTGGAGAAGGCGGTGGCCGGCACCGGCGCGGTCATCGCGGTGCAGGAGGCGCAGCTGGGCACCGGGCATGCGGTGGCGCAGGCGCATGATGCGCTGGCCGGATTCGCGGGCGATGTGCTGATCCTTTACGGCGACGTGCCGCTGGTGAGTGCGGGCACGATGCGGGCGATGCTGGATCGGCTGAGCCGGGGCGACGAGCCGCGCGCGGTGGTGCTGGGCTTTCGCCCGGACGATGCGGCGGCCTATGGCCGGATCATCGCCGACGGGCAGGGCATCATCGAGAAGATGGTCGAGTATAAGGATGCGAGCGAAGGCGAGCGGGCCGTTACCCTGTGCAATAGCGGGCTGATGGCGGTGCGGTCGACCGACCTGTTCGTGCTGCTGGACCAGATCGGCAACAATAATGCCGCGGGCGAATATTATCTGCCCGATATCGTCATGCTGCCCGGCGGGACGAGCGCCGTCATCGAAACGGAAGCGTGGGAAGTGGCGGGCGTGAACAGCCGGGCCGAGCTGGCAGGCGTCGAGGCAGTGTGGCAGGCGCGGCGCCGGGCCGAGGCGATGCGTGATGGCGTGACTTTGGTGGCGCCCGAAACGGTGTTCTTCGCGCATGATACCGTGCTGGGGCGCGATGTGGTGGTGGAGCCGAACGTCGTGTTCGGGCCGGGCGTGACCGTGGCGGACGATGTGGTCATCCACGCCTTTTCGCATCTGGAGGGGGCGAGCGTGGCCAGCGGCGCGGCGATCGGTCCCTATGCGCGGTTGCGGCCCGGCGCGGACATTGGCGTGAAGGCCAAGGTCGGCAATTTCGTCGAGATCAAGAAAGCGACCGTGGGCGAGGGGGCGAAGGTCAATCACCTGTCCTATGTCGGCGATGCCAGCGTGGGGGCGGGGAGCAATATCGGCGCGGGTGTCATCACCTGCAATTATGATGGCTTCTTCAAGTACAAGACGGAGATCGGCGCCGGGGCGTTCGTCGGGTCGAACAGTGCGCTGGTGGCGCCGGTGACGATCGGCGACGGGGCGATCGTGGCGGCGGGCAGCGTGGTGACGAAGCCGGTCGAGGCCGACGCGCTGTGTCTGGTGCGGCCCGAGCAGATCGGCAAGGCGGGATGGGCGGCCCGTTTCCGGGAGCGGATGACGGCGAAGAAGGCGGGGAAGTGAGACTCCGTCATTGCGAGGTGGTTGGGTTGTAAGTTGATCCGGAAATTTCTCTGGGCGTTGGCTGCGCTGATTTTGCTCGTTGCGGGGCTTGCCTTCTGGCTGCTGCACAACGCCAGTGCCATGCCGGTCGTGCGGCGGGCGGAGGTGCTGCTGCCCTTTCCCGCCGATGCGCCGCGCAAGGCGGTGACGGTCGCGCTGCTGACCGATACGCATTTGTCGGGGCCGGACAACAGCCCGGCGCGGCTGGCGCGGATCGTCAGGCAGATCAACGGGTTGAAGCCCGACCTCATTCTGCTGGGCGGCGATTATATCGGCGATGACAAGGGCGGGGCGATCTATGATGCGCAGACGAGCATCGCGCCCTTTGCGGGGCTGCGCGCGCCGCTGGGGGTGGTGGCGGTGCTGGGCAATCATGATAGCCGCAGCAAGCTCAATCGCCGGGCCTTGAGAGAGGGGGACTGGAAGGCGGGCTTTGCGCGCATGGGCATCACCTTGTTGCTGGACAAGGCAGTGCGGCGCGGGCCGCTGGCGATCGGCGGATTGCAGGATATCTATACGCGCAAGCCCGATATGCCGGGGACGTTGGCGGCGATGGCGCGGGTCGGCGGGGCGCCGGTCATCCTGTCGCATGGGCCGGATGTGTTTCCCAAGCTGCCCGACGCGCGATCGCTGACTTTGGTGGGGCATACCCATTGCGGGCAGATCGCCTTCCCCTTCATCGGCATCACCTATGTGCCGTCGAAATATGGGACGCGCTATGCGTGCGGCGTCTATCGGGAGGGCGCGCGGACGATGATCGTGTCGGGCGGGGTGGGGACCAGCAGCGCACCGGCGCGGATGCTGGCGCCGCCCGATATCTGGTTGGTGACGATCAGGCCCGGATGACATTCTTTTCATCATCGGGCCATGGCGTTGTCGCAGGTCCGGCATTAATGGCATGGCGACACCTACGCCCTATATGGGCGCAAACTCATCTGCTTCTACGGGGCTTTCCACCATGTGCGGTATCATTGGAATCATCGGCAAGGACGACGTTGCGGAGCGGCTGGTCGACGGGCTGAAGCGGCTGGAGTATCGCGGCTATGACAGCGCGGGCGTGGCCACCGTGCATGGCGGGGCGATCGACCGGCGCCGGGCCGAGGGGAAGCTCAACAATCTGGTGAAGGAGCTGGCCGGATCGCCGCTGCCGGGCACGACCGGTATCGCGCATACCCGCTGGGCCACCCATGGCGCGCCGACGACCAGCAACGCGCACCCGCATGCGACCGGCGAAGTGGCGCTGGTCCACAATGGCATTATCGAGAATTTCAAGCCTTTGCGCGACGAGCTGATCGCGCGCGGGCGGACCTTCGACAGCCAGACCGATACCGAGGTGGTCGCCCATCTGGTGAGCGAACTGGTGGAGCAGGGCGCCAGCCCCAAGGATGCGGTGCGCCAGGTGCTGCCGCGCCTGCATGGCGCCTTTGCGCTGGCGATCCTGTTCCGCAGCCATCCCGACATGCTGATCGGCGCGCGGCTGGGGTCGCCGCTGGTGGTGGGTTATGGCGACGGGGAAACCTATCTGGGGTCGGACGCGCTGGCACTGGCACCGCTGACGCAGCGCATCGCCTATCTGGAAGAGGGCGACTGGGTCGTCATCACGGCGCAGGGCGCGGAGATTTTCGACAAGGATAACAACCCGGTCGAGCGACCCGTGACGATCAGCGGCGTGTCCGGCGCAATGATCGACAAGGGCAATCACCGCCATTTCATGCAGAAGGAAATTTACGAGCAGCCGGTCGTCGTGGCCCAGACGCTCAAAGCCTATCTGCAACGGATGGACGACCGCGTGTCGTTGCCGATCCCCGATTTCGACCTGTCCGCGATCCGCCGCGTCACCATCGTCGCGTGCGGCACCAGCTTCTATGCCGGGATGGTCGCGCGTTACTGGTTCGAACAATTTGCCCGTGTGCCGGTGGATTTGGATTTCGCCTCTGAGTTTCGCTATCGCGAGCCGGTGATGGAGGAGGGCGGGCTTGCCCTCTTCATCAGCCAATCGGGCGAGACGGCCGATACGCTGGCCGCGCTGCGCTATGCGCGATCCCAGGGGCAGAAGATCGCGGTGGTCGTCAACGTGCCGACCAGTTCGATGGCGCGCGAGGCCGACCTGTTGCTGCCGACCCATGCCGGGCCGGAAATCGGCGTGGCGTCGACCAAGGCCTTTACCTGCCAGTTGGCGGTGCTGGCTGCGTTCGCCGCCAATCTGGCGCGGGCCAAGGGGCGGCTGACCCCGGCGGAGGAAAAGGAGATCGTCCGCCATCTGGCCGAGGCGCCCGCCGCGATCAACGGCGCGCTGGCCTATGACGAGGCGATCGAGGCGATGGCGCATCATATCGTGCCGGCGCGCGACGTGCTGTATCTGGGGCGCGGGACCGATTATCCGATCGCGCTGGAAGGGGCGCTGAAGCTGAAGGAAATCAGCTATATCCACGCCGAGGGCTATGCCGCAGGCGAGATGAAGCATGGGCCGATCGCCCTGATCGACGAACTGGTGCCGGTGATCTGCATCGCGCCGAGCGGGCCTTTGTTCGAAAAGACCGTGAGCAATATGCAGGAAGTGCAGGCGCGCGGCGGCAAGGTGGTGCTGATTTCCGATTATGACGGCGTGCAGGCGGCGGGCGAAGGATGCCTGGCGACGATCACCATGCCCAAGGTCCACCCGCTGATCGCGCCGATGGTCTATGCCGTGCCGGTGCAGTTGCTGGCTTACCATGTCGCGGTGCTGAAGGGCACGGATGTGGATCAGCCGCGCAATCTGGCGAAGAGCGTCACGGTGGAGTGAGCGGGGGCGCCACTTTCGTCATCGTGCTGATGCTGGCCTTTTTCGGGCTGGCCTGGTGGAACGACCGGCATGGCGAGGGGCGCCGCCGGCGTGGTAGCGGGAGCGATGGTGGTGGCGATTCAGGCCATGGCGCGGATGATGGGTGCGATGGCGGGGATGGTGGCGATTAGGTTGGTTTGATCGCGGCAAAATATGGCTGGGCGAAGGGTATTGGCGCAAGGCCAGCCTGTTTTCGTGAGGTTGCTTCCCCCTCACCCAGCTTCGACTAGGCAGCACGCTGCTAAGTCTGCGCAGCCCTCTCCCCCTGAGGGGAGAGGGATAAGGATGTTAACCGCCGCCGGGCGCGTTGTGGCCGCCGGCGGGGACGGGGCCGCCGCTGGGGGCGTGGCTGTGGTCGGGGTTGCTGTCCCATTCGATATGATAGAGGTCGAAACGGCGGTCGCGCAGGTTGCGGACGGTCCCTTCGGCGCGGGCCCAGCTGAGGTCGGCGAGGTTGACGTCCGCCATGGTCAGCGTTTCGACATTCTCCGTCGATTCCGCAGCGATGCCGTCGCGCGCGAAGGGGAGATCGCAGGGGGTCAGGATCGCGCTCTGGGCATATTGGATGTCCATATTGTCGACGTTCGGCAGATTGCCGACATTGCCCGACATGACGACATAGCATTGATTTTCGATCGCACGGGCCTGCGCGCAATAGCGCACGCGCAGATAGCCCAGGCGCGAGTCGGTGCAGAAGGGCACGAAGATGATGCGCGCGCCCTGATCCACCAGGCGGCGGGCGAGTTCGGGAAATTCGCTGTCGTAACAGATGAGTACGCCGATCGGGCCGCAGTCGGTCTGGATCACGTCGAGGGAATCGCCGCCCTTGATGTTCCACCAGAAGGCTTCGTTGGGGGTCGGATGGATCTTTTCCTGCGTGTGGATCGAGCCATCGCGGAGCGCCACATAGGCGATATTCTGGATATCGCCATCGTCGGCACGGGTCGGGTGGGAACCGCCGATGATGTTGATATTATATTCCAGCGCCATCCGCCCAAGCTCCTTGGTCAGGCGCGGGGTATAGGCGGTCAGCTTGTCGATCGCCTCCACCGGGGTCAGCTTCTTCGTCTCGTAGGAGAGAAGCGGCAGGGTGAAGAGTTCGGGGAAGATGATGAAGTCGGAGCGATAATCGGCCGCGACATCGACGAAATATTCGACGTTGCGAATGAATTCGTCGAAATTCTCGACCGCGCGCGCCTGAAGCTGGCAGGTGGCGATGCGGACGCTTTCGACGCCGCGCGGCACCCGCATTTCGGGCGCTTCGTCGGGATCGACATAGGGATTGCGCCAGACGAGATGGGCGGCGTGGCCGTCCGACTGCTTGTCTTCGGGCAGGTAGTTTTCGAGGACACCGAGCGGTTCGAACTGGTTCTTGAGCTGGAAGCTGATCACCTGATCGCGCATCTTGCCGGTGACGACCTTGTCCAGATAATCGGCCGGGCCGTGGACGCGGCGCTTGGCGCGGGCGTAGCCGGGCATGCGGCCGGCGATGACGATGCCGTGCAGGTCCAGCTCTTCCGTGAGTTCCTTGCGCTCGTCATAGAGGCGCTGGCCGATGCGCAACCCGCGCAGCTTGGGATCGACCGCCATTTCATAGCCGTAGAGCCATTCGCCCGCCGCGCTGTGCCGGGTGCCGAAGCCGTTGGCGGTGATTTCATCCCAGTCATGGACGGCAAAGGCCATCGCCTTGCTGACGCGCATCGTGGCGCAATAGCCAACCACCCGGTCGTCATAGAGGGCGACGAAACAGCCATTGGGGAAATTGTTGATCTGACCCCGGATGGTGGCCAGCGAATAATTGGGCATGCCCGGATAGGCGCGGGCGATCAGCCGTTGAATGCCGCGCACGTCGGACGGGACCGCGGCGCGGACGTCCAGGCGTTTTTTGGTGGCGGTGGTCACTGCGCAATCTCCCTCGTCGCAATCTGTCGGCAGCCGTTCCCCGGCGAAGGCCGGGGTCCAGTCCTGCGGGCGGAACTGGACCCCGGCCTTCGCCGGGGAACAAGCCATTTTGAGGCCGTATTAAAAAGGAAAAGGCGGCGCCGGGTATCCGGCGCCGCCTCATTCCGCTTCCGTACTGAACTGCGCAGGCGCAGATCAGTTCCCTACTTTCAGGCCCACTTGCCCATTTCGGTTTCGAGGTTGGCGCGGATCGCTTCGAAGAACTGCTCCGTGGTCATCCACGACTGTTCCGGACCGATCAGCAGCGCCAGATCCTTGGTCATCGCGCCGCTTTCGACGGTCTGGATGCAGACGCGCTCCAGCGTTTCGGCGAACTTGACGACTTCGGGCGTCTCGTCGAACTTGCCGCGGAACTTGAGGCCGCCGGTCCAGGCGAAGATCGAGGCGATCGGGTTGGTCGAGGTCGCCTTGCCCTGCTGATGCTGGCGATAGTGGCGGGTGACGGTGCCGTGGGCGGCTTCCGCTTCGACGGTCTTGCCGTCGGGCGAGAGCAGGACCGAGGTCATGAGGCCGAGCGAGCCGAAGCCCTGTGCCACCTGATCCGACTGGACGTCGCCGTCATAGTTCTTGCAGGCCCAGACGAATTCGCCGCTCCACTTGAGCGCGGAGGCGACCATGTCGTCGATCAGGCGATGTTCGTAGACGATGCCGGTGTCCTTGAACTTCTGCGCGAAGCCTTCGGTTTCGAACACTTCCTGGAACAGATCCTTGAAGCGGCCGTCATAGGCCTTGAGGATGGTGTTCTTGGTCGACAGATAGACCGGCCATTTGAGGTTGAGGCCATAGTTGAACGAGGCGCGCGCGAAGTCGCGGATCGAATCGTCCAGGTTGTACATCGCCATGGCGACGCCCGAGCCGGGGAAGTCGAACACTTCGCGGTCGATCGTCTCGCCATTTTCGCCTTCGAAGACGAGGCGCAGCTTGCCGGCGCCGGGCACCTTGAAATCGGTGGCGCGATACTGGTCGCCAAAGGCGTGACGGCCCACGACGATCGGCTTGGTCCAGCCCGGAATCAGGCGGGGGACGTTGGAAATGACGATCGGTTCGCGGAAGACGACGCCGCCCAGGATGTTGCGGATGGTGCCGTTGGGCGACTTCCACATCGACTTGAGGTTGAATTCTTCGACGCGCTGTTCGTCGGGCGTGATGGTGGCGCACTTCACGCCGACGCCATATTCCTTGATCGCGTTGGCGGAATCGATCGTGATCTGATCGTTCGTCTCGTCACGCTTTTCGACGCTGAGGTCGTAATATTTGAGGTCGATGTCGAGATAGGGGAGAATGAGGCGTTCGCGAATCCATTCCCAGATGATGCGGGTCATTTCGTCGCCGTCGATTTCCACGACGGGGTTCTTCACCTTGATCTTCGCCATAGCGCCTATTCGCCTTCTTTCTACTGGGTGGAATATGGGGACGCACTAGGGAAAGCGGCGGCAATGTTCAACCGTGCAGGGGCATGAATCTGCCGTGTGCGGAGCCTTGTCCCGGATCGGTCGTTGTCAGGGGGCGGCTCTCTCCCTAAAGACGGTGACCATGGAAAATGATGAGATCACGATTGCCGCCGGCGGCAATGTCAAATGGCGCTTCCCTTCGGTCCATCCGGAGGGGATGAAGTTCGGCCTGATCGCCGTGGCGATCACCGCCGTCCTGTTCCTGCTGGGCTGGGAAATCGTCGGCTGGCTGATGCTGATGGTGACGATCTGGGTCTTTGCTTTCTTCCGCGATCCGGTGCGCGCCGTGCCGCAGGATGAGGGCGCGATCATCGCGCCGGCCGATGGCCTCGTCACGCTGATCCAGCGGGTGCCGCCGCCGCGCGAAATGGCGGGCGAGCATGGGCTGGGCGACCAGCCGCTGATCCGCGTGTCGATCTTCATGAGCGTGTTCGACGTGCATATCAATCGCACGCCGATCGGCGGGACGATCAAGTCGGTGGTCTATATCAGCGGCAAGTTTTTGAACGCGGACCTGGACAAGGCGAGCGAGGATAATGAGCGCCAGCACATCCTGGTCGAGCGGCATGATGGCGTGCGCATCGGCTTTACGCAGATTGCGGGGCTGGTCGCGCGGCGGATCGTGCCGTTCGTGAAGCCCGGCGACATGGTCGCGGCCGGGCAGCGGATCGGCCTGATCCGCTTCGGCAGCCGCGTCGACGTCTATCTGCCCGCCGGTACCGCGCCGCGCGTGATCCTGGGCCAGCGTACCGTCGCGGGCGAGACGATCCTGGGGCAGATGGGCGATACGCGCGTGATTGCGGGTATTCAGCAGTGAGCCAGATTTTTGCCATCGTGACTGAGGCTTGCGCATGAGCCGGCAGCGGCGCGCGGTGCCGCGCGGGCTGCGCCGCGGCATTACGCTGCGGATGCTGGCGCCCAATGCGGTGACGGCGATGGCGCTGTGCTTCGGCCTTACGGGCGTGCGCTACGGCATTTCGGGCGAGTGGGAGCGGGCGGTGCTGTCCATCCTGTTCGCCGGTGTGCTGGACGGGCTGGACGGGCGGATCGCGCGGATGTTGCGCGGCGAGAGCCGGTTCGGTGCGGAACTGGATTCGCTGTCCGATTCGATCGCGTTCGGCGTGGCGCCGGCGTTGATCCTCTATCTCTGGTCGCTTTATGCCATGCCGAAATTCGGCTGGATCTTCGCGCTGGCGCATGCGCTGTCCTGCGCGCTGCGTCTGGCGCGGTTCAATGCGGCGATCGATGCGGACGAGCAGCCGCACAAGTCGGCGGGCTTCCTGACCGGCGTTCCGGCGCCGGCGGGGGCGGGGCTGGCCTTCGTGCCGCTCTATCTGTGGCTGGTGACGGGCGAGGATATTTTCCGCGCCTGGTATGTGGTGGCGCCCTGGGCGGCGTTCGTCGCCTTCCTGATGATTTCCAACATCGCGACCTATAGCTGGTCGGCGCTGCGGCTGCGCAAGCGCATCCGGCTGGAGATGATCGCGCTGGCGGGTTTGCTGGCCGCGTTGCTGGTGACCGATCCCTGGCTGACGTTGCTGATGATCTGCGCGGTCTATGTGGTGCTGATCCCGTTCGGGATCATGTCCTACGCCAAGGTGCGCAAGCAGCGGGAGAGTGCGGCGGCCGCGCCGACTGTCTGAATAGCGATGGACCGTTCGCCAGATCTATGGCGCTAGTCGCTTCTCGACTGCGCTGGAAGCGAATGGTTGAGGATGAGGCGCTCATCCAGAAAGAGTGCGGCGCTTCGACAGGCTCAGCGCGAACGGAGTGAGGGAAGCCTGATCGTTCAGGCTTGCCTCGTTCAGGCGGCCAGCGCGCGGCTGTGCGTGATGCGGGTCGGACGGGGCGCCGGCTGCGCCACGCGGGGGCGGCGGATGCGGATATGATAGACCGGCGGGTTCTGAGGGATCGGTTCGAACTGGAGCGCTGCCACCATCTTGTCATGATAGAGTGCGAACATCCAGGCGATGGTGCCGATGGCCAGCAGGAAAGCGCCGGAGAACAGGGTTGCGGCAACAAGAGCGAACATAAGGATCACTTTCTGTCTTGCCATCTACACGACATGGCTCATTATGACGGATTGAACGGGCGTTAACCGTATTTGTTCCGTCTGTTCCCTTTATGTTCTCATTCGAGAACGGCGTCAACCCTTGCCAATCATTTTTTTCGACGCTAAAGGCGCGACCATTCCACATGGGAATCGACATATCCGGTGCCACGCGCCGCCTTTGAGGCAGCTTCGCGGTTCCTGATTCCCAGAGGGCCAACCGGAAGGAGAACTATTATGGCGGCACCTGTCGTCACCATGCACCAATTGATCGAGGCTGGCGCCCATTTCGGCCACCAGACCCACCGTTGGAATCCGCGCATGAAGCCGTACATCTTCGGCGAGCGCAACGGCATCCACATCCTTGACCTGTCGCAGACCGTGCCCCTGTTCGGCCGTGCGCTCGACTTCGTGTCGGGCACCGTCGCCGCCGGCGGCAAGGTGCTGTTCGTGGGTACCAAGCGCCAGGCGCAGGACCCGATCGCGGACGCCGCCCGCAAGTCGGGCCAGCATTTCGTCAACCATCGTTGGCTGGGCGGCATGCTCACCAACTGGAAGACCATTTCGGGTTCGATCAAGCGCCTGAAGACCCTCGAGGAAAAGCTGTCGGGCGATACCCACGGCTTCACCAAGAAGGAAGTCCTTCAGATGACCCGCGAGCGCGAGAAGCTGGAACTGTCGCTGGGCGGTATCCGCGACATGAACGGCATCCCCGACGTGATGTTCGTGATCGACGCGAACAAGGAAGAGCTGGCGATCAAGGAAGCCAACACGCTGGGTATCCCGGTCGTCGCGATCCTGGATTCGAACGTGTCGCCCGACGGCATCGCTTTCCCGGTTCCCGCGAACGATGACGCCAGCCGCGCCATCCGCCTCTACTGCGACGCCATCGCCGCCGCCGCCACCAAGGGCAACCGTGGTGCGCAGCAGGCTTCGGGCGTCGACCTGGGCGCGCTGGACGAGCCGGCCGCCGAAGAGATCGTTGCCGAAGCCTAAAAGCGTCGCACGACTGCAAGATTGGCGAACTAGAGGGTTGCGATCGGTATAAGATAGCTGGTTCCCGGCGAAAGTCGGGAGCCAGATCGGACCGTCCAACTGGACCCCGGCCTGCGCCGGGGAACGCAACCCAAGAGGGCGCGCTCCACCGGAACGCGCCCTAACGCCTATTTTGAACATATGAATTTTTGAACCATCCAAGAATTTAGGAGCCGAAACATGGCCGAGATTACTGCTGCCGCCGTCAAGGAACTGCGCGACCGTTCGGGCGCGGGCATGATGGATTGCAAGAAGGCGCTCACCGAAGCCAATGGCGACATCGAAGCGGCAACCGACTGGCTGCGTGCCAAGGGTCTGGCCGCTGCGCAGAAGAAGTCGAGCCGCACCGCCGCTGAAGGCCTGGTCGGCGTCGTCGTCGCCGGCACCAAGGGCGTCGCCGTCGAAGTGAACAGCGAAACCGACTTCGTCGCCAAGAACGACCAGTTCCAGGACTTCGTCCGCACCGTGTCGACCGTCGCTCTGGAAAGCGGCGCTGCCGATGCCGAAGCGCTGACTGCGCAGGCGCACCCCGCCGGCGGCACGATCGCTGAAAAGCTGGTCGCCAACATCGCCACCATCGGCGAAAACCAGAATGTCCGTCGCGTCGCCCATGTCGAAGTGACCGAAGGCGTCGTCGTTCCTTACGTCCACAACGCGGCTGCACCGGGCCTGGGCAAGATCGGCGTGCTGGTCGCGCTGGAAGGCAATGCGCCGGCCGACGTTCTGGAGCCGCTGGGCAAGCAGCTGGCCATGCACATCGCCGCCGCTTTCCCGCTGGCGCTGTCGGCCGACGACATCGACCCGGCGCTGCTGGAGCGTGAACGCGCCATCGCCGCCGAAAAGGCCGCCGAATCGGGCAAGCCCGCCGAAATCGTCGCCAAGATGGTCGACGGTGCGGTCGCCAAGTTCGCCAAGGAACAGGCCCTGCTGTCGCAGATCTTCGTGATGGACAACAAGACGCCGGTCGCCGACGTCGTCGCCAAGGCCGCCAAGGATGCCGGCGCGACGATCACGCTGAAGTCCTATGTCCGCTTCCAGCTGGGCGAAGGCATCGAAAAGGAAGTCAGCGACTTCGCGGCGGAAGTCGCAGCCGCCGCCGGCGTCTGATCGACCGCTTTCCAAGCGATACGGAAAAAGGAAGGGGCGTCCTGAAAGGGGCGCCCCTTTTTCGTTGGGTTGGGGTGCGTGATTGCGGGGATATTGAGCGGGGGGTCGTTATCCGTCTCAGGCATTGGGTGGATTGTTCATCATGCTGAGATGAAGTGGGTGCCGTTGCTCAAGAGGCATTCATTGCTGGTGGCTAAGGGCGGTGTTGGGTGGAGAGCAGACTGGCGGTTTTTTTAGCCCTCTCCCGTTTTTCACGGGAGAGGGTTGGGTGAGGGTCTTCCTTCTTTTTGGCAGGAAGTGGTTGTCCAGAAAGAAGAAAGGCCCTCACCGACTGCGACTAAGGCAGCAAGCTGCCAAGTCTCCGTACCCTCTCCCGCGAAAGCGGGAGAGGGTAAAAGGGTATCCGCTTCTGATCGGTCAGCCGACTTTCCCAAAATTCCCGGAATCGCAAAGGATCGTCGTGTTTGCGGTGTCGTTTGCATATGAAGACATGCAGCATGGCTTCGTCACGCGCGGCGTTGCCGTCCTCAATCCGCTGGCCGCGCCGCGCCATCCCGAACTGGCGGCGCTTCTCGACATGCCTGCGCGATAAGCTGCATATCGGCAACAATCGCCCTTCCCATTATGCGCATGCGCCACTAATGTCCGGCCGCTTTCCCTTTCCACCTATCCAAGGATTCTTGCCCCGCATGACCCGGCCTGCCTACAAGCGCATCCTGTTGAAATTGTCCGGCGAAGTGCTGATGGGGCAGGGGCAGTTCGGCATCGAGCCGGAAACCGTGGCGCGTGTCGCAGGCGAGATTGCCGCGGCCAAGGATGCCGGGTTCGAAATCTGCGTCGTCGTGGGTGGCGGCAATATCTTCCGGGGGCTGGCCGGTGCGGCCAAGGGCTTCGACAGGGCGAGCGCCGATTATATGGGCATGCTCGCCACCGTCATGAATGCACTGGCGGTGCAGAACGGGCTGGAGAAGCTGGGCTATGATACCCGCGTCCAGTCGGCCATTCCGATGGCGTCGGTGTGCGAACCCTATATTCGCCGCAAGGCCGAGCGGCATATGGAAAAGGGCCGGATCGTCATCTTTGCAGCGGGCACCGGCAGCCCCTTCTTCACTACCGATACCACCGCAGCCTTGCGCGCGGCGGAAATGAATTGCGACGCCCTGTTCAAGGGCACCAGCGTCGATGGCATCTACAATGCCGATCCCAAGAAGGTGGCCGACGCTGTCCGTTATGAAAGCATCAGTTTCGATCAGGTTCTGAACGATAATCTGAAGGTCATGGATGCCAGCGCGATCGCGCTGTGCCGTGAAAACAACATTCCCATCGTCGTGTTCAACATCCGTGAAACCGGGAACCTTGCCACCGTGCTGGCCGGGCAGGGTGTCGCGACGATCGTGCAGAATCAGGAGTCCTAAGTCATGCCGCAATATAACAAGTCCGACCTGGAGCGCCGCATGGCCGGCGCGATCGAAGCGCTGCGTGGCGACCTGACGGGTCTGCGCACCGGCCGCGCCAATGTGCAGCTGCTCGATCCCGTCATGGTCACCGTCTATGGCGCGAACATGCCGCTCAATCAGGTGGCGACCGTGTCCGCGCCCGAACCGCGCATGTTGTCGGTGCAGGTGTGGGACAAGACCAATGTGGGGCCGTGCGACAAGGCGATCCGCTCGGCGGGCCTGGGCCTCAACCCCATCGTCGACGGGCAGACGCTGCGCCTGCCGATCCCCGACCTGACCGAGGAGCGGCGCAAGGAACTGGCCAAGCTCGCCAGCAAATATGCCGAAGGCGCGCGCATCGCGGTGCGCAACGTCCGCCGCGACGGCATGGACAGCCTGAAGACCGACGAGAAGAAGGGCGAAATCAGCGAAGACGAGCGCAAGCGCCTGGAAACCGAAGTGCAGAAGATGACCGACAGCACGATCGTGGATATCGACGCGCTGGCGACGTCGAAGGAAAAGGAAATCCTCGGCCAGTAAGCCGGGGCTTTTCTTTCGCGGCCAAAACACGCATGTCCTTCTGATGGCCACTCAAGCCAAGCCCGATCTGACCAGCGTCGCGTCCGACCATGGCGCGCGCCATGTCGCCATCATCATGGACGGCAATGGCCGCTGGGCCAAGAAACGGCTGTTGCCGCGCGTGGCCGGTCATCGGGCGGGCGTGGAGGCGGTGCGGCGCGTGGCGCGGGCGGCGCAGGATCTGGGCCTGGAATGTCTGACGCTCTACGCCTTTTCCTCCGAAAACTGGAAGCGGCCGGCGAGCGAAGTCGCGGACCTGATGGGGCTGCTGCGCCATTTCATCCAGTCCGATATCGACGAGTTTCACGCCAATGGCGTGCGGTTGCGGGTGATCGGCAATTATCGTGCGCTCGAACCCTCGCTGGTCGACCTGATCGAAGGCGCGATGGCGCGCACGGCGGGCAATAGCGGGCCGATCATCGCGATCGCGCTCAACTATGGCGCGCAGGACGAGATGGTGCAGGCGGTGCAGAGCCTTGCCGCACGCGCGGCGGCGGGCGAGATCGCGGCCGAGGCGATCGGCGCGGCCGATATCGACGGGGCGCTCTATACCGCCGGGCTGCCGCCGCTGGACCTGATGGTCCGGACGTCGGGCGAGCAGCGGCTGAGTAATTTCATGCTGTGGCAGGCGGCCTATGCCGAGCTTTATTTCACCGACACGCTATGGCCGGATTTCGGCGCCGACGCTCTGGCCCAGGCGCTGGATGCGTTCCGCATGAGGGACCGCCGTTTCGGCGGATTGTGATCGAATGACGAGCGAATTGCGGACCCGCAGCATCGTGGGCGTCGCGCTGATCGCGGTGGCGCTGGGTGCGCTGCTGTCGGGTGGCCTGATCTTCTGGACGCTGCTGGTGATAGCCGGCGTGTTGATGCAGGGGGAATGGGGCGACCTGACCGGGGCGACCCCCGAGCGGCGCAAGTCGGCGATGTTTGCCGTGTCGATCCCGCTGGCGCTGCTGTGCCCCTATGCGGCCGGGATCGACTGGCCGGTGCTGATCGCGGGGGCGGCGGCGTTCTTCTTCGTCCTGTTCACCAGCCGCAGCGTGAAGCTGGCGCTCGGCATTCCCTATATCTGCCTGCCGATCGTGGCCCTGCTCTATCTGCGCGGGCAGGAGCCGAATATCTTCGGGCTGCTGCTGGCCTTCTGGGCATTGGGGCTGGTGTGGGCGACGGATATCGGCGCCTATTTTGCGGGCCGTTCGATCGGCGGGCCTAAGCTGGCGCCGCGGATCAGCCCGTCCAAGACCTGGGCGGGGCTGGCCGGTGGCGTGCTGGCCGCGCTGGTGCTGGGCTTCCTGCTGCATCGCTTCGCCGACTTGCCGATCCAGCTGGCGGCGGCGAGCGGCCTGTTGGCGGTGGCGGCGCAGGCGGGCGACCTGCTGGAAAGTCATATGAAGCGCCGGGCGGGCGTGAAAGATAGCGGGACGTTGCTGCCGGGTCATGGCGGGGTGATGGACCGGCTGGATGGGGTGGCGACGGCCGCGCCGCTGGCTGCCATCCTCTATTGGCTGCTGGTCGCAGGCGCATGAAAAGCGTCTCTATTTTCGGTGCGACCGGATCGGTCGGCCTGTCGACGCTGGATCTGATCCGGCGCGAACCCGATGCCTATAAGGTCGTGGCGCTGACTGCGAACAGCGATGTGGACGGTCTGGCGGCGCAGGCGAAGGCGACCGGTGCGCAGATTGCCGTGATCGGGCAGGCACGGCTGTACGGCGCGCTAAAGGAGGCGCTGGCCGGGTCGGGTGTCGAGGCGGCGGCGGGCGAGGAGGCTCTGGTTTCGGCGGCGCAGACGGGTGCGGACTGGACCATGGCGTCGATCGTGGGCTGCGCGGGGCTGCGGCCGACGATCGCGGCGCTGAAGGCCGGGGGCACGGTGGCGCTGGCCAACAAGGAGTCGCTGGTATCGGCCGGCGCGCTGATGATGGAGGCGGCGAGCGCATCCGGTGCGACGTTGCTGCCGGTCGACAGCGAGCATAATGCTATTTTTCAGTGTCTTGCCGGCAGCCGTTTGGAAGATGTCGCAAGAATTACCCTGACCGCGAGCGGCGGCCCATTCCGCACGAAGAGCCGGGACGAGATGGCGGCGATGACCCCGGCGCAGGCGGTGGCGCATCCCAACTGGTCGATGGGCGCCAAGATCAGCGTCGATAGCGCGACGATGATGAACAAGGGGCTGGAACTGATCGAGGCGGCCTATCTCTTCCCGGTCGGGTTGGACCGGATCGAGATATTGGTGCACCCCCAGTCGGTGATTCATTCGATGGTCGAATATCGCGACCGGTCCACTTTGGCGCAGCTGGGGTCGCCGGACATGCGCATTCCCATCGCCCATGCGCTGGCCTGGCCCCAGCGGATCGCCACGCCGTGCCAGCCGCTGGACCTGACACGCATTGGCAGGCTCGATTTCGAAGCACCTGATCTGGAACGCTTTCCCGCGCTCCGCTTGGCGCGCGATGCGGCGCAGGCGGGCGGTGCGACCCCGGCCATTTTGAATGCGGCCAATGAAGTGGCGGTCGCGGCCTTCCTTTCTGGGCGGATCGGCTTCCTTGATATCGCCATGATTGTAGAGGATGTGTTGAACCGTTATAGCGCGGCCAGCCCTGCTACGATCGACGATGTGCTGGCCGCCGACGGGCAGGCCCGTACGCAGGCGGGCCAAGTGATGGAAAGATTGACGGCTTGATCCACAATCCCGGTTTCCTGTTGACCGCACTCGCCTTTGTGGCGGTCATCGGACCGCTCGTCTTCGTGCATGAGCTGGGCCATTATCTGGTCGGGCGCTGGTGCGGGGTGAAGGCGGAGGCCTTTTCGATCGGCTTCGGGCCAGAAATCTTCGCCTGGGTCGACCGGCGCGGTACCCGCTGGCGCGTCGCGGCGCTGCCTCTGGGGGGCTATGTCCGTTTCAAGGGCGACATGAATGCGGCGAGCATGACCGATCCGGCCTGGCTGGAAATGTCGGCGCAGGACCGGGCGGAAAGCTTCCCGGCCAAGCCGCTGTGGCAGCGCGCGGCGATCGTGGCGGCCGGGCCGGCGATCAATTTCCTGTTCGCGATCCTGATTCTGGCGACCTTCGCCTTCGTCCATGGCGAAAGCCGCACGCCGGCAGTGGCGGGCGTGGTGCAGCCGGGCAGCGCGGCGGCGGCAGCTGGGCTGAAGGCCGGCGACCGGATCGTGTCGCTGGGCGGCCGGGACATGGCGACCTTCGACGATATCCGCCTCTATGCGCAGATCCGCCCCGGCGAAGCGGTCGCGATGGTGATCGAGCGGGACGGCAAGACCTTCGCCCGCGACGGCAAGATCGGCAGCGTCACCGAGGATGACGGTTTTGGCAACACATTCCAGATCGGTCGGCTGGGCCTGGCGCCCGGCGATCCGGTAGTTGAACCGGTGAGCCTGCTGCGCGCGCCGGTGGTGGCGATCGAGCGCACGGGGCAGATCGTGCGCACCATGATCGAGACGATGGGCCAGATTTTCAGCGGCGGCCGGTCGGTCAAGGAATTGGGCGGGCCGTTGAAGATCGCGCAGGTTTCGGGCCAGGCGGCGACGCTGGGCATCGAAAGCTTCATCTTCTTCGTGGCACTCATCTCGATTAACTTGGGGTTCATCAACCTGTTGCCAATTCCCATGCTGGATGGCGGGCATCTGCTCTTTTACGGGATCGAAGCGGTGCAGCGGCGGCCGGTCAGCGCGCAGGCGCAGGAATGGGCCTACAGGTCCGGCCTGGCGGTGCTGATGGCGATGATGCTGCTGGTGACTTTCAACGATTTGTCGTCTTTCGGGCTTTGGAAGAGCCTGTCCGGCTTGATCGGTTGACGCGCATCGGGCAGGGAAGCCCGGTTTGGCGTCGTCTGTGTCGGCGGAAACATTTTATTGCGAGTTTTTGAGGTGATGCGGGTGACAGCGATGAAGAGCAGCTTGAGGCAGCGCCCGGTCGTGGCCGCCCTGTTGGCGACGACCATGATTGCGGGCGTGCAGGCCCAGCAAGCGGCGGCCCAGCAGACGCCGGCACCGGCAGGCACGCTGGCCGCGCCCGCAGGAGCGCCGGCCGCCACTTCGCCGACGCAGGGCACGGTCCGCGCGATCAGCGTGATCGGCACCCAGCGCCTGGAACCGGACACGATATTGTCCTACACCAAGCTGCGCATCGGCCAGCCCTACAGCCAGGAGAGCCTGGACCAGGCGCTGCGCGACCTGTACGAAACGGAGCTGTTCGCGGACGTCCAGATCCGCAACGACAACGGGTCGCTCACCGTCGAGGTGAAGGAAAACCCGGTCATCAACCGTATCGTCCTTGAAGGTAATAAGCGCCTCAAGGAAGACAAGATTCGTCCTGAAATAAAACTGGCTCCGCGCCAAATCTACACGCGGTCCAAGGTGCGCGCGGACGTTGCCCGTATCGTCGAACTGTATCGCCGCCAGGGCCGTTTCGCCGCGACGATCGAGCCGAAGATGGTCCAGCTGGACCAGAACCGCGTCGACATCGTCTTCGAGATTTCGGAAGGGCCGAAATCCAAGGTCCGCCAGATCAACATCATCGGCAACGAGAAGTTCAAGGACGGCGAGCTGCGCACCCAGATGGTGACGAAGCAGTCGCGCTGGTTCCGCGTCTTTTCGTCGGGCACCAGCTACGATCCCGATCGTCTGGCCTATGACCAGCAGAAGCTGCGCCAATTCTACCTGACCGAAGGCTATGCCGATTTCCGCGTGATTTCCGCCGTGGCGGAGCTGACGCCGGACAAGCAGGACTTCATCATCACCTATGTGGTGGAAGAAGGCGACCGCTACAAATTCGGCGACGTGAAGGTCGAATCCGACATTCGCGACCTGTCCGGCGACGGCCTGACCAAGCGCCTGCCGATGAAGAAGGGCGACTGGTACAACGCCAAGCAGGTCGAAGACACGGTCGATACGCTGAGCGAGACGGCCGGCCTGTTCGGCTATGCCTTCGCCGACGTGTCGCCGGACTTCAACCGGTCGAAGGAAGACCTGACGATGGGGATTAATTTCCGCATCGCCAACGCGCCGCGCGTCTATGTCGAGCGGGTCGACATCAACGGCAACACGCTGACGCAGGACAAGGTCGTGCGCCGCGAATTCCGCCTGGCCGAAGGCGACGCGTTCAACAGCTTCCTGGTGAAGCGGTCGAAGGATCGCATCAATTCGCTCGGCTTCTTCCAGGAGAAGCTGGACGTCGAGCAGAAGCCGGGCTCCGCGCCCGACCGCATCGTGCTGGAAACCAACGTGCAGGAAAAGTCGACCGGCGAATTGTCGCTGTCGGCCGGTTTCTCGAGCCTTGAACGCTTCATCGTGTCGGCGTCGATCACGCAGCGCAACTTCCGCGGCAAGGGCCAGGAACTGCGCACGTCGGTCAATTATTCGGCCTATAGCAAGTCGATCGAAGTGGGCTTTACCGAGCCTTATTTCATGGACAAGAATATCGCGCTGGGCGGTGACATCTATCGCCGCGATCTCAACAGCTTCCGCTATCTGACCAGCAATACGCGCGATACGACCTATGAACAGTCGACCACCGGCTTCCAGATCCGCGCCGGCGTGCCGATCACCGAATATATGTCGCTGGCGCTGCGCTACAGCCTCAATTTCGATGACGTGACGCTGGACAAGGCGACCTATTACACCGACGGGCAGTGCGACCCGATCCTGGCCGGCCGCTATCTGTGCGATGCGATCGGCAAGCGGACGACCTCGTCGCTTGGCTATTCGTTGATCTACGACACCCGCGACAATCGCATTCGCGCGACCCGTGGCCAGAATCTGACGCTGAGCCAGGATTTCGCGGGCCTGGGCGGCAGCGTGAAATATGTTCGTACCCGTTTGCAGGGTGCGAAATATGTACCGCTGGGCGGTGGCTTCATCTTCTCGCTGTCGGGTGAGGGTGGCTATATCCACAGCCTGGAAGGCGAACGTCGTGACTCGACCGGGGCACTGGTCGACCGGGTCCGCCTGACCGACCGCTTCTTCCTGGGCGAGCCGCAATTCCGTGGCTTCGACATTCGCGGCGTCGGCCCGCGCATCGTGCGCCGCTATTACAGCACCACGGTCGAAGGTGGCGTCGCCACCGGCGAACAGATCACCGGCACCAACAACCGGACCGACGACGCGCTGGGCGGCAAGCTCTACTATCTGGCCCGCGCCGAAGTCGAAATCCCGCTGGGTTCGGGCGCTCGTGAAATGGGCCTGCGCCCGTCCATCTTCATGGATGCCGGCGCTGTCGGCGGCCTGAAATCGCCGGGCCTGATCAACGGCACCGGCCAGTTCCCCGGCTATTGCTCGGCCACCGGCCAGACGACTGTCCGCGCGAGCGGCACGGCCGCCAATCCGGTTTGCCCCGTCGCCTATACCAGCGCGTCGGACTATGCGGTGACCGGCGGGTTTGTGGAACAATATCTCGGCGACACGCTCAAGCCGCGTCTGTCGGTGGGCTTTGGCGTCAACTGGAACTCGCCCTTCGGCCCGTTCCGGATCGACATCGCCAAGGCCCTGTTGAAAGAACCAGGGGACGACAACAAGCTCATCACCTTCAACGTAGGGACTCAATTCTGATGAAGACGATTTTCAAGGCCGCGGCTCTGACGCTGGCACCCATGACTGCCATCGCGATGACCGCCGTTCCGGCCGTTGCCCAGACCAAGTCGGGCATCGCCGTGGTCGACCTGGAAGAAGCCGTCGCCAAGAGCGCTGCCTTCACCACGGCGATCAGCCAGATGCAGACCACCTATAAGCCGCAGATCGATGCGCTGAACACGCGTCGCACCGCGATCGAGGCGGACCTCAAGACCAAGGGCGACGCGCTTCAGACCGCGCTGAAGGCCGCCGGCAACAAGCCGACCCCGGCGATCGAAACCCAGTATCAGCAGTATCAGCAGGCGCAGCAGGCCGCACAGGCCGAATTGCAGCGCATGGGCCAGCCGATCGGCCTGGCCCGCGCCTATGTCGAGCAGCAGATCGTCGACAAGCTGGACGACGCGCTGAAGGCCGCGACCGCCAAGACCAAGTCGGAAATCGTGTTCAAGAAGCAGGCGACCGAAAGCTTCGGCGCTGGCGCGGACATCACGCCTGCCGTCATCACCGAACTGAACGGCCTGGTCCCCAGCGTCAGCATCACGCCGCCGGCCGGCTGGCAGCCCGGTGGCCAGGGTCAGGGCGCTGCCGCCGCACCCGCTCCGGCGACCCCGGCGCAGGCACCCAAGTCGCGCTGATAAGAGATGACCGGAGAGGTTGAAACGACCGCCCTTGGCCCGATGGATGTCCGTCGGGTCATGGCCGCGCTGCCGCATCGTTACCCGATGCTGCTGGTGGATCGTGTGGTGACGCTGGTGCCCAACCAGTCGATCCACGCGATCAAGGCGGTGTCGGTGAACGAGCCGTTTTTCCAAGGGCATTTCCCCACGCGGCCGATCATGCCCGGCGTGCTGATCGTGGAAGCGATGGCACAGGCGGCGGGCGTGCTGGCGGTGGAATCGATGAACCTGGCCGATTCGGGCAAGCTCGTCTATTTCATGAGCATCGACGGCGCGAAGTTCCGCACCCCGGTGGAGCCGGGCTGCCTGCTCGACCTGCATGTGGAAGTGACGCAAAATCGCGGCGCGATCTGCAAGTTCAGCGGCAAGGCGCTGATCGACGGCAAGCTGGCGGCGGAAGCCAATTTCGTCGCGATGATCAGCGATCCGCCGAAGGATTAAGTTGAGCACATCCAGGCGCGCGACATGAAGAGAAGGGCGGTCATTGGCCGCCCTTTTTCTGTTGCATGCGGTTTCCGACTTGGGCGACCTATTCCGTAACAACAATTTGCGTGCCTGAGCAGCCGATTTCTGCTATTCTTCACCCATGATCATCATGTGGGATGAGCCGAAGCGATGGGCGAACATCGTCAAACATGGCATCGATTTTGCCGATATTGATGAGAGTTTCTTCGCTTCTGCCATCATTCGTGAGGCCAAGCAGGATCGCTATGCTGCGATCGGGCGGCTGAATGGGGTCATAGCCGTTATTTTCGCAAGATTGGGCAGCGAAGGGATTTCCATCATCTCCGCGCGTCCGGCCAGCAAGATGGAAAGGATGCTCTTCAATGGGTGATCAGGCCTATACCCAAGCCGATGCCGATGCTGTCGCGGATAATCCGGAATGGACGAAAGAGGATTTTGCGCGCGCGGTGCCTTTCAACGAGGCATTTCCGGACCTGGCGGCGACGATCCGCCGTCGCGGCGCGCAAAAGACACCGACGAAGGTGAGTACGACGGTGCGTCTGGATCAGGACGTGTTGGCAAAGTTGAAAGCAGGCGGCCCCGGGTGGCAAACGCGGCTGAATGATGTTTTGCGTAGGGCGCTTGGCGTGTGAGAGTGACTCCATGTGGTGGCCGCGGAAGATATGTCATAGGCTTCATTTGATATGACTGCGCAGAATATCTTGCCAAGGCGCGCCGAACCGGCTAACGGCGCGCCTTCGCTATTTTTCAGCATCCATGGCCGGTCGGAACCGGCCTTTTAACGGAGCACAGTCGCCATGAAGGCCAATACCCACCCCGACTATCACGTCATCACCGTTCAGATGACCGACGGTACCACGTTCCAGACCCGTTCGACCTGGGGCAAGGAAGGCGACACGCTGGCGCTCGACATCGATCCCAAGTCGCATCCGGCATGGACCGGCGGCAACCGTCAGCTGGACACCGGTGGCCAGGTGGCGCGCTTCAACAAGCGTTTCGGCGGTCTGACGCTGAAGAAGTAATCGGCCTTCGATGGTTGAGGAAAAGGGCGCCTGCGGGCGCCTTTTTTTGTGCCTGTCCGGGCGGGCCACCGGGCAAAAAAAGGGCCTCCAGCTAAAAGCTGGAGGCCGAGGTTCAGGGGAGAGTCAACGGCGACAGAAGGGGGTCTGTGGGGGTGCCGCTGATAGGGACTTGTCTAGGCGCGCAATGATGCAGGGGAATGTCCGGCTTGTTGCGGGATGCGCGGGTGGGTGAAATGTTGGGCCTGTGTCGCCTTGGCGGACGGCCATCTTGCGATCCGTTCGCGATCCTGTCAGGCGATGGGTATGGCTGTGCTTGTCTATATCGGGGCCGCGCTGGCGGAGATTGCGGGCTGCTTCGCCTTTTGGGTGTGGCTGCGGATGGGGCGGTCGATCGCGTGGCTGGTGCCCGGCGTCGCGTCGCTATGCCTGTTCGCATGGCTGCTGACGCTGGTGGAGGCGGACAATGCAGGGCGGGCCTATGCGGCCTATGGGTCCATCTATATTCTGGCGGCGGTCGGCTGGCTGTGGGCGGCCGAAGGCGTGCGGCCCGACAGATGGGATCTGATCGGCATGGCCATTTGTTTGATGGGTGGCGCGGTCATCCTGTGGGGGCCGCGATCGGCGTGAGGATTTGCGCTGGACGATGGCAGCGGGCAGAGACGGTCCGGTGAGTGGGAGACGATATGTGCGGACGCTGATGATATTGGGGCTGGCCTGCGCGCTGGCCGGCTGTGGCGAGAGTGGCGCAGACCAGGTGGTGAGCGACAACCGGATCGAGCCGGAAACCGGCGCGACAGCGCAGGTCGCCAAGCTGGACGAGGATTTGCGCAATGGCGTCTTTGCCAAGGCGATCCGCGATAGCGGAGCGGCTTGCCCGGAAGTGACGGGGTCGGAGCGTGCCGAGATCCGCCATGGCGTGCGCGGGTGGAAGGCGCAGTGCAATAATGAGAGCGCGCACCTGATCCAGATCTTGCCCGACGGGACGGCGAAGGTGACCAGCCGGACTTATTGAGGGGTTTTACCTGCGGCCGTTCGTTTCGAGCGGAGTCGAGGAAGGGCGTGCGCGGTGGCTGCGTTTCTCGACATGCTCGAGCCGAACGGGGGTGGGTGGTTTGATCCGAGATCGAACCGTTGCGATGACGTGAATATATAACTCAGCGTTCCCCGGCGAAGGCCGGGGTCCAGTTGCGACTGTGGAACTGGGCCCTTGATGGGAGTCGCGTGCCTCCCATCAACTTCGCCGGGGAACGCTTCATATGAGGTCAGCCTACGCCCCGGCGCGATCTGCGTTGAGGAAGGTGGCGACGTCGTCCAGTACGACGTCCTTCGACAGGAAGGTCTGGCCGATGCCGAGGGCGAGCAGGAAGGGGAGGGTGCCGGCCGCCATCTTCTTGTCATGCAGCATATGGCCGACCAGTTCGGCGCCGTGGGCCTTCACATGCGCGCTGACGAGGTCGTGGGGTAGGCCCACGGCCTGAAGATGCGCGGTCACGCGGTCGGCTTCGTCCGCTGGGCAGAGGCCAAGGCGGGCGGAATAGCGGAAGGCGAGCGCCATGCCGGCGGCGACGCCCTCCCCATGGAGCAGCGTGTCGGAAAAGCCGGTATCGGCCTCCAGCGCATGGCCGAAGGTATGGCCGAGGTTGAGCAGGGCACGGCGGCCGGAGGTTTCGCGCTCATCATCGGCGACGATCGCGGCCTTGGCCTGAACGCTGCGCTCGATCGCGTAGGTGCGCGCGTCCGGATCGCCCGCCAGCAGCGCGGCGGCATTGGCGTCGCACCAGGCGAAGAAGGCGGGATCGTCGATCAGGCCATATTTGACGACTTCGGCATAGCCGGCGCGGGTTTCGCGCAAGGGCAGGCTGTCGAGCGTCGAGGGGTCGATGAGGACCAGGGCGGGCTGGTAGAAGCTGCCGATCAGATTCTTGCCGGCCTTCGCATTGATCGCGGTCTTGCCGCCGACCGACGAATCGACCTGCGCCAGCAAAGTGGTGGGCACCTGGATGAAGTGGCAGCCGCGTTTCAGGATAGAGGCGGCAAAGCCGACCAGATCGCCGATCACGCCGCCGCCCAGCGCGACGATATGGTCGCCGCGTTCGATTTCCAGCGCGAGCAGCGCGTCGAGCAGCTGTTCCAGATGGCGCCAGCTCTTGGTCTGTTCGCCCGGTGGCAGGATGATCGGTTCGACCGCGATGTCGGCGGCGCGCAGGCTGGCGTCGAGGCGGGGCAGCTGGGCCTTGGCCACATTGGCGTCGGTGACGACGACCAGGCGCCCCTTGCGCGCATAGGGGGCGAGGATGGTGCCGGCGCGGTCGAGCGCGCCCTGTTCGATCAGGATATCATAGCTGCGCGCACCCAGCGCGACGCGGACTAATGCCATGCGGTCAATTGCTCCATGATGCTGTCGACCGCGACTTCATGCGGGGCGGCGATGCTTTTTACATGAATGGGCGCGAGCGCGTAGACGGGGTTGCGCACCGCCGCCAGTTCCGTGAGGACGATGCGGGGATCGCGATTTTTGAGCAGCGGGCGGCTTTCTCGCCGGGCGACGCGATCGACCAGTATCTCGATATCCGCGTCCAGCCAGATGGCGGTCGCGGCGTCGAGAATCAGTTTGCGCGTTTCATCCTGCATGAAGGCGCCGCCGCCGGTGGCGATGACCTTTGGCACGCCGTCCATCAGCCGGGCGATGACCCGCCGTTCGCCGTCGCGGAAATAGGATTCGCCATAGCGTTCGAAAATCTCCGTCACGGTCATGCCGGCGGCCTTTTCAATCTCTTCGTCGGCGTCGACGAAGTTGAGGCCGAGGCGGGCCGCAAGACGGCGGCCGACCGTGGATTTGCCCACGCCCATCATCCCCACCAGGACGATGGGACCGCGTCGCGCCGGGCTGTGGGGGATTTTGCTGTTTCGCTGCATGGCTTGCGGGGCTATACAGCCAGCCGTCACAGAGGCAAATCGCATCTTTTTCTTTCCCCCGGCCAAGTTTCCGGGCCAGTCATAGCCAAGGACTTATGAAGAATAATCGCAACTTCAGCAGTTTCGAAGGTAGCCAGCGTCGCCGTGGCACCAGCTTGCCGATCATCCCTATCGCTTTGGTCCTGTTGCTTGTCGCACTGCTGGCCTTTTTCTGGTCGCGCGGTGGCGAGCAGCCGCAGCAGCGCGTCGAAAAGGTCATCCCCGCAGAGAAGCTGGGCCAGTAAGGCGGATGCGCTGGCCGCGCGCTAATGCGAAATGGGCGCTGGGCAGCTTTGCGCTGGCGCTGACCCTGCCGGTCGTCGCGCAGCAGGCGCCCGAATCGCTGCTGCCGCCCGGTTTCGGCGATGCGCCCGAAGCGCCGGCCGCGCCGCGTCCGGCCCAGCCGGCGCAGGGCGCGCCGGTCGTCATCCGGCCGCCGGCCGCGACGCCATCCACACCGATGGTGCAGCCGCTCAATCCGGCGACACCGCCCGACCTGTCGCTGATCCAGGCGCAGAATGCGGCCGAAGACGCGCTGACGCCCGAGGAAATCGCGGCGCAGAAGGCGAAATATGACCTGCCCGAAACGGCGCGCCGGTCGCTGGAGCGGATCGGGCCGCTGACGCCGCAGACGCGCGGGTTCGAGCCGGACGCCTTTGGGGGCGAATCCGGCAAATATCTGGCCGCGCTGATGAAGCAGACCCATGCGCCGATCGTGTCGCGATGGGCCTCCATCCTGTTGCGCCGGGCGTTGCTGAGCGCGGTCGATACGCCGCGCGACATCGACGGGGCGGACTGGGCGGCGGAGCGCGCCTGGTTGCTGCTGCGCATGGGCGAGGCGGACAATGCCCGATTGATGGTGCAGAGCGTGGACGCGGATCGCTATTCGCCGCGCCTCTATGCCGTGGCGATGGAAACCTATCTGGCGGCGGCCGATCCGGCAGGGCTGTGTCCGCTGTGGGCCGGCGCGCTGCGCTTCAGCAAGGCGCCCGGTTGGGACATGACGCGGGCGATCTGCCCGGCGCTGTCGGGCGATCAGGGCACGTCGAGCGGTGCGCTCAACCAGGCGCAACGCAAGGGCGTGGTACGCGGTATCGACTATCGGCTGGCCGAGAAGATCGTGGGCACCGGTTTCAACGCGCGTCGGTCGGTGAAGATCGAATGGGATGGCGTCGACCGCCTGACCGCCTGGCGCTTTGGCCTGGCGACGGCGCTGAATGTCGAAATTCCCGATACGCTGTACGGCACCGTCGGCCCGCATGTGCGGGCGTGGGAAGCGCGCGCGCCGGCGTTGAGCGCGGTGAAGCGCCGGCCGGGCGTCGATATCGCGGCGCGGCTGGGGGTATTGTCCAGCGCGGCGCTGGTCGGTTTCTATGGTCAGATGGGGACGGATGGCGATGCGCCGGCCGATGCCGCCGACCGGATCGATTCGCTGCGCACCGCCTTTTCCGGGGCGACGGTGGGCGACCGGATCGGCGCGATGCACAATTGGTGGGGCGATAATGGCAAGCCCGACTATCTGGGCCTGATAGCGACGGCGCGGGCTGCCGCCGCGCTGCCGGTGGCGCAGGCCGATGCGCAGGATGCGGCCAATCTGGTCGGATCCATGCTGACGGCCGGTTATGACCGCAACGCGGCGCGCTGGGCGCGGGCGCTGGGGCAGCTGGACGGAGCGGGGGCTTCGCAATTCTGGGCGTTGCTGGCGGTCGGGGCGCCGAGCGCGGTGGTCGAGATCAACAGCAGCCGCGTGTCCGGCTATGTCGGCGATGTCGGCGCGGACAAGGGGCGGATGCTGATTGCGGCGCTGGCCGGTCTGTCGCGCCTGCCCGCGCAGGATGCCGCCACGCTGGCGCAGGATAATGGCTTTGCGCTCAGCGCCAACAGCCGTTGGGCGCGCGCCATCGGTGCGGCGGCGCAGCGGGGCGAGAAGGGCACGGTCGCGTTGCTGGCGGCCGTCGGCATGCAGGGCAATGACTGGAGCCGCTTGCCGGCCGGGCACCTCTATCATGTCGTGGCCGCGCTGCATCGCGTGGGACTGGACCCCGAGGCGCGGATGATCGCGGCCGAGGCGATCAGCCGGGCCTGATCATGACAGCAGATGACGCCGGCCTGATCGACCGCTTTCTGGAAATGATGGCGGCGGAACGCGGCGCGTCGCGCAATACGCTGCTGGCCTATCGGGCCGACCTGAACGGTGCGGGCGAGCTGCTGGGCGGACTGGCCGGGGCGAGCAAGGATGGGCTGGGGACGCTGGCTGTCGCCTGGGCGGCACTGGCGGCGTCGTCCGTGGCGCGCAAGGCGTCGGCATTGCGGGCCTTTTACGGCTTTCTGGAGGAAGAGGGGCTGCGCGCCGACAATCCCTCCGCCGCGCTGCCGCGCCCGGTGACGCAGCGCGCCTTGCCGAAGATCTTGTCGGTGGCGGAGGTGGATCGATTCTTTGCGACGATCGCCGAACGGCTGGATGTAGAGCATCCCGTGCCGGCGGACCTGCGGCTCGCGGCGCTGATCGAGCTGCTTTATGGGTCGGGCTTGCGCGCGACCGAACTGGTGTCGTTGCCGCGCCGGGCGCTGTCGCATGATCGGCCATTCCTGATCCTGAAGGGGAAGGGCGCGCGCGAGCGGCTGGTGCCGATTTCGGACCGGGCGCGGGCCGCGGTCGCCGTCTGGCTGCCGCATGTGCCGGGGGACAGTATGTGGCTGTTTCCCTCGGGCAAGAGCCATTTGAGCCGCATAAGGCTATACCAGCTGGTCAAGACATTGGCGGCGGCGAGCGGTATCGCGCCCGAGCGGGTCAGCCCGCATGTGTTGCGCCATGCCTTTGCCACGCATCTGCTGGAAGGGGGCGCGGATCTGCGCGCGTTGCAATCCATGCTGGGCCATGCGGATATCGGCACGACGCAAATCTATACCCATGTCGATAGCCGGCGGCTGGTCGAACTGGTCAACCAGCGGCATCCGCTGGCGGGGATGCGCGCGAAGAAGCCGCATCAGCGCGTTGACGACGACGCGCCAGCGCCGTAACGCACGGGCCATGGTAAGCTTTCTGGAATTCGAAAAGCCGATCGCTGAGCTGGAAGCGCGCATCGTTGAATTGCGCGCCACCGCCAGTGTGGGCGACATCAACATCGACGGCGAGATCGCGACGCTGGAGCAGCGCGCGGCCAAGCTGTTGTCCGACACCTATGGCAAGTTGACGCCCTGGCAGAAGACGCAGGTGGCGCGGCATGCCGAACGCCCGCACTTCAAGGACTATGTCGCGGGCATGTTCGACAATTTCATGCCGCTGGCCGGCGACCGCGCCTTTGCCGACGATCAGGCGATCATCGGCGGCTTCGCGACGCTGGGTGAGCGCAAGGTGATGGTGATCGGCCATGAAAAGGGCGACGATACCGCCAGCCGCGTGCGCCACAATTTCGGCATGGCCAAGCCCGAAGGCTATCGCAAGGCGATCCGCCTGATGGAATTGGCCGACCGGTTCGGCCTGCCGGTCGTCAGCCTGGTCGATACGTCGGGCGCCTTTCCGGGCGTTCAGGCGGAAGAGCGCGGTCAGGCCGAAGCCATTGCGCGTTCGACCGAGGCCTGCCTGAAGCTGGGCGTGCCGATGGTCGCGGCGGTGGTGGGCGAAGGCGGGTCGGGCGGCGCGATCGCGCTGGCGGCGGCCAACCGCGTGCTGATGTTCGAACATGCCATCTATTCGGTGATCTCGCCCGAAGGCTGCGCGTCGATCCTGTGGCGTACCGCCGACAAGGCGAGCGATGCGGCGACCGCGATGCAGGTGACGGCGCAACATTTGAAGGCGCTGGGCGTGATCGACCGGATCGTGGCGGAACCGGTGGGCGGCGCCCATCGCGATCCGGTGCAGGCGATCGCCAATCTGGGTGGTGCGATCGAGGCGGAACTGGGTGCGCTCGATGGGTTGTCGGCCGATGCGCTGCGCACCGACCGCGCCGACAAGTTTCTGGCCATCGGCGCTTAACGAAGTTTTAGCTGGACCCCGGCCTTCGCCGGGGAACAGGCTCCATTGACCGTTTAACTACTGGCTTTTTCTGGAACGGGCCGCCATTTCCGTCGTTACGTTGGGGTAACGTCGAGGGTGGAGAGACATGGACTGGAAGTGGAAGCTGGGCTGCGCCGGCGCGGTGCTGGCGATGGCGGCGAGTGCGCCGGTGGTGATCGGGCAGCAGCGGGCGATTCGCACGGTGTCGAACATCAGTGCGCAGGACAAGGCGAGCGGCGCCAAGCAGCATCCTGAATTGATGAAGGAATTTGGCGGCGCCTATGTGGGGCCACAGGCCAAATATGTAGAGGGCGTGGGTCGCCGCATCGCGGTGCAATCGGGCCTGTCCAATGCGCAGGGGGACTTTACCGTCACCCTGCTCAATTCGCCGGTGAACAACGCCTTCGCCATTCCGGGCGGCTATGTCTACGTCACGCGCCAGTTGATGGCGTTGATGAACGACGAGGCGGAACTGGCCGGCGTGCTGGGCCATGAAGTGGGGCATGTCGCGGCTCAGCATGGCCAGCGGCGGCAACAGGCGGCGCAGCGCAATGCGGTCGGCGGCGCGCTGCTGGGTGCGTTGGCGGGCGCGTTGCTGGGCGATTCGGGCTTTTCGGGGCTGATCCAGAAAGGGATCGGCACGGGCAGCCAGTTGTTGACGCTCAAATTTTCGCGCACGCAGGAGTATGAGGCGGATGACCTCGGCATCCGCTATCTGGCGAGCGGTGGATATGATCCGCGCGCCCTGTCCGACATGCTGGCATCGCTGGCGGCGCAGAGTGACCTGGATGCGCAGGTGACGGGCAATGCCCGATCGACGCCGGCCTGGGCGAGCACCCACCCTGATCCCGGCGCGCGCGTGGAGCGAGCCGCCAAGGCGGCGGAAGCGACGCGGGCGACCAGCACGGTGCGCAATCGCGATGCCTTCCTGAATGCGGTGGATGGCGTGCTGTACGGCGACGATCCCAAGCAGGGGGTGATCGACGGCAATCGCTTCCGCCATCCCGACCTGCGGCTGAGTTTCACCATACCCAGCGGTTTCGGCATGGAAAATGGCGCCAACGCAGTGTCGATCACCGGATCGGGCGGACAGGCGCAGTTCAGCGCGGCACCCTATTCCGGTAATCTGGACGCCTATATCAACAGCGTCTTCGCCAAGCTGGGCGACGGCAAGGGCGGCGTGCCGGCAGGCGAGATCAGCCGCACGACGATCAACGGCCTGCCGGTCGCCTACCGCACCGTCCGCGCATCGACCCAGTCGAGCCAGGTGGATGCGACCGTCTTCGCTTATGATTTCGGGGGCGGGAAGGCCTATCATTTCCTGCTGCTGACGCAGGCAGGGCAGGGGATCGGCCCGTTCAGCGCAATGTTGCAATCGGTCCAGCGCCTGAGCGCGCAGGAGGCGGCTGCGATCAAGCCGCGCCGCGTCGACGTGGTGACGGTGAAGGCCGGAGACACGGTGCAGTCTTTGGCCAAGAGGATGGCCTATACCGACTATCAGCTGGACCGGTTCCTGACGATCAACGCGCTGGAAGAAAATAGCGCGTTGCGCGCCGGGCAGCGGGTGAAGATCGTCACCTGGTAGGCCTGTAAACGAAAAGAGGCGGCGAACTTTCGTCCGCCGCCTCCTTCTTAATTCGACTAACGTCGCAGGGCTTACTTCAGGTTGCCCGAAACGTTGTTGAAGGTGCCGCCGAGCTTGGTGCCCAGGCTGGTCATCGCGCCGATGGCAGCGACGGCGATCAGAGCGGCGATCAGGCCGTATTCGATCGCGGTGGCACCCTTTTCGTTCTTCAGCATCTTACGGATGAACTGCATGTGATGTCTCCTTGGAAATGGATTACTACGTTTAACTACCCGGCCGCCCCGCATGGTAATTCGTGGTCAGCGAGGATCGAATTAGACAATGGCGGTTGAGAAAATCTTAATGCGGGAAAACACTGTCAAATATTGATGGTTAATGTTTGGTAACTTCCGTCGCGACGTTGTTCCACATGCCGGATGTCTTCCTGGCGACATTGTTGAGCGCCAAAAGCATGGCGAGAACGATCATCGCGATGATCAACCCATATTCGACCGCCGTGGCGCCGCGCTCGCAGCGGAGCAGGCGCAAACGGGCCAGCATTTCGACAAGCGCACGCATATTAACCCCGTTTCGCTACAGACAGTCCCCGGTCGTCGTGTAAAGGAAGCAGGGTTAACAAAGCCCTCCCGACTGGACCGACATGGCCTCTTTTTCTCCCCTGATGGTAGTTGCCGTAGCGTTGGTGGACGCCGATGGCCGCGTGCTGCTGCAACAACGGCCGCCCGGCAAGGCGATGGCCGACCTGTGGGAATTCCCCGGCGGCAAGGTGGAGCCGGGCGAGACGCCGGAGGCGGCGCTGGTGCGCGAGCTGGAGGAGGAGCTGGGGATCGAGACGCATGCCAGCTGCCTGGCGCCTGCGACATTCGCCAGCGAACCGCTCGGCGACCGGCATCTGCTGCTGCTGCTCTATGTCTGCCGCAAGTGGAAGGGCGTGCCAGAAGCGCGCCATGCGACCGCGCTCAAATGGTTGAAGCCCGCGCACATGTATGCGCTGGACATGCCGCCGGCGGACCTGCCGCTGATCGGGCTGCTCGAAGCGCTGCTGTAATATCGAGATTTTATAGGACGGGTTCCCCGGCGCAGTTGATGGGAGGCGCGTGCCTTCCATCAAGGGTCCAGATCAGAGCGTGGAACTGGGCCCCGGCCTACGCCGGGGAACAGGGAGTTTCGGCGTCATATCATTATTGGCTGGTACAACATAAAAGGGGCGCCCCGCAGGACGCCCCTTTTTATAAGATTCGAGCATCTCGGCCTGGGCCGGCGCAGGCCGGGAATCAGTCTTCCTTCGCCTTGCTCTGAAGCTGAACATAATTCTGGATGCCCATGCGCTCGATCATTTCGAACTGGGTTTCCAGCGTGTCCACATGCTCTTCCTCGCTTTCGAGGATATACTGAAACAGGTCGCGGCTGACGAAATCCTTGATCGATTCGCAATAGGCGATCGCTTCGCGCAGGACCGGCAGCGCTTCATATTCCAGCTCGAGGTCGGCCTTGAGGATTTCTTCGACCGTTTCGCCGATCTTGAGGCGGCCGAGCAGCTGGAAATTGGGCAGGCCATCAAGGAAGAGAATGCGTTCCGCCACCTTGTCGGCGTGCTTCATCTCGTCGATGGATTCTTCATATTCGAACTTCGCCAGCTTATCGATGCCCCAATGGTTGAGGATGCGATAGTGAAGGAAGTACTGGTTGATCGCGGTCAGCTCGTTCTTGAGCACCTCGTTGAAATATTCGATGACTTTCGCGTCGCCTTTCATGGCGCTATACTCCGGCAATTGGGGAACGGCCGGCTTATAACGTTTAAGGCATAGGCTGTTAAGGCCAAAAACCGCAGAAAATGGCGGTTTTTCAGTGCGCTATTGCTTCATGCTCGCAACTGTAACGTGCAGTTGATTCGCATTCCAGTCAGCGCGACTTCACGCCGATGCGCGTTCCGCCGCGATCAGCGTCCGCGCGAAGGGGACGCACTGCCCGCATTTGGGGCGGCGGCCATATTGGGCATAGGCGCTGCACGGCGTATCCGCGCCGTTGCGCGCAGCTTCCCGTACATCCTTTTCACGAATGGCATTACAAACGCAGACGACCATCGAAGACACTCTCCTGACGAATCGGGAATAGCGTGTCTGATAATGGGTCGCAATAGTATTCAGTCGCTTTTGCGAATCTTTTGCGACCGGCCGTTGATCAGGCTGCGCCACAGCCATTCGGCGGGGCCCATCGCGAATCGGTCGGCATAGGGTTTCGACCAGGCCAGCATCGCCACCCATCCGGCCAGCACGAACAGCGGCAGCGCGGCCGGTGGCAGTTTGGCGAAGAGGCCGAGGCCCCAGCCATAGAAAAGCGCGGTCATGACGAGGCTGGTGGCGAGATAGTTGCTGAGCGTCAGCCGGCCGGCGGCGGCGAGGCGGGCGACCAGGGGATGGTCGCGATGGCGGGCGGCAAGCCAGAGGATGAGGGCGGCCCAGCCCACGGTGAGCGGGATGCGGAACGGGAGCGACCAGGCCAGCGCCACGCCATAAGCGGGAAGCGGCGCAAAGCCGCTGAGCGCGACCCAGAGCGCCAGTGCGGCCATGGGCGGCACGCCGATCAGGAAGCAATGGCGAGCGGTGCGGCGATATTGGTCCGCGTCCCAACGACCGGTGAGAAAGCCGCCCTTCAGCATCGCCATGCCCAGCAGCATGAAGCCCATGGTTTCGAAGGCGGTGAAGAGGAAGCCCCAGAGCCAGTCGCCCGGCACGCCGATCAGCTTATGCTGGAGGATCGTGGCGAAGCCGCCGCGATAGGTGAGGATTTCCGCCTGGGTGGAGGAGCTGGCGGGATCGGACAGGGCGGCCATGAAGGTCAGATAGCCGTCGCGCATCATACCGGTCGCGCCGGGGTCTGCGGCGGCATGGCCCCACAGATAGAGGCTGGCGATGAAGGTGGCGCACAGCAGGAACTGGAAGAAGAAGAAAAGCAGCGCGCGTTTGACCAGGGCAAAGGGTTCCAGGTTCACGAACAGCAGCGCGAACAGGCTGACCAGCGCATAGACGCGCAAGATGTCGCCCCACCAGAGCAGGAAGAAATGGGCGCAGCCAAGGACGAACAGCCAGCCCGCGCGGACCATCTGCGCCCGGCGGCCGTCGCGCCCGGCCATTTCCTCCCGGTCGATCAGCAACAGCATCGACGCGCCGAACAGCAGGGCGAAGAGGCCGCGCATCTTGCCATCGATGAGGATCAGGCTGACCGCCCAGGCGGCGATGTCGGCGGCCGAAGGCGTGCCGGCCACCGCCGGGTTGAAATAGGCGTTTTGCGGCAGGGCGAAGGCGGTGATGTTCATCCACAAGATACCCAGCACCGCGCAGCCGCGCAGCACGTCCATGGCCCGGATACGAGGGGCGGGGTTGCGGGGGGAGGCGGTCATGAAGCGGATGGTCCCTGCTGATACTGGCCAAATGGGCAAAGCTCTGCCATGCGCCTAGAGCCTTTCCCCAATCGGTGGAAAGGTTCTTGTTTCTTGCAGTCGCATTTTAGCTGCGCTGGCCTGCCGCTCCAAGGCGTGAACCATGACTGATCAACCGAAAATGCTCCGTCCATGAACGATGCCCGCAAGCAACGGATAAGCGACACATTCGGTGCGGCGGCGGCGCATTATGACGGGCATGCCGGGCCGCAGCGGCTGGCGGCGAGCCTGGTGGCGGATATTGCCCAGCGGCAGCAGCCCGATGGGGTGACGCGGATATTGGAGGTCGGGTGCGGCACCGGCTTTTTGACGCGCGATATTCAGGCGCGCTGGCCCGGCGCGGAGTTGATCGCGACCGATATTTCGCCCGGCATGCTGGAGCAGGCGGCGGCCAATGGGCGGGTCGCGGGCCGGTTCATGACGATGGATGGAGAGGCGCCGGTTTTCGACGGGCCTTGGTTCGACCTGATCCTGTCCAGCCTGGCATTTCAGTGGTTCGACGATCTGGAAGGCGGCATCGCGCGGCTGGTGGGGTTGTTGCGGCCGGGCGGGAGCCTGATCTTCTCCACAATGGGGCAGGGGAGCTTCGCGCACTGGCGCGCGGCGCATGCGGCCTGCGGGCTGGTGGCGGGCGTGCCGGACTATCCGTCGCTGGATGCGTTGCGGGCGATGCTGGGGCGCCATGCAGACGCATTTGCCTTCGACGAGGATTATGCGCTGGGCTGTGGCGGCGCGCGCGGGCTGATCGCGCATCTGAAGGGGATCGGAGCGGTGGTGCCGGTCGACGGGCGCAAGCCGTTGGGCCCGACCGACCTGCGCCGGGTGATGGCCGCGTTCGAGGCGGAGGGCGGCGAGGATGGCTATCAGGTTTTGTTCGGCCGGGTGACGCGGCCGGACTGAGCGCGGCCGCCTCCGCTTGATTGCGCACCGGAAAGCGGCGATCGCCGGGCAGGACGGGCTGGTGCGGGCGGTTGGGGCATGGCATGTCCGGGGCATGACGCTGACCATCCGCCCTGCGCTTTCATCCGACGTGGAAGCCCTGTCCATCCTCAAGCTGACGGCGTTCCGGCAGACCTTCATAGATGGCTTTGCCGTGCCCTATCCGCCGGCTGACCTCGCGCAGTTCGAGCAGGAGAGTTATGGCGTCGATCGGGTCGCGGCGGAGCTGGCCGATCCGACCCATGCGACATGGGTGGCGCAGGACGCGGATGGCGCTTTGCTGGCCTATGCGCATGTGGGGCCGTGCAAATTGCCGCATCCGGACGCGTCGGCGGATCAGGGGGAATTATATCAACTCTATGCGCTGAACGCCGCGCAGGGGCAGGGCATGGGCGGCGCGTTGATGCGCGTGGCGATGGATTGGCTGGCAGCGGCAATGCCAGGGCCGGTGTGGCTGGGCGTATGGTCGGGCAATGACCGGGCACAGGCCATTTATGGCCGGGCCGGTTTCACGAAGGTCGGCGAATATGGCTTTCGGGTCGGTAGCTGGACCGACCATGAATATATCTTCTGCCGCGACGGTACGGATCAGTCCTTGTAGACGATCGTCACCTTGTCGGCGGCGGCCTTTGCAAGGGCGCGGGCGGCGTCGGCGGCGTCGGCGCGGGCGATGGCCACGCCCATGCGGCGATAGGGGCGGGTGGTCGGTTTGCCGAACAGGCGGATATCGACTTCGCCGCCCGGCGTCGCGAGCGCGTCGGCCAGCCCTTCATAATGGAAGTCGGCGGAGTCGCGATCGGCCAGGATGACGGCGGAGGCGGAGGGGCCGCGCAGGGTAATGTCCGGGATGGGCAGGCCCAGGATCGCGCGGGCATGCAGATCGAATTCGCTCAGATTTTGCGAGAGGAGCGTCACCATGCCGGTGTCGTGCGGGCGGGGCGACAGTTCGGAGAAGATGACGTCTTCGCCCTTCACGAAATATTCCACCCCGAAAATGCCGTAGCCGCCCAGATCGTCGACTACCTTGCGCGCCATATCCTGCGCGGCGGCAAGGGCGGTGTCGGACATGGGGGTAGGCTGCCAGCTTTCCTGATAATCGCCCCGTTCCTGCCGGTGGCCGATCGGCGGACAGAAATAGACGCCGTCGCGGGTGCGGATGGTGAGCAGGGTGATTTCATAGTCGAAGGCGATAAATTCCTCGACGATCACGCGGCTGCGGTCGCCGCGCATGTTGGCGACGGCGTAGGTCCAGGCGGCCTCCAGTTCGGCGGCGCTGCGGACCGTGCTTTGCCCCTTGCCGGAAGAGGACATGACCGGTTTGATGACGCAGGGAAAGCCGGTGTGGTCGGCGCCGGCGATCACCTCGTCCAGGCTTTCGGCATAGCGATAGCGTGACGTGCGCAGGCCGAGGTCCACGGCAGCGACTTCACGGATGCGGTCGCGGTTCATGGTCATGATGGTCGCGCGGGCGGAGGGGACGATGGTGATGCCCTTGCTCTCGAAATCGGCGAGGACTTCGGTGCGGATCGCTTCGACTTCGGGGACGACGAAATCGGGCTGATGCTTTTCGATCGCGGCGGCGAGCAGATCCGCGTCCAACATGGAGAAGATTTCGAAGCCGTCCGCCACCTGCATGGCGGGGGCGCCCGCATAGCTGTCACAGGCGATGACCTGCGCGCCCAGGCGCTTGGCGGAGATGGTGAATTCCCGGCCCAGCTCGCCCGAACCCAGGAGGAGGATCTTGGCGGTGAAGGGCATGGGGAGACTCCTGTGACGTGACAAAGCCCCTGACAACAAGGGCAAGAACCATCCTCTCCCGTCATCCCGGCCTTGAGCCGGGAGCCTGCTTTTCTCGTCGCCGTCGCTGCAAAAAGGCAGCTGGACCCCGACGCGAGGCCGGGGTGACGGTCGGTTTTTACAGTTCGCTGTCCATGAGGGCGGGGAAGAAGCCTTCATGCGCGGTGCGCAGCGTGTCGATCGCGACGCCTGCGACCGTGCTGCCGCCGACGGTGCCGATCTTGACCGCGCCGGGGACGTCCACGCCCGCCGCCGTGGTGACGACATAGCGGCCCTGATCTTCGCCAAAGGCCGATGCGGTGGTGAGGGCGACGTCCAGCGTCGCGCCGACCTTGCCCGCCAGCGCCATTTCCGCGATCGTGACGATCAGGCCGCCGTCCGCGATATCATGCACGGCGGTCGCCCTGCCCTCTGCAACAAGCGTGCGGACGATGTCGGCGTTGGCGCGCTCTGCGGCCAGATCGACCTTGGGCGCTTCACCGGCTTCGCGGCCGGCGATTTCGCGCAGCCAGATGGTCTGGCCGAGGTGCGAACCCTCTCCGCCGATCAGCCAGATCGCGTCGCCTGCATTCTTGAATGCGACCGTCGCCATGACGTCCACATCCGCCAGCAGGCCGATGCCGCCGATCGCCGGGGTCGGCAGGATCGCCGAGCCGCCGCCGGTCGCCTTCGATTCATTGTAGAGCGAGACGTTCCCCGACACGATCGGGAAGTCGAGCGCACGGCAGGCGTCGCCCATGCCCTCCAGACAGCCGGTCAGCTGCGCCATGATTTCGGGGCGCTGCGGGTTGGCGAAGTTGAGGCAGTTGGTGACGGCAAGCGGGGTGGAGCCGACGGCGCTCAGGTTGCGATAGCATTCGGCGATCGCCTGCTTGCCGCCTTCATAGGGGTCGGCATAGCAATAGCGCGGCGTGCAGTCGGTGCTGATCGCGATGCCCTTTTGCGCGCCATGGACGCGCACGACCGCGGCGTCGCCGCCGGGGCGCTGCACCGTGTCGGCGCCGACCATGTGATCATATTGTTCCCAGATCCAGCGGCGGCTGGCGATGTCCGGGCTGCCCAGCAGGGTGACGAGGTCCGCGCCGATATCCGCGCTTTCCGTGATGTCGCCCAGCGGTTCGACCTTCGACCAGATCTTATACTCGTCCTTGGGCATGGAGGGACGGTCGTAGAGCGGCGCGTCGTCGGCCAGCGGGGCGAGCGGGATATCGCAGACGATCTCGCCCTTATGCTCCAGCACCATGCGGCCGCTGTCGGTGACATGGCCGATGACGGCGAAGTCGAGTTCCCACTTCTTGAAGATCGCTTCGGCGAAATCCTCGCGGCCGGGCTTGAGCACCATGAGCATGCGCTCCTGGCTTTCCGACAGCATCATTTCATAGGTGGTCATGCCGGTTTCACGCTGCGGCACATCGTCCATCTTGAGGTGGAGGCCCACGCCGCCCTTCGACGCCATTTCGACGCTGGAAGAGGTGAGGCCGGCCGCGCCCATATCCTGAATGGCGACGATCGCGTCGGACGCCATCAGTTCAAGGCAGGCTTCGATCAGCAGCTTTTCGGTGAAGGGATCGCCGACCTGCACGGTCGGGCGCTTGGCGTCGGCGTCGTCGCCGAAATCGGCGCTGGCCATGGTTGCGCCATGGATGCCGTCGCGGCCGGTCTTCGACCCCACATAGACGATCGGGTTGCCGACGCCGCTGGCGGCCGAATAGAAGATCTTGTCGGTGTCCGCGACGCCAACGGTCATCGCGTTCACCAGGATGTTGCCGTCATAGGCGGGGTGGAAATTCACCTCGCCACCCACGGTCGGCACGCCCACGCAATTGCCGTAGCCGCCGATGCCATGCACGACGCCCGCGATCAGATGCTTCATCTTGGGGTGGTCGGGGCGGCCGAAGCGCAGCGCGTTCATGTTCGCCACCGGGCGCGCGCCCATGGTGAATACGTCGCGCAGGATGCCGCCAACGCCAGTCGCCGCGCCCTGATAGGGTTCGATGTAGGACGGGTGGTTGTGGCTTTCCATCTTGAAGATCGCGGCCTGACCATCGCCGATGTCGACTACGCCCGCATTTTCGCCGGGGCCGCAAATGACCTGCGGGCCTTTGGTCGGCAGCTTCATCAGGTGGATCTTGGAGGATTTATACGAGCAATGTTCCGACCACATGACCGAGAATATGCCCAGTTCCGTCAGGTTCGGCTCACGGCCGATCGCCTTCAGTACGCGGTCATATTCTTCCGGGCTGAGGCCATGTTCGGCGACGACTTCCGGGGTGATCTGGGGCGATGTGCTGGACATGCCCGCGCCTTTAGCGAGGGCGAGGGCGAAGGGCAATGGTGGGCGTGCGGGGCGAGGCGATGGGATCAGGCCGTAACGAACCCCCGATCGGTCAATTTCAGGGCGCGCAGGTCCAGTTTCATGTCGTTGCGGAAGCGGATGACGGCGGCGTCGCCCAGTTTGCGCTTCATGGCGGCGTCGCCACGTTGCCCGGCTTCGATCCAGGCTGTGCCCTGAACGAATTGATTATACATGAAAACTTCGGCCAGTTCCTGCCGCTGCGCTTCGGTGAAGCCGGCCATGCTGGCCGCGACCTGTCGCCGCACGGCCATGACCTGCGCCGGCCGGGTGGTTTCGACGCCATTGGCCATCTGCCAATTCTGGACCCAATAGGCGGCGAAGGCATCCGCCAGATCGCCGGGCTTCAGACCGTCGGATTGCATCTGTTTGGTCCAGAGGGCGAAAATGTCATGCTGCTGCATCACCTGCCGCATGGCGGCTTCGCCTTGCGAGCCGGACGTCTGCCTGATCCAGGCGAGAAATTGTTCGCGCACCCGCGCGGTGACGGCGGGGGAGGCGACATAGCGGGTGGGATGCGCCTTCGCCGGGGGCGGTGCCGGGAGAGTGGGCTTGATCGGGCCGGCCTTGCGATCGGGCGCGCGGGGCTGGTCGCCATCATGGGGGGTCTGCATGTGGCGGTGCAGGCTGTCCATGCGGACATTGTCCATCATGGAACTCATGAAGGCGCTGTTGCCAAAACCGCTGAACGTATCGTCGGCGCGGGCGGGCGCGGTGGTGATGCTCGTTGCCAGCAACAGCGTCATGCCCGTCGCGAGAAAACGGCGTCCAAGGCTCATGCAATCCCCCGTCGATTTTGCTGAGAAGCAAATGCCTGGGGATCGGGAAAGTTGCATGCCGGTGCGGCGGGCCGATCATCCGGCCGCGTCAACCGTTCGTCGCGGCGGCAACCTTTCGTTAACGGCCTTCCCTAAAGTTCATGGGTGGAGCGGGGTGGCGATTCGACGGAGATTGAGGCCACAGAGAGGTTTTCCATGAAGGGGAGTGACTTCTTTTATTTTTCCAGCCGTTGCAAAAAGCAGCGTCTGATGGAGCAGGCGTCCACATCGGAACGCGCCAGGGCCGCGCACCGGCGGCTGGCCAACGCTTATGCGGATCGTGCCGCGCTGGCGATGTTCAACAATGAGTGATGGGTGATCGCATATGATGCACCTGTTCGTGCTGAGAGGCTGAGCCCTTGGAATCCCCGTGTCCAAGCATCATGCGCTGCGCGCATCCTTCGACACGCCATTTCGACTTCGCTCAATAGCTACTCAGGACGAACGGTGCAGGTTTATCAGGCGCAATAAAAAGGCCGGACCTTCAGGGAAGGCCCGGCCTGGCAATCAGGAAGGTCGTGCGACTCAGACGTGGCAGGCCTGAGCGCTCTTGCCCGGCACGGTGATGGTCACGTCGTTGCCCGAACCCTTGACTTCATAGCCGCCCTCGGCGGTGAAGGGCTGGCCGGCTTCGGCCGCCTTGAGCGCGGTGGCGGTGCCGCCCTTTTCGGTGCGCAGCAGCGCGCTCTTGTCGTCGCTCATATAGTCGACGAAGATCAGGCTGTTGTCCTTGCAACGGAACTGCTTGTTCGCCTTCACCGACGGCGGCAATTCGACCGGCGCGGCGTTGGCAAGCTGAGCCGCCATCGGGTCGGCGGGGCCGCCCACGACTTCGGGTTCGTCATTCTTGTTGCAAGCCGACAGCAAAGCGACGCTGGCGACGGCGATAAGGGGGAGATAATGTTTCATAGCGATCCTTTTATGTGCATGCGCAACATGGTGCGTCAACGCAAAACTACGACGTTCCCGCTATGCCCCCTGAAATGACGTCATGACCTTTTGATGACAGCGGGCGCTATGCTTGCTTATTGCCGGGGCGGGCTTGACCGGGCGCGTGACGGCGGCCAATGCAAGGGAATGGCTGAGGATATTTCCACCCCCGACACCGAAACATTGTCGTTCGAGGACGCGCTGCGCGCGCTCGAAACGATCGTCCGGCGACTGGAAAGCGGCGACGTGCCGCTGGACGAGTCCATTTCGCTCTATGCGAAGGGCGAAGAATTGCGCAAGCGCTGCACCGAACGGTTGCAGGCGGCCGAAGCGCGCATCGCCAAGCTGACGGTCGACGCCAATGGCGCGGTGACCGGCGCCCAGCCCTTCGGCGCGGATTGATCCGCATGACGGGGGGAGGAGAGAGCGCCTCCGCAACGGCGCTGGTGACGGCGCGGGCGGGCGAGGTCGCGCAGGCGATCGACGCCGCGTTCGACCGGTTGCTGCCCTTGCCGCAGGATGCGCGCGTCCGCCTCTATGATGCGATGCGGCATGCCGCGATCGGTGGCGGCAAGCGGCTGCGCCCGCTGCTGGTGCAGGCGACCAGCGACCTGTTCAACATTTCCCGCGACTCGGCGCTGCGCGTAGGGTTGGCGGTCGAGTGCATCCATGTCTATTCGCTGATCCACGACGATCTGCCGGCGATGGATGATGACGATATGCGGCGCGGCAAGCCGACCGTCCACAAGGCGTTCGACGAGGCGACGGCGATATTGGCGGGCGATTGCCTGCACGATCTGGCGTTCGAGATATTGGCCGACGAGGAGACGCATCCCGATCCGTTCGTGCGGATCGAACTGGTGCGCGCGCTGGCCGCCGCCAGTGGCCCGGCTGGCATGGCGGGCGGGCAGATGATGGATCTGGAAGCGGAAAAGACCCGCTTCGACCTTGCCACCGTCACGCGGCTCCAGAATTTGAAGACCGGGGCGCTGATCGCTTTCTGTGTCGAGGCCGCCGCGATCATGGCGCGTTTGCCGCATGAGGCGCGCACCGGCCTGCACGGCTATGCCCGCGACATCGGCCTGGCCTTCCAGATTGCCGACGACCTGCTGGACGTAGAAGGCGACGCGGCGCTGGCGGGCAAGGCGTTGGGCAAGGATGCCGCGGCGGGCAAGGAAACCTTCCTGTCGCTGATGGGCGTGGAACGGGCGCGCGAGCAGGCGCATATGCTGGTGGCGCAGGCCAAGGCGCATCTGCATGGCCATGGTCCCGAAGCGGACCTGCTGCGCGCCATTGCCGACTATATCGTGGAGAGGGATCGCTAAAAGTCATGAGCAAACAGCGTATCGGCGTCTATCCCGGCACTTTCGATCCCATCACGCTTGGCCATATGGACATCATCCGGCGCGGCGCGAAGCTGGTCGACAAGCTGGTGATCGGCGTGACCACCAACATCGCCAAGTCGCCCATGTTCTCCGACGAAGAGCGACTGGAGATGGTGCGCCGCGAATGTGCGGGGATCGACACGGACATCGTCGTCACCGGCTTCAATTCGCTGTTGATGGACTTTGCCGAGTCGCAACAGGCCAGCGTCATCATCCGGGGCCTGCGCGCGGTCGCGGACTTCGAATATGAATATCAGATGGCGGGCATGAACCAGCAGATCAACGGCCGGATCGAGACGGTTTTCCTGATGGCGGACGTATCGTTGCAGCCGATCGCGTCGCGGCTGGTCAAGGAAATCGCCCTCTATGGCGGGCCGATCCACAAATTCGTCAGCCCGGTGGTGCGCGACGAAGTCGCCGCGCGGGTGGAAAAGATCGGGCGAAAAGGGACGGTGAGTCTTTAGGGGAGAACCGCACCAGCCCGCTCCCCCACCCGGCCGCCCAATCAGGATACACTGTGGGGGGGCCGGGTGGGGGAGCGGGCTGGTGCCGCATTAAAATGCGCTCTGCCGCGCATTTTACCAAGGACTCGACCGTTTCAGCCTTCGTTCAGTTGCCAATCGCGATCAGGGCGCTATCAGGGCGGCTTGGCCCCATGGCTTTTACGAGATCAAGGAACTTCTGCTCCATGCGTTTTACTAGCGCGCTCAAGACTGTGGCGATCGGTTTCGCCCTTACCGCGTCCGGTGTGGCCCTGGCCCAAGGGGGCGGCGGCAAGGGCGAAGACATGAAGAAGGCCGAAGCCGCCGTACGCGCGCAGGACAATGCCAAGTCGCTGGGTCATGACCTGACGCCCAAGCTGCCACCGGCCACCATTCCTGCCGATCCGCAGAATATCTGGGATCTGGACCTGTCGAGCGGCGGCCGCGTGCGCATCCAACTGCGTCCCGATATCGCGCCGGCCCATGTCGAGCGGATCAAGGAGCTGACGCGTCAGGGCTTCTACAACGGCCTGAAATTCCACCGCGTCATCCCCGGCTTCATGGCGCAGGGCGGCGATCCCAAGGGTGACGGTACCGGCGGTTCGACGCTGCCCGACCTGAAGGCCGAATTCAATCCGATGCCGCATCTGCGCGGTACGCTGTCGATGGCGCGCGCCCAGAGCGAGGACAGCGCGAACAGCCAGTTCTTCATCGTGCTGCTGCCGCGCATGCAGCTGGACAAGAAATATACCGTGTTCGGCCGCGTGATCGAAGGCATGCAATATGTCGACGCGATCCATGAAGGCGAGCCGCCGGCCGACCCGAGCGTGATCCTGCAGGCGTCGATCGAGAGCGACGGCAAGCCGCCGGTGACGGTCGCGCCCACGCCGCCCGCACCGCCGGTGTCGATCGTCGACACGGTCAAGGCAAAGCCCAAGCCCAAGGCTCCTGCGGCCAAGCCGGCGCCCAAGAAGGTCGCGCCGAAGAAATAACGAGCCGATCCGGCTTTTGCTGTCCTGTAAAGGCCCCGGTCGCTTCTTTCGAAGCTGCCGGGGCCACGCCGTTTGGATGAAACGTCCCGAGCCATGCGCGTAGACCTGTTCGATTTCGACCTGCCGCCCGAGAATATCGCATTGCGGCCCGCGTCGCCGCGCGACAGTGCGCGGATGCTGCTGGTGCCGGGCGACGGGGCGATGCAGGATCGGATCGTGCGCGACCTGCCCTCCATGCTGCGCGCGGGCGACGTGCTGGTGTTCAACGATACCAAGGTCATTCCCGCCCAGCTGGAAGGGATGCGGGGGGAGGCGCGGATCGGCGCGACGCTGCATAAAAGGCAGGGGCCGCGGCAATGGCAGGCCTTTCTGCGCAACGCCAAGCGGGTGCGGGCGGGTGACCGGATCGATTTCGGCGCGGGCGTGACGGCGATCGCCGGGCCGCGCGACGAGGATGGCGGCGTGACGCTGGATTTCGAAGGCGACGAGCCGGTCGAGGTGCTGCTGGAGCGGGCGGGGCGGATGCCGTTGCCGCCCTATATCGCGAGCAAGCGCCCGACCGACGAGCGCGATCGCAGCGATTATCAGACGATGTTCGCGCGCGAGGATGGTGCGGTCGCCGCACCCACCGCTGCATTGCATTTCACACCGGCGCTGATGGCGGCCATCGCCGACGCTGGCATCGCGACCGAGACGCTGACGCTGCATGTCGGGGCGGGCACGTTTCTGCCAGTCAAGGCGGACGATACCGACGACCACCGCATGCACGCCGAATGGGGGCGGATCGACGCGGCGACGGCGGATCGGCTGAACGCGGCGCGGGCGGCTGGCGGTCGGCTGATCGCGGTGGGCACCACATCATTGCGTCTGCTGGAAAGCGCGGCGGGCGAGGATGATGTCATCCGTCCCTTTGCCGATGAAACGCGGATATTCATCACGCCGGGCTATCGTTTTCGGGCGGTCGATGGGCTGATGACCAATTTCCATTTGCCCAAATCGACGCTGTTCATGCTGGTCAGTGCGTTGATGGGGACGGAGCGGATGCGGGCCGTCTATGGCCATGCGATCGAAACGGGATATCGTTTCTACAGCTATGGGGATTCATCGCTGCTGCTGCCGTGACGGCATGGCTTGTCTGACGCAGCCGATGCTGCCGATGCCCGAGCGAGGCGGAGCATGGTCGCAGCGCCAGGATGGATCGTTCGCGAATGTCGGCGGATGATCCTTTGCTGCGGCGCGAACATGGACATTATATAGCCAGATGATCGCGGGCCTCTGCGACGTGGCGGCGGCGCGCAGGATGCGGTTCGCATCGGCTTTGTCATCGACGACGACAGGCTGGACCGGGATGTTCAGCCCTTCGCGTTGCTGGAAATAGCCGCCGAGGGCCTCCAGCGATGCACGGTCCATGATCTTTGCCGATGATGAATCCCACAGGAACAACAGGCGATCGGGTTTCGCCGCAGCAACGAAATCGCTGCTCTCTTCATAGCCGTACATGGCGCGCTGCCCCAATTCGCCCCGCATCAGGTCCAGATTGAGCGTGGGCAGCAGGAAGGCCAAGCCCAGGCCAAGCGCTGCATAATCGGGCCGCGCCGTGCGCTTTATGAGCAACGTAAGTCCCAGCATCGCGGTCGGCACCAGGGGGACGAGGTAGCGGTTGGTAAGGGATGGCTGCGCAAGGCTGATCAGGATGGCGAGCGTGAGCCCGATGACCGCCGAGAGAACAGTAAGCAGCAGCGCGCCGTCGTGACGCGTCGGGGTTTCGCGGATAGTGGACCGTCTCCGGCGATGATGGACGATCGCGGCGAGAAAGGTTGCCGTCACCGCCGCCAGAGCGATGGGGTTATGCGCGCCCAGAACATAGGTCATGTTGAGCAGGCTGCTGAGGAGCGACGTATGCTCGTACCAGGCCGCGTCGGGCCGGGCATAATCGGACAGGCGCGACATGTGATAGGCGAACCAGACCAGGCCGGGGATCGCCAACAAGCCGGCGGGCCAGCGTCGTGCCAGCTGAAAGCCGTAACGGTACAGAAGGACGAGCGCCTGACCCACAAGCAGGACGGCCGCATAATAATGGGTGAGGAACATCAACGTGCCCAGCCCGACCCAGAGCATGGCCCGGTTTAGCGTCAATCGCTCCAGCATATGGGCGACGGCTAGGCAGGATCCGGTGGCCAGCAGCAGCATCAGGCCATAGCCGCGCGCATCGACCATGAGGCCGAGATTGGATGGCCAGAGCAGGATCAGCGCGGCGAAGGTCCAGATGCCGGCGCGGTCGAGCGTGCGCGGCGGCCAGATCAGCGGCAATAGGGCAGCGGCCAGCACGAACAGAAAGGAGGGCAGGCGCATCGCCAAATTGCTGTCACCGAACAGCGATACCCAGCCGGTCAGGAAGACATAATAAAGCGGCGGATTGCAATCTAGCCAGGCTTCCCGCCAAAAGGACGACCAGTCGGGGCGCGTCGCGATCATCCCGCTCCATGTCTCATCGAGCCATAGCGGGGTCACCTGCAACATATGCAGGCGCATGGCCATGGCGTAGATCGCGCACAGGACAAGGAATCCGCAGAGCAAAATGGTCGGTTCCACGATGGACCGACGCGCGGTGATAGTCATCGACAAGGATCTGCCCCCAACTTGATGCGCGGGACCATCGCCGATCATGGTTAAGAAGGAGATAACCCGCGGGCGATTTGATGGGCAGCGATCGTCATGCAGGCGTGGCCGCGCTCAGGCCTTCCCCACGAACAGGAAGCCGACCGCGCCCATGATGCAGGCGAAGGCGGCGAGGTGACGCCAGTGGAGCGGTTCGCCCAGCACCGTCACCATGAAGCCGCCGAAGATGATGAGCGCGATCGCTTCCTGTGCGACCTTGAGCTGGCCTGCGCTCCAGCCGCTGGCAAAGCCGATGCGGTTGGCGGGGACGGCCAGGCAATATTCGAACAGGGCGATGCCCCAGCTGATCAGGATGACCAGCAGGATCGGTTTGTCCATTCCGCCTTTCAGATGCCAGTACCAGGCGATGGTCATGAAGATGTTGGATATGATCAGCAGAATGATGGTCGGCATGGCACCAGGCTCGCGCGGGGAGGGTGCGATGCTTTGGCATTGCAGATGGCGGTTGCGCAAGCGGGCATGCAAAAAGGCCCGGCGTCGATGCGCCGGGCCTTTTCATTCCTAGAGTTGCAGATCAGCGATAGCGCGTGCTGCTGTAGCTGCTGCTACTGCTGCCGGCGGTGCCTTCGCCGTTCCAGCTGCTCTGGTCGCGGTCACGGTCGCCGAACAGGGCGTTCTGTTCGCGTTCGGTGCGCCAGGCGTCCTGCGCCTGCTCTGCGGTCTTTTCCAGCGTCACCTTGGTCGCGTCGACGGATTTGATCCAGCTCGACGGGATGGAATGGTGGACGCCGCCGGCATCGCTGTCGCTCTTGGTCAGGATGATGCGGTCGCCGCGCAGCTTGTCGACGGTGCCGACATGTTCGCCGTCGCTGCCGACCACTTCATGATGTTCTCGCACCTGAGTGATCGCCTGGCGCTGTTCGCCGCGGCGGCTGCGCCATGTGCCGAATTCGCTGTTGAAGCGGTCGCGATTGTCGCGCTGATATTCCGCATAGTCGCGATCGAGTTCCTCGATCCGCTGCTGGCGCCAGCTGTGATAATTGCTGTCGTGATGGGCGCCATAATCCTGTTGCGGACCAAAGGCACGCACGCGGTGATCCTCGCTGGCATAGCCGCTGCGTTCGCCCGTATAAGGGGTGAAACCGCGATTGGGCAGGTATTCGCTGCGCGCGGCGCTGGCATAGCCCAGGCGGCTGGACTGGTCGCGCGGGTCGCCATAGGGGCGGTTATAATATTCGTCATATTCCCGGCGGCGCTCGGCTTCTTCATCGCCGAACCAGCTGCGGATCTCGTCGCCGGCGCGGTCGAAAAAGCCGCGATCGTCATAATCATAGTCGCTGGGGGGGCGGCGATAGTCGGGGCCGCCAAACTGGCCGCGCGTGCCGTAACGATAGCCCCGATCGCTGCGGCCATAGTCGCGCTGACCGCGATAGCGATCGCCGCCGCGGTCCAGATTGCCGGAATATCGGTCTTCGCCACCATAGCGGCGTCCGCCTTGGTAACCCATCGTCCTTCTCCTTCTATGGATGACGCCAGTGCGGCGTCCACGAAGGGTTCAATGAGTGGGCGGTGGCATCGTTCCGGGCGTTACGCAGGGGTAATGTCCTGCCCATCGGGCGTCCTGTCGCGTCGGAAATAGTCGCTTTTTCTGCGGCTTGATCCAGATCAGTCGCGCGCCCTGCTTTTTGCGCAAAATGCTGTTGCAAGGGCCAAAACGCTATCCTATAGCCAGCGCACCTTCGGGGGCCTTAGCTCAGCTGGGAGAGCGCGTCGTTCGCAATGACGAGGTCAGCGGTTCGATCCCGCTAGGCTCCACCAACCCCTTTCACGGGGTTGATCCGAAGGACTTTACCGCCAGCGCCGGATGCGCGTAGAGCGGTTTCCATGACAGATGAGAATGACGCGGCCGAGGATAAGGGGCGGCCCGCCGCCACGGTCGTTATCGTGCGCGACCGGCATGATGGGCCGCCCGAACTGCTGATGGTGGAGCGCGCGTCGAGCATGGCCTTTGCTGCCGGCGCGCTGGTCTTTCCCGGCGGCGCGGTGGACGAGGCGGATCATGATTTGGCCGCGCGGATCGACCATGGGCTGGAGCCGGACGAGGCGGCGGGGCGGATCGCCGCCATTCGCGAGACGATCGAGGAAGCGGGGCTGGGGATCGGCCTGACGGGCGCGGTGGATGCGGCAGCGGTGCTGCGGCTGCGCGACGGGTTGCATGACGGGCGCACGCTGGGCGAGATGCTGGAGCGGCTGGGGCTGGGGGTAGCGCTGGAGGCACTGACGCCCTTTGCGCGATGGCACCCCGCACGGTTCGAACAGGCGCGGCGGGTGTTCGATACGCGCTTCTATATCGCCCGCGCGCCCGAGGGGCAGGTGGCAAGCGTCGATACGACCGAGAATGTGCGGCTGTTCTGGAGCAGCGCGGCCGACACGCTGGCCAAGGCGGCGGCGGGGGAGGCGCAACTGGTGTTTCCGACGCGGCGCAATCTGGAGCGGCTGGCGTTGCATGATGGCTATGCGGCGCTGATTGCGGATGCGGGCGCTTATCCGGTCGAGAAGATACGGCCGTGGCAGGAGGAGCGGGACGGGGAGGTGCATTTGTGCATCCCCGATCATCTGGGTTATCCGGTCGTAACGGAACCGATGACCCGCGTTCGGCGTGTATAGCATGTGCGACGATTGCATCTGACCCTGCGCCGCCTGCTGTGGCTGGCCGCCTTCGCTTGTCTTGCCCTGCTGGCCTATGGCGCGATGCGGCAGCGGCCGCAGGATATGCCCTGGACGCCATTGGATCTGGATCAGCCGGTCGGCCTGTTTACCGGGCGCAAGCTGGCGGCTTTGACCGGCGATGCAGCCGGGTGCCGGGCGCTGCTCGACCGGGCGGGGGTGGATTATGTCGCGATGAAAGCGGGCGGGGCGGACCAGTGCCGCTATGCCGATGCGGTGCGGCTGCGGGCGGAGGCGGGTGCGATCGGGCTGGTGCCGGCAGCGGTGGCGCCGTCCTGCCCGGTAGTCGCGGCGTTGAAGCTATGGGAATGGCAGGTGGTGCAGCCTGCCGCGGAGCGCGTCTATGGCCAGCCCGTTCGGTCGATCCGCCATTTCGGCAGCTATAGCTGCCGGCGCATATATGGGCGCGGTCAGGGCGATTTCAGTGAACATGCGACGGCCGATGCGATCGACGTCGCGGCCTTCGTGTTGAAGGACGGGCGGCAGGTGAGCGTGCTGAAGGATTGGAAGGGGACGGGCAAGGACGCGGACTTCCTGCGCGCGGTGCGGGATGGGGCGTGCGGGCTGTTTTCGACCGTGCTGTCGCCCGATTATAATGCCGCGCATCGCGACCATTTCCATCTGGATCAGGCGGAGCGCGGCGCGATGGGGGGACGGGCGTGTCGGTGACATAGATGGCTCCCCTCCCTTGAAAGGGAGGGGCTAATCAATGGCAGTTACTGCCCGAAGCTGCTTTCCCGTGCCAGGCTGACCGCTTCGCGCGCCGCCGCCAGCAGGGCGCCGCTCTTCGCCTCGCATTCGCGCTGTTCATATTCGGCGGTCGAATCGGCGACGATGCCGGCGCCGGCCTGGACATGCATGACGCCATCCTTCAGCACGGCGGTGCGCAGGACGATGCAGCTGTCCATATTGCCGTCCGGTCCGAAATAGCCGACCCCGCCGGCATAGGCGCCGCGCGTTTCGGGCTCCAGTTCGGCGATGATCTCACAGGCGCGGACCTTGGGCGCGCCCGACACGGTGCCGGCCGGGAAGCCTGCGAACAGGGCGTCGATCGCATCCTTGTCATCGCTCAGGCGGCCGACGACGTTCGACACGATGTGCATGACATGGCTGTAAAATTCGACGGTGTAGCTTTCCGTCACGGTCACCGATCCGGCGGACGCGACCCGGCCGACATCGTTGCGGCCCAGGTCCAGCAGCATCAGATGCTCGGCCCGTTCCTTGGGATCGGACAGCAGGCTTTCGCGATTGGCGGCATCCTCGACAGCGTTCTTGCCGCGCGGGCGGGTGCCGGCGATCGGTCGGATCGTGACTTCGCCATTGCGGGCGCGCACGAGAATTTCCGGCGACGAACCGATCAGCGCGAAGCCGGGCAGGTCGAGATAATAGAGGAAGGGCGAGGGATTGATCCGCCGCAGCGCGCGATAGAGGGCGATGGGCGGCAAGGTGAAGGGGCTGGTGAAGCGTTGCGCCAGCACGACCTGAAAGATGTCGCCGGCGACGATATAGTCCTTCGCCTTTTCCACCATCTGCGCATAGCGGCCCGGTTCCAGCACCGGGGTGATGTCCACGTCGGCAATGTCGGCTGGCGCTGGGACGGCGGGCAGCGGCGCGGCGAGGCGGGCGGCGGTGGCGTCGATCCGCTCCAGCGCGGCGTCGATCGCCTTGTCCGCGTCGGTGAAGCTGCCCTTCCACACCGGCGCGACCAGATAGAGGGCGTCGGCCAGCCGATCGAAGACCAGGATCACGGTCGGGCGAACGAACAGCATGTCGGGCACGCCGATATCGTTGGCGGCGGGGCGGGGCAGTTTTTCCACCAGCCCGACCGTTTCATAGCCGAAATAGCCGACGAGGCAGGCGAGCGCGGCGGGCAGGGCCGGGTCCATAGGGGCGCGGCATTCGGCGACCAGATCGCGCAGCGCGTCGAGCGCGCCCTTGTCTTGCGGCACGAAGGCGTCGCGGTCGGTGGCCCAGTGGCGGTTGATGTCCGCAGTCTGGCCATCGGCGCGGAAGACGAGGTCGGGGGCGAGGCCGATCAGGCTGTGGCGGCCGCGCACGGCGCCGCCCTCGACCGATTCCAGCAGATAGTCGCCCCGGTCCGGCTCGAACAATTTGAGCGCGGCGGAGATGGGCGTGTCGGTGTCCGCAATCTGCCGTTTCCACACCAGCGCGGATTCGCCCCGAGCCAGCGCGGCGCGCGCGGTCGCAATGCCGTCCGTCATCCCACCCATCGCGACCATCTTACTGTTCGCCGCTGTTGGTGGCGGCCAGCGCGTTGCGGACCTGATCAACCGCCTTGGCATTGCGGGTCACGCCCAGATCCTTTTCGATCGCGCGTTCGAACTGCTGGCCATATTCCTGGCCGACCACTTCGGACAGCTGGGTGCGAACCTGATTGAGCAATTCCGGCTGGCCCTTGGCATCGCCGCGCTCGATCTTGTTGAGCTGTACGACGAAGTAACCGCGATCCTGGCCGATCGGCAGGGTCTTGACCGTGTTGGCGGCCATCGAGAAGAGGATGGCGACTTCGGCCGGCGGGCGCTGTTCACCGCGCATGATGTCGGCGCGGCGGCCGCCCAGCGTCTGCGGCGCGGGCAGCTTGACGCCGGCCTGCGCGATGGCGTCGGCCAGCTTCGCGCCCTTGGCGACCTTCGCCTGGATCTGCTCGGCCAGGGCCTTGGCCTTCTGGTTGCCGGCGTTCAGCTTATATTGCGCCAGAACCAGCTGCTTGACCTCTGCCAGCGGCGGCGGGGCGGCGGCGACGATCTCGCCCGGCGCGGCCAGCGCATAGCGCTTGTCGGCGGTGATCGGGATCAGCTGCGCATCATCGTCGGCGCTCATCGAGAAGACCGGGGCGAGCAGCGGTTGCAGGTCGGGACCGGCGGTGAAGGCGGAATCCTTCACCTGCTTGCCGGTGGCCAGCACCAGCGGGCTGGTTTCCAGCTTCAGGCCGTTATCCTTCACCACTTCGTCGAAGGTGCCGCCGTCGCCGATCGCATCCTCGATCTTGCCGGTGAAGTCGGTCAGCAGCTGCTTTTCCTTCTGCACGCGCAGGGCGGCGACGATCTCTTCACGCACGGCGGCGATCGGACGGGCCGGGGTTTCCTTGGCAGCGGTGACGCGCACCAGCAACCAGCCGAGCGATCCGCGCACCGGACCGATCAGGTCGCCCTGCTTGGCTGCGAAAACGGCGTCGGCGACGGTCTTGCCGGCGGAACCGGTCAGCGCTTCGCGGCTCTGGTCGTTGGCGGTCGATACGGCGAGGCCGGCGCTCTTGGCGGCGTCGGCGAGGCTCTTGCCGGCCTTCACCTGATCGTCGATCGCCTTGGCACCCGCCTGCGTGGGCAGCACCAGCTGTTCGATGCTGCGCGTCTGCTTGGCGGCGTAGGCGGCCTTGTTCTGGTTATAATAAGTGCCGATCTCCGCATCGGTCGGCTGCGCGGCCTGGGCGAAGCGTTCGGCGTCGATCACGGCATAGCGGATGCGGCGCTGTTCGGGGATGGTGTAGCGGCTGGCGTTCTTCTTGTAGAAATCGGCCAGCTGCGCGTCGGTCGGGTTCTTTTCTTCGAGGAAAGCGAAGGCCGGGATGGCTGCGACCGTGCCCTGACGCGCTTCCAGCAGCAGCGAGGCATAGGGCAGGACCAGGCTGTCGGTCAGCTTGACGCCAAGGCCCACGGGCGCGAGCAGTTGGCGCTGGAGGATTTCGCGGCTGATATCGTCGCGCAGCGCCTGTTCGGTCAGCCGTTCGCGGGCCAGCAGGGCGCGGAAACTGTCGTTGCTGAAATTGCCGGCCGCATCCTGGAAGGCGGGGATCTGCGCGATCTGCGCATCGACCAGCCGCTTGGAGATATGCACGCCCTGATCGTCGGCAAAGGCGCGCAGCGTCAGCGAGGCGACGAGCTGGTCATAGACCTGCTTACCGCCGCCCTGCGCGAAGAAGTCGCCGATCTGGAGGCCCGGATTGGACCGGCGCGCATTTTCGAACACGCGCTGCACGCGATCCTGCAATTCGGATTCGGACAATTTATAGCCGCCCGCCTTGGCCGCGGTCCCGCCGCCACCGATGGAACCGCCGAACTTGCCGCTCGAAATGTCCCCCATGATGAAGGCTGCGGCGATCACCCCCAGGAAGAGGATGGCGAAGAGCGCGCCGAACTTGGAGCGGATGAAGCTGCGAAAGACAGAAAGCATGGGGGTTCCGGAACTGCGGCTGTGTGGCGGCCCGCTTTAAGGGCGGATGCGCGCGGCGGCAAGGCTTGGACTGGACAAATGCGTGAGCGCCGTTCATCGGCTGTGGCAGCATCCGGCTTTCTTCGAGGAGACGTGCGGGTAAAGACCCGACGGCGAAGGGGCAGGGGGCGACGTGCAGCAATAATCACAAGGAACGCTTTGATGGGCAGGCGCAAGCTGGTTGTCGGCAATTGGAAGATGAACGGGATGCGCGCGCATCTGGACGAGGTCGAGGCGATCGGCGCGGTCGCGGCGGCGCATCCGGATGTGGAGGTGGGCCTGTGCCTGCCCGCGACGCTCATCATGGCAGGGTTCGAACGACGGGGCGCCGCCTTCATCGGCGCGCAAAATTGCCACATGGATTTCAGCGGTGCCTATACCGGATCGCTGTCGGCCGAGATGTTGGCCGAAGCCGGCGCCAGCTGGGTCATTACCGGCCATAGCGAACGACGCGAGGCGCGCGGCGAAACCAATGCCGACATCGCCGCCAAATCGGTCGCCGCGCATAATGCGGGCATCAATGTGATCCTGTGCGTGGGCGAAACGCTGGCCGTGCGCGATGCCGGGCGGGCGGAACAGGTGGTGGCCGACCAGTTGCTCGCATCCCTGCCCGAAGGGGCTGCGGCGGACTGGCTAGCGGTCGCCTATGAACCCATCTGGGCGATCGGCACCGGCCGCATCCCGACGATCGAGGCGGTGGCCACCATGCACGCGGCCCTGCGCGCGGCCCTGGCCAGCCGCATCGGCGCGGAAGCGGACAAGGTGCGCATTCTCTATGGCGGGTCGATGAATGGCGACAATGCGGCCGACCTGATGGGGATAGCGGACGTCGACGGCGGGCTGGTGGGCGGCGCAAGCCTGACCGCCGCGAAATTCGCGCCGATCATCGAGGCGGCCGACAGCAAGCTGGCGGCTGCGGCCTGAAATAAAAAGCCAACAGCCGTTCGTTTCGAGCGTGTCGAGAAACGGTAGCGCAGTGCTTGCCGCTTCTCGACATGCTCGAAGCGAACGGGATATGGTTCGTATGACAAGGTGCCCCTCACAGGTTGCCCCCGCGCGCCATCGTCGCTATGTGCGCGCCAACGCACCCTATTGTACCGGACCATCGTCGCCATGTTCACCTTCCTCCTCGTCGTTCAGGCGATCGTCGCCGCCCTGCTGGTTACCGTCATCCTGATGCAGAAGTCGGAAGGCGGCGGTCTGGGCGTGGGCGGCAGCCCGGCGGGCCTGATGTCGGCGCGCGGCGCGGCGGATTTCCTGACCCGTTCGACCACGGTACTGGCCAGCATCTTCGTGCTGCTGTCGGTCGTGATGGCGGTGATCGCCGCCGTGCGCCATGCGCCGAGCGACATCGACACCTCTCTGGTGAAGCAGGCCCCGGCCACGCAGGGCGCCCCGGCGGCCCCCAATGCCGATCCGCTGGCTGGTGCGGCGAGCAACGCGGCGTCCGCTCCGGCGGCGGCGAACGGCGCGGTTCCGCTCGCCAACTAAACTTTCCGTCGATCTTTCGATCTTTTTTCAAGCGTGCGTGGATTCGCGCGCTTGCCCTTTGTTGTTCCGAAAGGCTAAGCCTCTCTTCCCATGACGCGGTATATTTTCATCACCGGCGGCGTGGTCTCCTCGCTTGGCAAGGGCCTTATGGCCGCTTCGCTCGCAGCGCTGCTGCAAGCGCGAGGTTTCCGTGTGCGAATCCGGAAATTCGACCCCTATCTCAACGTCGATCCGGGCACGATGTCGCCCTATCAGCATGGCGAAGTCTATGTGACCGACGACGGGGCGGAAACCGACCTCGACCTTGGCCATTATGAGCGGTTTACCGGCGTTTCTGCGCGCCAGTCGGACAATGTGACGCAGGGCCGCGTCTATCAGACGATCATCCAGCGCGAACGGCGCGGCGATTATCTGGGCGCGACGGTGCAGGTCATTCCGCACGTCACCGACGAGATCAAGGCGTTCGCCACCGCCGATACCGAAGACCTGGACTTCGTGTTGTGCGAAATCGGCGGCACGGTGGGCGACATCGAATCGCTGCCCTTCATGGAAGCGATTCGCCAGCTGCATAATGATCTGGATCGCGGTCAGTCGATCTTCGTCCATGTGACGTTGGTGCCGTACATCGCGGCGGCCGGCGAGCTGAAGACCAAGCCGACCCAGCGCAGCGTGCGCGACCTGACCTCGCTCGGCATCCAGCCCGACATTCTTCTTTGCCGTTGCGAGCATCCGCTGCCCGATAGCGAGCGCAAGAAGATCGCCCTGTTCTGCAACGTGCGCCCCGAAGCGGTCATCCCCGCGCTCGACGCCAGCAGCATCTACGCCGTGCCGCATCAGTACCATGCCGAAGGGCTGGACGAAGAAGTGCTGCGCGCATTCGGCATCAGCGATGCGCCCGCGCCCCAGATGGATCGCTGGGACGACATCATGGATCGTCGCCAGAATCCCGAAGGCGAAGTGACGATCGGCGTGGTCGGCAAATATGTCGGCCTGCTCGACGCCTACAAATCGCTCTTCGAAGCGCTCAGCCATGGTGGCCTGGCCAACCGGGTGAAGGTCAACGTCAAGTGGATCGACGCGGAGCTGTTCGAGAAGGGGGACGACATCGTCGCCAGTCTGGAACCGATGCACGGCATATTGGTCCCCGGCGGCTTTGGCGTGCGCGGGTCGGAAGGCAAGATCGAATCCGTCAAGTTCGCGCGCGAACGCAATGTGCCCTTCTTCGGCATCTGCCTTGGCATGCAGATGGCCTGTATCGAAGGTGCGCGGAACACGGCGGGCATCGCCGAAGCCTCCACCACGGAATTTGGCGAGACGTCCGAGCCGGTCGTCGGCCTCATCACCGAATGGATGGGCAAGGAAGGCCTGCAGAAGCGCACGGCCGACACCGATCTGGGCGGCACGATGCGTCTGGGCGCCTATCCGGCGAAGCTGGACGGCAACAGCGTGGTCGCGGGCATTTACGGCAGCAACGACATCAGCGAGCGGCACCGCCATCGCTATGAGGTCAATGCCGGTTATCGCGAACCGCTGGAAAAGGGCGGCCTGATCTTCTCGGGCATGTCGCCGGACGGCACGCTGCCCGAAATCGTCGAGCGGCCGGACCATCCCTGGTTCGTGGGCGTGCAGTTCCACCCGGAACTGAAATCCAAGCCCTTCGACCCGCATCCGCTCTTCGCCAGCTTCATCGCGGCGGCGGTGAAGCAGAGCCGGTTGGTATAAAAGAAAACGGGGCCAGATGGCCCCGTTTTTCGTTTCAGCGCACGGTGGGATCGAGCATCGGCTTGCCCGGTTCGAAGCGCGGCGCGTCCGGCGCGGGCGGTCCGTCCTGCATGGTGGGTTCCGGCAGCGAAGGCATGACCTGTAGCGGGGCAGAGCCGGCAGGGCGTTGCGACGGGTCGCAGCCCGCTGCGCGCATCTTCGTATCCATCGCGCCCAGACGCATGATATCGCGTGAGGTCGATCCGATGGCGGCGCCCAGCGAACTGCGGTCGTCCGATCCGGGGGCAGGGCCTCCGCTCAACAACTGCTCCGCCAGTTCGTCGCAATGCGGCCCCCAGGCCATCGTCAGCTTGTTGACCTGCGTTTCCAGCGCGGCGGCGAACAGCCCGAGCGTGATCTTTTCCGATCGGAAGGCGGGCGAGGTGATATCGTCGGGTGCGTCGCCCCGTTCGACCGACGCCTTGATCCGGGTCGCCGCGCCATCCTTGATCGGCTCCAGCGTGGCGATCATGCGGGTCGCGACCTTGTCACCAGCCATGACCAGCCATGTCATCTTGCCCGGCTCCCGTTCCAGCTTGAAGTCCGGCAGCACGCCGCCCGACCGCGACGGATCGGTGCCCGGCGATCCTGGCTCGTTGCGCACGTCCAGTCCTTCGAGTGTTGCCATGACGTCAGCGACCGGACGCTCGACGTCGCGCGAATAGCCTGAATTAAATGCGCCACTGAAATATATTATGGCGGCCGCGATCAGGCCGACTGGCACCAACAGTTTCCACATCGATGATTTCCCCCAGATTTTACCGCCGGGAGATGTAGAAGACAGGCGTTAACAGTTCTTGAAATGCTGTTGTGTCGTTCCGTCCCATTCTCTGAGACGGAACGACAGGGCGATTTACTTGTCGGTTTGATCGAACAGATGCCGATATTGGCGTGGCTGACAGCGCAGATATTGCGGCGCGGCTTTTACCGATGCGCCCAGATGGGCGGCGGCGTGCCAGGGCCAGCGCGGATCGTAGAGGATGGTGCGCGCGATCGCGATCAGGTCCGCGTCGCCCGTGCCCACGATCGCTTCGGCCTGTTCATAGTCGGTGATGAGGCCGACGGCGATCACCGGGATCGATACCGCCTGCTTCACGGCGCGGGCCAGTGGCACCTGATAGCTGGGGCCGACGGGGATGTCCTGCCGCGGGTCGAGGCCACCGCTCGACACATGGATGGCGCTGCAACCGCGCGCCTCCAGCGCCTTTGCAAAGGCGATCGTCTGGTCGATGTCCCAGCCGCCGTCGACCCAGTCGGTGCCCGATACGCGCATCGTCACCGGCTTGTGCGCGGGGAAGGCCGCCCGCACCGCGTCGAAAATCTCCAGCGGCAGGCGCATCCGCTTTTCCAGGCTGCCGCCATAATCATCGTCGCGCTGGTTGGAGAGGGGGGAGAGGAACTGGTGCAGCAGATAGCCATGCGCGCCATGGAGCTGGACCGCGTCGATACCCAGATTGTCGGCGCGCTTGGCCGCCGCGACGAAGGCATCGCGCAGCCGGTCGATAGCGGCCTTGTCCAGCGCCGTCGGCGCATGGGTGCCCGGCGTGAAGGGCAGGGCGGACGGCGCGACCGTCTGCCAGCCATTGGGCGAGTCGGGGGCGATCTGCGCGCCGCCTTCCCATGGGACATGGGTCGATGCCTTGCGCCCGGCATGGCCAAGCTGGATCGCGATGGGCATGTCGCTATGGGCGCGCACGCCGTCCAGCACCCGCTTCATCGCGGCTTCGGTCCGGTCGTCCCACAGGCCGACATCGGCATGGCTGATCCGGCCTTCGGGCAGGACGGCGCTGGCCTCGATCGTCAGCAAGGCTGCGCCCGACAAGGCAAGCTGGCCCAGATGGATGAGGTGCCAGTCGGTCATTTCGCCATCGACCGCCGAATATTGGCACATGGGGGCGATGACGATGCGATTGTCGAGGCTCAGGTCGCCGACGTGGAAAGGCTCGAACAGCTTGGGTCCGCTCATGATATCTCCGGCTTTTTATGGAGACGAAAGCGGGGGCCAGTTTCGTGCGCCGAACTGGGCCCCGGCCTTCGCCGGGGAACGAGAAGCGCCCTATATAGGGCGCCGCCCATGTCCTGAAAGGCGTCCGATCAGCCTGCGGGCGTCAGTTTCAGCATCCGGCCCTGCGATTTGCCGCCATCCTCCAGCAGCCACAGCGCGCCGTCCGGCCCCTGTTCCACTTCGCGGATGCGGGCGCCCATGTCCCATTGATCGGCCTTTTCCGCCTTTTCGCCGTTCAGCTTCACGCGGACCAGGCTCTGGCTGGACAGGCCGCCGATGAACAGCGAGTTTTTCCACTGCGGGAAGAGGTCGCCCGAATAATAAAGCAGGCCGCCCGGCGAGATGACCGGGTTCCACCAGACCTTCGGCGCTTCGAAGCCGTCGCCCGGCGCATGGTCGGGAATGTCGCGGCCGTCATAATGGCTGCCGTTCGACACTTTGGGATAGCCATAATTGAGGCCGGGCTTGATGAGGTTGACCTCGTCCCCGCCCTTCGGCCCCATTTCCTGTTCCCACAGGCGCCCGTCCTTGTCGAAGGCGATGCCGAGCAGGTTGCGATGGCCATAGGACCAGATGGCGGGGTTGAAGCCCTTGGCGCTGAGCGGATTATTCGCGGCGGGCGTGCCGTCGAGGTTGAGGCGCAGCACCTTGCCCAGCGTGGACTTGGGATCTTGGGCCGGATCGAACTTCTGCCGCTCGCCATTGGTGAAGAAGAGATATTTGCCGTCGGGCGAGAAGGCGATGCGGCCGGAATAATGGCCGTCGCCGTCGACATAGGGGCTGGCGCGGAAGAGGATGGTCACGCCGTCCAGCTTCGTCGTGCCGTCGCTCGCCTGATTGAATGCGCCCTTGGCCAGCGCCACGCCTTTGAGGCCATCGCGCTCTTCGGAAAAGCTGAAATAGACCGCCTTGTCTTTTGCGAAGCGGGGCGAAAGGACGACGTCCATCAGCGCCCCTTGCCCCGCGCTATCGACCTTGGGGATGCCGGCAACCGGGATCTTGGTGCCGTTCTTCGGATCGAACAGGATCATGTCGCCCGCCTTTTCCGTCACCAGCGCGCGGCCGTCGGGCAGGAAGGTCATCGCCCAGGGCGAATCGAAATCGGCGATGACGGAGGTCTTGAACGGCTTGTCGGCCATGGTCGTCGTCTGGCTGTTGGCGCCTTCGCCCGAGCAGGCGATCAGGAGGAGGGGCAGGGCGGAAATCAAGGTGCGGGACATATTATCCTCCATTCGGGCTGCGCTGGTCGAGGCCCCGTCCTTCTTGGAAGAAAGAGCGGCCCTTCGACAAGCGCAGGGCGAACGGGGAATGTGAAAATTTCCGATAAAATGATCGGGCACGAATAATGTTGCAGATTTCCCGCACCATGCCTATATCGCTCTTGCTTCCTTACATCGTCAAACATGTCAGGGTCGCGGGCAGATTGCTCGCGGCGGCAAATGCCGCATGGGCGGAAGCACGCATATTTTATTGTCGGAGACTGCATGGCGGACATCGCCGAACTGACCGCGCTGATCGAACCTGAGGTGAAGGCTTTGGGCTTCGACCTTGTGCGCATCAAGCTTTTCGGGTCGGGCGACGAATATACGCTCCAGATCATGGCCGAAAATCCCAAGACCAAGCAGCTCGTGATCGAAGATTGCGCTGCCATTTCGCGCCGCATTTCGGACGTGATGGATGAGGTCGATCCGATCGAGGAAGCCTATCGGCTGGAAGTCAGCTCGCCCGGCATCGACCGGCCGCTGACCCGCCTGTCCGACTTCATGGAATGGGCCAGCCATGAGGCCAAGATCAGCGCGACCGAAATCGTCGAGGGTCGCAAGAGTTTTCGCGGCGTCCTCAATGGCGTGGAGGGGGAGGATATCCTCTTCACCGACGCCAAGGCCGGCGACGTCGTCATTCCGTTTTCGCTCGTCAGTGACGCCAAGCTGGTGCTGACCGACAGGCTGATTTCTGCTAGCATGCCGCTTTCCTCCGATGGGGCGGATGAATTTGAAACCGAAGAATAAGGGTTCATAAGTCATGGCCAACGCCATTTCCGCCAATCGGGCCGAACTGATCGCCATCGCCAATTCGGTGGCCAGCGAAAAGATGATCGACAAGGCCATCGTCATCGAGGCGATGGAAGACGCGATCCAGCGCGCGGCGCGTGCCCGCTACGGCGCCGAGAATGATATCCGTGCCAAGCTGGACCCGGACAGCGGCGACCTGCGCCTGTGGCGCGTCGTCGAAGTGGTCGAGGTCGTCGAAGATTATTTCAAGCAGGTGGACCTCAAGCAGGGCCAGAAGCTGAAGAAGGACGCCGTGGTCGGCGACTTCATCGTCGATCCGCTGCCCGCGATCGACCTGGGCCGCATCGACGCCCAGTCGGCCAAGCAGGTGATCTTCCAGAAGGTCCGCGACGCCGAGCGCGAGCGCCAGCATGAAGAATATAAGGACCGCGTGGGTGAGATCATCACCGGCGTCGTCAAGTCGGTCGAATTCGGCCATGTCGTCGTCAACCTCGGCCGCGCCGAAGGCGTGATCCGCCGCGATCAGCAGATTCCGCGCGAAGTCGTTCGCGTCGGCGATCGCATCCGTTCGGTCGTGCTGAACGTGCGCCGCGAAAATCGCGGTCCGCAGATTTTCCTCAGCCGCGCGCACCCCGAATTCATGAAGAAGCTGTTCGCGCAGGAAGTCCCAGAAATCTACGACGGCGTCATCACCATCATGGCCGCCGCCCGCGATCCGGGCAGCCGCGCCAAGATCGGCGTCATCAGCCGCGACGGCAGCATCGATCCGGTCGGCGCCTGCGTCGGCATGAAAGGCAGCCGCGTACAGGCCGTCGTGCAGGAAATGCAGGGCGAAAAGATCGACATCATCCCCTGGTCGGAAGATACCGCGACCTTTGTGGTCAACGCGTTGCAGCCGGCCCAGGTCGCCCGCGTCGTCATCGATGAAGAAGAAGAGCGTATCGAAGTCGTCGTTCCCGACGATCAGCTGTCGCTCGCCATCGGTCGTCGCGGTCAGAATGTCCGCCTCGCCAGCCAGCTGACCGGCAAGGCGATCGACATCATGACCGAAGCCGACGCCAGCGAGAAGCGCCAGAAGGAATTCGTCGCCCGCTCCGAACTGTTCCAGAACGAACTGGACGTGGACGAGACGCTGTCGCAGCTGCTGGTCGCCGAAGGCTTTGGCGAGCTGGAAGAAGTCGCCTATGTCGAAATCGACGAACTGGCCGCGATCGAAGGGTTCGACGAGGAACTGGCCGGCGAATTGCAGAATCGTGCGCTGGAGGCGCTGGAGCGTCGCGAACAGGCTGCGCGTGAAGAGCGTAACAATCTGGGCGTCGAGGACGCGCTGGCCGACATCCCGCATCTGACCGAAGCGATGCTGGTCACGCTGGGCAAGGCGGGCATCAAGACGCTGGACGATCTGGCCGACCTCGCCACCGACGAGCTGGTGCAGAAGAAGCGTATCGACCAGCGCCGCCGCAAGACGGACAGCAACAGCGACGACAAGGGCGGCATCCTGGCGGCCTATGGTCTGAGCGACGAGCAGGGCAATGAGATCATCATGGCCGCGCGTGCGCACTGGTTCGAAGAGGAAGCGTAAGTCTCCATGGCTTTTGACGGCATCCTGTCAGCATATTGCACCCGGTCGCGCATGCAGCGGCCGGGCATGCTGACGGCTGTCGTTTCTATGTCTCTAACAAGGGAGGACGCCAATGTTGCGGACACTCCCCGATGAGAGAATAGCGCTTCTCGACAGCGTTGGACTTGCCCTTTCATCCGTTTTGGCGGAGGGGCACGCATGACCGAACGCAAATGCATATTGAATGGCGAACGCGCCGATCCCGAAACGCTGATCCGTCTGGCGATCGGCCCGGAGGGTCAGGTGTTGCCCGACATCCGCGCCAAGGCGCCGGGGCGGGGAGCGTGGATTGGCGTGTCGCGCGCCGAACTCGACGTCGCGCTGGCCAAGGGCAAGCTGAAAGCCGCGCTGGCCCGTTCCTTCAAGGACGGCACGCTGGATATTCCTGCCGATCTGCCCGCCATGATCGAGTCGGGCCTGCGCAAGACGCTGCTCGACCGGCTGGGGCTGGAGGCGCGGGCGTCCATGTTGCTGACCGGCTCTGAAAAAATCGACGTCGCCTGTCGCAAGGGGCAGGTGCAATTGCTGCTCCATGCCGCCGATGCGGCGGCGGACGGCAACCGCAAGCTGGACCAGGCGCTGCGCGTCGGGCAGGAAGCGGAAGGCACGGATTTGGCAGGCATCACCTTGCCTGTGGACCGCGACGCCCTATCTATGGCAATGGGGCGCGATAATGTCGTCCATATCGCGGTGACCGACTCGCGGGCAGCTTCGCGCCTGCGCGCGGCCATAGGCCGCTTGGAAAGCTATCTGGGTTGCGCTAACGGGGCGTCCGTGCATGGGGAGCATGTCTCCGCTGATGCGCCGGGCGTTCCCGATTAGGCATTGTTCGTGCGGGTGCAGGCCGGAAGCATCGAAGAATAAAGGCGTCGGCGGGCCTATCCGGCCGAAGCGGAAGTGAAGGGTTAAGTTCGAACTTATGAGTGACAGCAAGGAAGACAAGCCGGTTCTGGGTCGCAAGCCGCTGGGCATCAAGCGGACCGTGGAATCCGGTCAGGTGCAGCAGCAGTTCAGCCATGGCCGCAAGAATACGGTCGTGGTTGAGGTGAAGCGGCGCCGCGTCCTGGGCAAGCCCGGTGAGACGACCGGTGGCGCCCCTGCGGCTGCGCCCCTGGCCGAACCCGCGCCGGCACCCGTCGCGCAGGCCCCTGCGCCGCGTCCGGCCGCCCCGGCCCCTGCGCCGCAGCAGACCCGCGCGCCGCAGCCCGCTCCGGTGCGTCAGTCGCCGCCCCAAAGCCTGATGTCGCGTCAGGAATTGCAGGCCAAGCTGCTGCGCGAGGCGGAAGAAGCCCGCATGACCGCGCTGGAAGATGCGCGCCGTCGTGAGGATGCCGCTCGTCTCGCCGCGAGCGAGGAAGAAAAGCGCCGCGCCGAGGAAAATCGCCTGGCCGCCGAAGCGGCTGCCGCTGCGCCTGCGCCAGCGGAAGAGCCTGCGCCGCAGCCGGTTGCGGAAGCACCTGCCGCGCCTGCGGCTGAACCAGCCAAGGCGGAGGTCGCTGCTGCGGCCGCTGCACAGGAACGCCCTGCTGCGACCACGGCCGCCCCGGCTGCTGCCACGCCGCCGCCGCGTCGCTTCACCCCGGTTACGCCGGTCAAGCGCCCCGAGCCGGCCAAGCCCGATCGCGCTAAGAAGGGCGAAGATAATCGTCGCCAGTCCGGCAAGCTGACCGTCACCAAGGCCCTGGCCGATGACGACAGCGCCCGCGCCCGCAGCCTCGCCGCGCTCAAGCGTGCTCGCGAGAAGGAACGTCGCGCCCATTATGCCGGCGGTGCCCAGCCGCGTGACAAGCAGGTTCGCGATGTCGTGGTGCCTGAAGTCATCACCGTGCAGGAACTGGCCAACCGTATGGCCGAAAAGGGCGCGGACCTGGTCAAGTCGCTGTTCAAGATGGGGCAGGCGGTTACGCTCAACCAGCCGATCGATCAGGATACTGCCGAACTGCTGGTCGAGGAATTCGGCCACCGCATCCAGCGCGTGTCCGACGCCGACGTTGAAATCGGTATCGAAGGCGATGTCGACGCGGTCGAAACGCTCAAGCCGCGTGCGCCCGTCGTCACGATCATGGGCCATGTCGACCACGGCAAGACTTCGCTGCTCGACGCGCTGCGTGGAACCGACGTGGTCGCCGGCGAAAGCGGCGGCATCACCCAGCATATCGGCGCCTATCAGGTGACGACGAAGAAGGGCGATGTCATCACCTTCCTCGACACGCCGGGCCATGAAGCCTTCTCCGAAATGCGTGCCCGTGGCGCCAACGTCACCGACATCGTCATCCTGGTGGTGGCGGCGGACGATGGCCTGATGCCGCAGACGATCGAAGCCATCAACCATACCAAGGCGGCCGGCGTGCCGATGATCGTTGCGATCAACAAGTGCGACAAGCCCGATGCGAACCCGCAAAAGGTGCGTGAGCGCCTGTTGAGCGAGGAAATCGTCGTCGAGGATATGGGCGGCGACGTGCAGGACGTGGAGGTTTCGGCTCTCAAGAAGACCGGCCTGGACGAACTGATCGAGAAGATCCTGCTTCAGGCCGAAGTCATGGAACTGACCGCCAACCCCGATCGCGCTGCCGAAGGCAATGTGATCGAGGCGCAGCTGGACAAGGGCCGTGGCGCCGTTGCCACCGTGCTGGTGCGCAAGGGTACGCTCAAGATCGGCGATACCTTCGTCATCGGCGCGGAAAGCGGCAAGGTGCGCGCGCTCGTCAATGACAAGGGGCAGCAGGTGAAGGTTGCCGGCCCATCGACCCCGGTCGAGGTGCTGGGCCTGTCGGGCGTGCCGAAGGCGGGCGATCAGCTCACCGTCGTCGAAAACGAAGCCCGTGCCCGCGAAGTCGCCGCCTATCGCCAGGAGCAGATCACGCTCAAGCGGACGGCGTCGGTGCCGACCAATTTCGAGAGCATGTTCTCGGCGCTCAACACGACGATGATCGAATATCCGGTCGTCATCCGTGGCGACGTGCAGGGGTCTGTCGAAGCGATCGTCACGGCGCTGAACCGTATCTCGACCGACGAGATCAAGGTGCGGATCCTCAGCTCCGGCGTCGGCGCGATCACCGAAAGCGACGTCACGCTGGCAGCCGCCAGCCGCGCGCCGCTGATCGGCTTCAACGTCCGCCCCAATGCCAAGGCGCGTCCGATGGCGATCCGCGAGAAGATCTCGCTGCGTTATTATGACGTGATCTACGACCTTCTTGAGGAAGTCCGTGGCGAAATGGCGGGCCAGCTGGCGCCCGAGCGCATCGAAACGATCGTGGGTCGGGCCGAAGTGCTTCAGGTGTTCCCGGCGGGCAAGAAGGACAAGGCGGCTGGTCTGCTGGTTCTGGACGGTATCATCCGCAAGGGGCTCAATGCGCGCCTTACCCGGTCCGACGTCATCGTGTCGAAGACGGTCATCCACTCGTTGCGTCGCTTCAAGGACGATGTGTCCGAAGTGCGCGCCGGCATGGAGTGCGGTGCGGTGTTGCAGGACACGAACGACATCAAGGCCGGCGATACGCTGGAACTGTTCGAAGTCGAAGAGCGTCAGCGCACGCTGTAACAGGAAAGTGCGTCACCCCAGCGAAAGCTGGGGTCTCGTGCGATCCCGGCTCTGCCGTCGCTTGAGACTCCAGCCTGCGCTGGGGTGACGAGGATTAATTATGGCTCAACAACAATCCGAAGGCCCCTCCGTCCGCCTGCTGCGCGTGGGTGAACAGGTGCGCCATGTCCTGTCGGACATTCTTCAGCGCGGCGACGTGCATGATGATGTACTGGCCAAGCATGTGGTGAGCGTCACCGAAGTGCGCATGTCGCCCGACCTGCGCCACGCGACCGTCTTCATCAAGTCGCTGCTGGGGCAGGATGAGGAAGCGGTGCTCAAGGCGCTGCGGACCAACACCGCCTATCTGCAACGCGAAGTTGCCCATCGCATCGCGCTCAAATATGCCGCGAAGCTGAAATTCCTGGCCGACGAGAGTTTCGACGAGGGCAGCCATATCGACAAGCTGCTGCGCGATCCTAAAGTCGCGCAGGATCTGGTCAAGGATGAGGGCGAGGATTGACTCGGCCTGCGGTAAGACGCATCTTACCGCCATGAACGCCAAGACCACATTGTCGGCAAAAGGGCAGGTCGTCATCCCTAAGGATGTGCGCGACCAGCTTGGCTTTGCGCCGGGGCAGGTGTTGGACGTGGTGCCGATGGGTGGCGGGGTATTGCTCAAGCCGCAGCACAAGAAATCCGGCCGCAGTTTCGACGAGATCATGGCGGGTATCCGGGCGCGCTATCGGCATCAGGGACCGCCGCTGTCCGTTGAGGACATGGACGAGGCAGTCGCTCGGATGTTTCGCGATTCCCAGGATTGATGGCGGCTGCGGTCGATACCAATGTGTTGATTCGCTTCCTGACGGGAGACGATCCATCGCAGGCTGCCATCGCAGCAGAACGGATCAGTCAGGGATTTCTGCTTCTGCCTACTGTGTTGGTCGAAACGGAATGGGTATTGCGTGCCAGCTATGATTGGCCGCGCGAACAGATAGAGGCGGCTTTTCGCGACATCGTGGATTTGCCCGAAGCGATCGGCGTGCCAGCTGGCATGGATTGGGTACTGGATCATTTTTCAGCCGGTGCCGACTTTAGCGATATGATGCACCTGGCCATGGCTGGCGATGCGGATGCCTTTCTGACATTCGACCGACAGATCGGAAAACGGCTGGGGGATTCCTCGCCTGTCGCCGTCATCACCTTAATATGATCGGGGATTATATCATGCGGGCTTTCTGGTTGTCTTGCGCTCTGCTGTCTTGCGCGGCGACGCCCGCCATCGCCAAAGAGCCCGCCATCCATCACGCCGTCATCGCCGACCCGAAGCCCGACGCCGCCAATCCCGCGGGGATGGCTGCCTTCGTCATTCCGGTCGAGGATGGGGCGATGAATGCGGTGATGTACACGGCTGCCGGATCGGACCTGCGTCCCACGCTGCTGCTGCTCCATGGCTTTCCGGGCAATGAGCAGAATCTGGATCTGGCGCAGGCTGCGCGGCGCGCCGGGTGGAATGTGTTGACGCTCCATTATCGCGGCAGCTGGGGTAGCCCCGGCACCTTCTCCTTCGGCCATGCGTCGGAGGATGGCTTTGCTGCGCTCCAATATCTGCAACAGGCTTCGGTGGTCGCCAAATATCGGATCGACACCAGCGCGATAGTGGTCGCGGGGCACAGCATGGGTGGCTTCATGGCCGCCGATGCGGCCGCCGCCGATCCGCGCGTCGCGGGGCTTTTTCTGATCGATCCCTGGGACCCGGCGCAGACCGTCGCGTCGCTGGCGAGCGCGCAGGGTGAGGCGGGATGGAAAGCGGAAGTGGCGAGCGACCTGCCGCCGCTGAACGGAGCCACTTATGAAAGCCTGACTGGTGAGATCAAGGCGGACGGGCAGAAATTCGATCTTGGCCGGCGTCTGGCGGCCTATGCGCGCCGGCCGCTGACGATCATTGGGGCGGAGCGCGGGATCGGCGCGATGGCGCGCAAGGTTGCCGCCGATGCACAGGGCGCCAACCCGGATTCGCGGCTGATGGTGTGGCCGACCGACCATAGTTTTTCCGATAGTCGGATCGCGCTGGCCGATGCGCTGGTGCGGTTTCTGGCGGGTGTGGCGCCGAGCATTCGGTAAGGCTCAAGACAAAACCCGTTCGTTTCGAGCGTGTCGAGAAACAGGGAACGCGGCGCTACGTGCTGCTCGACTTCATCGCCTTGGGCGATGAAGTTTATCCTGAGCGCCCGCTGCAAGCGGGCAGTCGAAGGGCTCGAAGCGAACGGTGGGGAGGGCGCGCACACCACTCCGCCAGCACCTATTTCCATCCGTCGTGAAATCGCTCTATGCGCAGGAGCATGGCGAAACTCTATTTCTACTATAGCTCGATGAATGCGGGGAAATCGACGACCCTGCTGCAATCGGACTTCAACTATCGCGAGCGCGGCATGGACACGATGTTGTGGACCGCTGCGCTGGACGATCGCTATGGCCATGGCCGGATCGTGTCGCGCATCGGGCTGGAGGCGCAGGCGCATCTGTTCGATCCCAAGGTCGATATCTTCGCCGCCATCGCCGCGCAGCATCAGGCGACGCCGCTATCCTGCGTGCTGCTGGACGAAGCGCAGTTCCTGACCGAAGCGCAGGTATGGCAATTGGGCGCGGTGTGCGATCGCCTCGGCATCCCGGTCCTGTGCTACGGCATCCGCACCGATTTTCAGGGGCAGTTGTTTCCCGGTAGCGCCGCCTTGCTGGGGCTGGCCGATTCGCTGAGCGAGATTAAGACGATCTGCGAATGCGGGCGCAAGGCGATCATGAACCTGCGCATGGACGAGCAGGGCAGGGCGATCCGACAGGGCGACCAGACGGAGATTGGCGGCAACGACCGTTATGTGGCGCTGTGCCGCCGGCATTTTGTGGAGCAGATGCAGCGATGACCCGGATGGAACGATTGCTGGCGCCGATCGATGCGCCGGGCCTGTATCTGGAGCAACTGCAGGAAGGCCATCGGGAAGCGCTGCGCGCGTTGTGCCCGGTGGATGATCCGGTGTGGGAGATTTTCCCGGCCAACTGGTCGGGCGACCATTTCGACGCCATTTTCGACGCGACCATCGCCAATGCGGACCGCTTCCCCTTCCTGATCGTCGCGGATGGCGTGGCGGTCGGCATGTCCGGCTTTCTGCGGGTGGCGGCCGCCGACAATTGGCTGGAACTGGGCGGCACCTATATGACGCCGGCTGCGCGTGGCACGGGCCTCAATGGCCGGATCAAGCCGCTGCTGATCGGCCGGGCGCTGGACTGTGGCTTCACCCGGATCGAATTCTGCATCGACCAGCGCAATGTCCGGTCGCAAAAGGCGGTGGAGAAATTGGGGGCGGTGCGCGAGGGCGTGCTGCGCAAGCAGCGCATCACCTGGACCGGGCATGTGCGCGACACGGTGATCTATTCGATCCTGGCCGATGAGTGGCGAGGGAAGGTCTGAGCGTGGGGCTGGGCCCCGGCCTGCGCCGGGGAACATGCCTTCCGTTCAGGTCAGTCGATCGTCGTAATCCAGTCCGGCAGGTCGGCTAGGCGTTGCAATTGCGTGAAGCAGGGATGGTCCGACGGCGCGGCGGCGCTTTCATGGACCCAGGCGCCCTCCTGCGGGATGAAGGCCGCCCAGGCGCCGGCCTCCAGTGCGGGCAAAATGTCGGATCGCATGGAATCGCCCGCCATTACAGCCTCTTGTGGATCGATATTCATACGCGAAAAGAGTGCACGGAACGTGTCCGCCTTCTTGTCGCTGACGATTTCGATGCCGGAAAACAATTCGCCCAGGCCCGATGCGGCCAGCTTGCTTTCCTGATGCAGCAGGTCGCCCTTCGTCACCAGCACCAGCGGGGCGATATGGGCCAGCCGCTCCAGCGTATCCTGCACCCCGTCGAACAGCAGGACCGGATGCGCCAGCAGCGCGCGCCCCGCCGCCAATATCCCCGCGATCATCCCGGCGGACAGCCTGTCGCCCGCCACCTCCACCGCCGTCTCGATCATGGAGAGGGTGAAGCCTTTGGCGCCATAGCCATAGAGCGGCAGGTTGCGGATCTCGCACGCGATCATGCGTTCGCGCGTGACGTCGACCTGCGCGAAGGGGCGCAGCATGTCGATCAGCGCGTCCTCCGTCTCATGGAAATGACGCATATTGTGCCAGAGCGTATCGTCGGCATCGAGGCAGATGAGCTTGATGGTCATGGGCGCCCGGATAGCGCATTAAAGGCTGACAGGCCAAGACGGGACATATAAGGCCCGCCGCCATGCACGGTTGGATCATTCTCGACAAACCCCATGGCCTGGGTTCCACGCAGGCGGTCAGCGCGGTCAAGCGCGCATTGCGGACCCAGCGGGAACTGCTGGGCGGCACGGAGAAGTGGAAGGTCGGCCATGGCGGCACGCTCGATCCGCTGGCGACCGGCGTGCTGCCGATCGCGGTGGGGGAGGCGACGAAGCTGGCCGGGCGGATGCTCGACAGCGACAAGATTTACGACTTCACGGTTCGGTTCGGCAGCCAGACCGATACGCTGGACCTGGAAGGGAAAGTGATTGCGCAGAGCGACCATCTGCCCACGTTGGCGCAGGTGGAGGCGGTGCTGCCGGGCTTTACCGGACCGATCGAGCAGGCGCCGCCCGCCTATAGCGCCATCCTGATCGACGGCCAGCGTGCCTACGACCTCGCCCGCAAGGGGGAGGCGGTGGAGATGAAGCTGCGGTCGGTGACGATCCATGGGCTAGAAATATCCTCTCCCCAAGGGGGAGAGGATGGCACAGCTTGCCCGCGAAGCGGGTTAGCGAAGCCTGGAGAGGGGGAGGGTGCGCCAAACCCCTCTCCAAGCGCGGCTAGGCAGCAAGCTGCCGAGCCTTGCTATCCTCTCCCCCAGGGGGAGAGGATTTCCGAAGTCACGCTGACCGCCCATGTGTCCAAGGGCACCTATATCCGCAGCCTTGCGCGTGACATCGCGATCGCGCTTGGCACGGTGGGCCATGTGACGATGCTGCGCCGGATCAAGGCGGGGCCGTTCGCGCTGGAATCGGCAATTTCGCTGGACAAATTGGATGAAGCTGCTAGGGGTGGCACCATCGGTGGGCTTATGCTCCCGTTGACGGCGGGGCTGGACGACATCCCGGCTCTCGCAGTCTCTCCCGATCAAGCGCTCGCTCTCCGTCAGGGGAAGGTGCTGTCGGGGTCCGACATTGCCACCGGCCTTCATCTGGCGTTCGACGGGGTCATTCCCGTGGCGCTGGTTGAAATGCTGGACGGAGAGATCCGGGTCGTGCGCGGATTTAACCTGATGCCGAAGGAAGAAGACTAGATGACGATCACTGCCGAGCGCAAGGAAGCGCTTATCAAGGAACATGCCCGCGTTGAGGGTGACACCGGTTCGCCGGAAGTCCAGGTTGCGATCCTGACGGAACGCATCACCAACCTGACCGAGCATTTCAAGGGTCACCACAAGGACAATCATAGCCGTCGTGGTCTCCTGATGATGGTCAACAAGCGTCGTTCGCTTCTGGACTATCTCAAGAAGAAGGATCAGGCTCGTTATGTCGACCTGATCGGTAAGCTGGGCCTGCGCAAGTAACCCAGTCGTTCGGCCCGCTTCGGCGGGCCGATTACGTATTGGGTTACGCCGACGAAGGTCGGGGTCCAGCGGGAAGGGCACGGTGCCCAGGCCCGACAAGGCGCAACTGAACCCCGGCCTTCATGCCGGGGAACGAAGGGAAGGGATCGCAATCCGGTGATCCCGATCCGACCCAGGGACCAGATGATGTCCCAAAACCGATGCGGGCCGGTTTAGTCCGCATGACAGGCCCCGCCCGGCAATAGGGCCAGGTGGGCGAAGGAAAACTCTATGTTCGATGTAAAGAAAGTTTCGATCGAGCTGGCCGGCAAGACGCTGACCCTCGAAACCGGCCGTATCGCGCGCCAGGCCGACGCCGCCGTGCTGGCGACCTATGGCGAAACCGTGGTGCTGTGCGCCGTGACCGCCGCCAAGAGCGTGAAGGAAGGCCAGGACTTCTTCCCGCTGACCGTCCACTATCAGGAAAAATATTCGGCCGCCGGTCGCATTCCGGGTGGCTTCTTCAAGCGTGAACGTGGCGCGACGGAAAAGGAAACGCTGGTTTCCCGCCTGATCGACCGCCCGATCCGCCCGCTGTTCCCCGAAGGTTTCTATAACGAAATCAACGTGATCGCGCAGGTTCTGTCGTTCGACGGCGAAAGCGAGCCCGATATCGTGGCGATGATCGCCGCGTCGGCTGCGCTGACCCTGTCGGGCGTGCCCTTCATGGGCCCGATCGGCGCCGCGCGCGTTGGTTACAAGGACGGCGAATATCAGCTGAACCCGAGCCTGGAAGAAGTGAAGACCGGCGAACTCGACCTGGTCGTCGCCGCCACCGGCAACGCGGTGATGATGGTCGAATCCGAAGCCAAGGAACTGTCGGAAGAGATCATGCTGGGCGCGGTCCTGTTCGCCCATGAAGCCAGCAAGAAGATCGCCAACGCGATCATCGACCTGGCCGAGAAGGCCGCCAAGGATCCGTGGGACATCGCCAAGGGCGACAATGTCGAAGACCTGAAGAAGAAGCTGAAGAAGCTGATCGGCAAGGACATCACGGCCGCCTACAAGCTGACCGACAAGTCGGCCCGCTCGAACGCGCTGAACGAAGCCCGCGCCAAGGCGAAGGCATCCTTCGCAGCCGAAGGCCTGGACGCCCAGACCGTGATGGCCGGCATCAAGCTGACCAAGAAGCTGGAAGCGGAAATCGTGCGCGGCGCCATCCTGAAGGACGGCAAGCGCATCGACGGTCGTACCACCACGCAGATCCGCCCGATCGAAGCGATGGTCGGCTTCCTGCCCCGCACCCATGGTTCGGCCCTGTTCACGCGCGGTGAAACGCAGTCCATCTGCACCACCACGCTGGGCACCAAGGACGCCGAGCAGATGATCGACGGCCTGACCGGCCTGCATTATGAAAACTTCATGCTGCACTATAACTTCCCGCCCTATTCGGTCGGTGAAGTCGGCCGCTTCGGCGCGCCGGGTCGTCGTGAAGTGGGTCATGGCAAGCTCGCATGGCGTGCGCTGCACCCCGTGCTGCCCAGCAAGGACGAGTTCCCCTACACCATCCGCGTCCTGTCCGACATCACCGAGTCCAACGGCTCGTCGTCGATGGCGACTGTTTGCGGCGGTTCGCTGTCGATGATGGACGCCGGTGTGCCCCTGAAGCGCCCCGTGTCGGGCATCGCCATGGGCCTGATCCTGGAAGGCAAGGACTTCGCCGTCCTGTCCGACATCCTGGGTGACGAAGATCACCTCGGCGACATGGACTTCAAGGTCGCGGGTACCGAAGTCGGTATCACCACGATGCAGATGGACATCAAGATTGCGGGCATCACGCGCGAAATCTTCGAAGCCGCTCTGACCCAGGCCAAGGAAGGCCGCGCCCACATTCTGGGTGAGATGAGCAAGGCGCTGTCCTCGACCCGCACCGAGCTGTCGGCCCATGCCCCGCGCATCGAGACGATCCAGATCGACAAGTCGAAGATCCGTGACGTCATCGGCACCGGTGGCAAGGTCATCCGCGAAATCGTCGCCGAAACCGGCGCGAAGGTCGACATCGACGACGAAGGCATCATCAAGATTTCGTCGTCCGACACCGCCCAGATCGAAGCCGCCAAGAAGTGGATTCTCGGCATCGTCGAGGAAGCGGAAGTCGGCAAGGTCTACACCGGCAAGGTCGTCAACATCGTCGACTTCGGTGCGTTCGTGAACTTCATGGGTGGCAAGGACGGCCTCGTCCACGTTTCCGAAATGAAGAATGAGCGCGTCGAAAAGCCGACCGACGTCGTGTCGGAAGGCCAGGAAGTGAAGGTCAAGGTTCTCGAAATCGACCCGCGCGGCAAGGTTCGCCTGTCCATGCGCGTCGTCGATCAGGAAACCGGTGAAGAGCTGGAGGACACCCGTCCCGCCCGCGAACCGCGTGAACCGCGCAGCGACCGTGGTGGCGAAGGCCGTGGCGATCGTGGCCGTGGTCCGCGCCGTGACGGCGGCGACCGTGGCGGTCGCGGCGAAGGCCGTGGCGATCGTGGTCCGCGCCGTGATGGTGGTGATCGTGGCCCGCGTCGCGAACGCAGCGAAGGCGGTAACGATGACGGCCCGGCACCGGGCGGTCTGCCCGACTTCCTGACCCAGGACTAAAGCGTCTATTCAGCCGAAAGGCTGGATGATGGAATGAAAATGGGGTGTCCGGTCAGCCGGGCGCCCCGTTTTTGCGTTTGCCTTTCCATATGTTAATTTCGATCAAAGAACCGGGGCAAAGTTCTGATAGTGTCATGACGGTCTGATGGGGGTTGATGGTGCAGCGAGGAAATGAGCGCTTTGTCGAACGGCTGCCGCTCGTGCTCGATCGGCCGCTTTACGCCTATGTGCTCACGACCATCTTCTGCGCGTCGGCGCTGCTGCTGCGGATCGCGGCGGACCCGTTGCTGCCCGTTGGCTATCCCTTCGTCACCTTCTTCCCGGCGGTCATCCTCGCGTCTTTCCTGTTCGGCGTGCGGCCCGGCATTTTCGCGGGCCTGCTGTGCGGGATCATCTCCTGGTATGTCTTCATCCCGCCGCACAATGGCTTTGCGATCAATCCGGCGGTGGTCGTAGCCATGCTGTTCTACAGCGGCGTGGTGGTGGTCGACATCGCGCTCATTCATTTCATGCAGCGGGCCAATTTCAATCTGGCCGTAGAGCGGGAACGCAGCCGCACGCTGGCCGACAATCGCGAATTGCTGTTCCAGGAATTGCAGCATCGCGTGTCCAACAATCTTCAGGTCGTGGCGGCCATGCTCTCGCTCCAGCGCCGCCATGTCGACCATGAGGTCGCCCGCCGCGCGCTGGACGATGCGTCGGAACGGCTGGCGCTGGTCGGGCGGATCAGCCGGGCGCTCTACGATCCGTCGGGGGCGGGGCAGGACATGCACGGCTTCCTGACGGAACTGACCACCGACATCATGGACGCCAGCGGGCGGCAGGACGTCGCCCTGACCGTGGCAGTGCCGGTGGGCCTGCGGCTCGACCCCAATATCACCGTGCCGCTGGCGCTGGTGGTCGCGGAATCGGTCAGCAATGCGATCGAACATGGCCTGCCCGATCGCGCCGGCCATATCCATGTCAGTTTGGCGCAGGCGGATGGCGCGCTGGCGCTGGAAGTGGCCGACGACGGCCATGGTCTGACGCCCGGCGGGGATGGTGGGCAATCGCTGGGCCTGCGCATCGCCCATGCGCTCGCGGCCCAGCTGGGCGGGCGTTTCGCCCTGTCCGCCGCGCCCCAGGGCGGGGCGATCGCCCGGCTCGATCTGCCCGCCACGATCGCCTGTTGAAGGGCCTGTTGACGAAGGCGCATTCTGCCGCTTGGCGGCGGCGATCCGCTCGGCTATGACCCGGCCATGCTGACGAAAACCCTGACGCGCATCGGCGCGGCCACCGCCTTGGTCCTGATCGCCTCGCCCGTGCTCACCGGCTGCTCCACATCGAAGAACAAGGCCGACACCCAATATGTCGCCCGCGACGTTTCGACCCTGTATAACAGCGGTAAGGACCGGCTCGATCGTGGTCAGTACAAGCTCGCCGCCGCCCTGTTCGACGAGGTGGAGCGCCAGCATCCCTATTCGCCCTGGGCCCGCCGGGCGCAGCTCATGTCCGCGTTCAGCTATTATATGAACCAGGACTATAATGAGTCCATCGCCGCGTCGCAGCGTTTCCTGTCGATCCATACCGGCAACAAGGACGCGCCCTACGCTTATTATCTGATCGCGCTGTGCTATTATGAGCAGATTGCCGACGTCACCCGCGACCAGAAGATCACGCAGCAGGGCCTGGACGCGCTGGGCGAGCTGATCCGCCGCTATCCCGACACGCGCTACGCCGCCGATGCGCGGTTGAAGGTCGATCTGGTCAACGACCATCTCGCCGGCAAGGAAATGGAAGTCGGCCGCTTCTACCAGCGCCGCGGCCAGTGGCTCGCCGCTACGCTGCGTTTCCGTTCGGTGGTGGACAAATATCAGACCACGACCCACGCACCCGAAGCGCTGGAGCGGCTGGTTGAATCCTACCTCTCGCTCGGCATCCCCGCCGAAGCGCAAAAGGCCGCCGCCGTGCTGGGCCGAAACTATCCCGGCACCAAATGGTATGAACGCAGCTACAAGCTGATGCAGCAACATGGCGGCAAGGCTTAACGTTTTTTAGCCCCTCCCTTTCAAGGGAGGGGTTGGGGTGGGTCGCGAGCGAAGCGAGCGTCCAACCTCGCCGTTGCAGGCGCCGCTGGCGCGGCGCACCCACCCCCTGACCCCTCCCTTGAAAGGGAGGGGGGAGTTATCGCGCTGCTAACCTCGCTCGCCATCCGCAATGTCGTGCTGATCGAAGCGCTGGACCTGGAGTTCGGCGCTGGCCTGTCCGTGCTGACGGGTGAAACCGGCGCGGGCAAATCGATCCTGCTCGACTCGCTGGGGCTGGCGCTGGGTGCGCGGGCCGATAGCGGGCTGGTCCGCAACGGCGAAGCGCAGGCGAGCGTCGTCGCGGCCTTCGAGCCGCCCGCTGCCTCCACCCGCGTCGCCCAACTGCTCGCCGACAATGGCATCGATATGGAGCCGGGCGAACCGCTGCTGATCCGCCGGCTGGTAAAGGCCGATGGCGGCAGCCGCGCCTTCGTCAACGATCAGCCCTGTTCGGCCGCGCTGCTGCGCGACATCGGTGGGTCGCTGGTCGAGATCCACGGCCAGCATGACGATCGCGGCCTGCTCAACCCGCGCGGTCATCGGGCGCTGCTCGACAGCTATGGCCGTTGCGATGCAGGCGCAGTCGCCACCGCCCATGCCGGATGGCGCGCCGCCGCCAATGCGCTGGCCGCCGCGCGCGAGACGGTGGACAATGCCGCGCGCGACCGCGACTATCTGACCCATGCGGTCGAGGAATTGCGCAAATTCGCGCCCGAACCGGGCGAGGAAGCGACCCTCGCGGAAGAGCGGGCGACCATGCAGAAGGGTGCGCGACTGACCGACGACCTGAGCGCGGTCAGCGATTGCCTGACCGGCTCCGACGGGGGTCTGGCCCAATTGCGTCAGGCCGCGCGCCGGCTCGATCGCATCGCGGGTGAGGAGCCATTGCTGAATGCCGTGCTGGAGGCGCTGGATCGCGCGGTCGTCGAAGCGGGCGAGGCGGAGGACCGTCTGGCCGAAGCCGCCGAGGCGCTGAGTTTCGATCCCGCCCGGCTCGATTCGATCGAAACCCGCCTGTTCGACCTGCGCGGTCTGGCCCGCAAGCATCAGGTGCAGCCCGACGACCTGGCCGCCCTGCGCGACGAGATGGCAGCCAAGCTGGCCGCGATCGAGGGCGGGGAAGAGCATATCGCAGCGCTGGAAAAGGATGTGGCGGGCAAGGCCGACGCCTATCGCGCGGCGGCGCAGGCGCTGTCGGCCGAGCGGCAACTGGCCGCCGGGCGCCTCGACGCCGCGGTTGCGGGTGAACTGGCGCCGCTCAAGCTGGACGCCGCGCGGTTCCGTACTGTCGTCGCGCAACTGGATGAAGGCCAGTGGAGCGCGCAGGGCATGGACCGGGTCGAATTCGAAATTTCGACCAACCCCGGCGCGCCCTTCGCGCCGCTGGCGAAGATCGCATCGGGCGGCGAATTGTCGCGCTTCATCTTGGCGCTCAAGGTCGCGCTGGCGGAGCGGGGCGGGGCCGACACGCTGATCTTCGACGAAATCGACCGGGGCGTGGGCGGCGCGGTGGCCGATGCGATCGGCGAACGGCTGTCGCGGCTGGCGCAGAGCAACCAGATATTGGTCGTCACCCACAGCCCGCAGGTCGCGGCGCGCGGCGCGAGCCATATGCTGATCGCCAAGTCGAGTGACGGGACCGTGACGCGTACGGGTGTTCATGCCCTGAGCGAAGCCGAACGGCGCGAGGAAATCGCGCGTATGTTGTCGGGCGCTGAGATTACGGCAGAGGCGCGGGCACAGGCGGAGCGGTTGCTGGAAGCTTGACACCACCCTCCGTTCGGTTCGAGCTTGTCGAGAACCATCGCGCAGAGTTCTCGACAAGCTCGAACCGAACGGGAATGATAGGTCTATGACCCATAACCGTAGAGACATGCTCGGCCTCACCGCCGCCGCGATCGCCGCCAGCGCCATTCCTGCCGCCGCGCAGGAGGCCAAGCCCCGCTACGGCCTGATCGGCCAGATGCTCAGCACGCCCGGCCAGCGCGACGCACTGGTTGCGATCCTGACGGCGGCGACCGGCGGTATTCCCGGCTGCCTGTCCTATGTGGTGGCGCTGGACACGGCCAATCCGGACGCGATCTGGATCACCGAAATCTGGGACAGCCGCGAAAGCCATGCCGCTTCGCTCAAGCTGCCTGCCGTGCGCGCGGCCATTGCCAAGGCAAGGCCGATCATTGCGGGCTTTCCGCAGCATTTCGAAACGGTGCCGGTGGCGGGGATGTGAGGTTGATGTGTTCGCGCGGAGACGCGGAGGCGCGGAGATTTTGAGAACGGGATGAACTTATTGACGGGGTGGAGCTCGCATGCCACCACGCTCTAAACCGCCTCTAGAAAACTCTCCGCGCCTTCGCGGCTCCGCGTGAACGACTCCCGCTTTCGCCGCCGCACGACAGCGGGTAAGGCATCCCCATGACCGACCCTGCGACCCTCTCCGAAGCCCAAGCTGCCAACCGCCTGATGCGCCTTGCCAAGGAGGTGGCGAAACATAACCGGCTCTACCATGATCAGGACGCGCCGGAGATTAGCGACGCCGACTATGACGCGCTGATCCGTGAGAATAATGCGCTGGAGGCGGCCTTTCCGCATCTGATCCGCGCCGATTCGCCCAATGCGCAGGTGGGTGCCGCCGCCACATCGGCGCTCAAGAAAGTGCCCCATGCCGTCCGCATGATGAGCCTGGACAATGGTTTTTCGGACGAGGATATCGGCGAATTTCTGGCCCGCGTCCGCCGTTTCCTTGCTCTGCCCGACGACGCGCCGCTGGCGCTGACTGCCGAGCCGAAGATTGACGGCCTGTCCTGCTCGCTGCGCTATGAAAAGGGCGCCTTGGTGCTGGCCGCGACGCGCGGGGACGGGACGACGGGAGAGGACGTCACCGCCAATGTCCGCACGATCCCCGACATTCCGCAGCAATTGACCGGGCCGAACATCCCCGACCTGTTCGAGGTGCGCGGGGAGGTCTATATGGCCAAGGGCGATTTCGTGGCTCTGAACCAGCGCCTGCTTGCCGAAGCCGACGACCCCGAAAAGGCGCGGCAGTTCGCCAATCCGCGCAACGCCGCCGCCGGATCGCTCCGCCAGAAGGACGCGACCGTCACCGCCGCCCGCCCGCTACGCTTCCTGGCCCATGGCTGGGGCGCGCACAGCGAAGTGCCCGCCGACACGCAGCTGGGCGTGATGCAGGCGATCGCCAGCTGGGGCCTGCCGGTGTCGGACATGCTGGCCTGCGTCGATAGTCTCGACGCGCTGATCGCCCATTATCGCGGGATAGAGTCGGCGCGCGCCGAACTGCCCTTCGACATTGACGGGGTGGTTTACAAGGTCGACCGGCTCGACTGGCAGCAGCGGCTGGGCTTCGTGGCCAAGGCGCCGCGCTGGGCCATCGCGCATAAATTTCCCGCCGAACGGGCGCAGACCACGCTGGAGGCGATCGACATTCAGGTCGGCCGCACCGGCAAGCTGACGCCGGTGGGACGCCTGACGCCCGTGACCGTGGGCGGCGTGGTCGTCTCCAACGTCACGTTGCACAATGCCGACGAGATTGCGCGGCTGGGCGTGCGCCCCGGTGACCGCATCGTCGTGCAGCGCGCAGGCGACGTCATCCCGCAAGTGGTCGAAAATCTGACCCGTGAGGAAGCGCGCGAACCCTTCCTGTTCCCGACCCATTGCCCCGTCTGCCAGTCCGAAGCGGTGCGCGAGGAGGAGGAGGTCGATTTTCGCTGTACCGGGGGCCTGATCTGCCCGGCCCAGCGGTTCGAGCGGCTGCGCCATTTCGTCAGCCGCGCCGCGCTGGATATCGAGGGGTTGGGGGAGAAGTCGATCCAGGAATTTATCGACCTGGGCTGGATCGCCGAGCCGGCCGACATCTTCCGCCTGAAAAAGCATCGACCCGACCTGATCGGCCGCGAAGGGTGGAAGGAAAAGTCGGTCGACAATCTGCTCGCCGCGATCGAGGCGAAGCGCGCGCCGGACGCTGCAAAGCTGCTCTTCGGCCTTGGCATCCGCCATGTCGGCGCGGTGACGGCGCGGGATCTGCTCAAACGCTACACCAGGCTGCCGGCGATCCGCGCGATCGGCGAAGAGATTATCGCCCTGCGCGCCGCCGCCGATCCGGCGGAGACGCAGGCCAAGCGGGATAAGGCGATCGCCGAACATATCGGCGTCGAAAATGTCGGGAGCGCGGTCGGCCATGCGCTGGCTGATTTCTTCCACGAACCGCATAATGTCGAGGCGTGGGAAGACTTGCTGCGCGAGGTTTCGCCGCCCGATTATGTGGTCGAAACTACCGCCAGCGCCGTGACCGGCAAGATCGTCGTCTTCACCGGCAAGCTGGAGACGATGAGCCGCGACGAGGCGAAGGCGCAAGCCGAGCGGCTGGGCGCCAAGGCTGCCGGCTCCGTCAGCGCCAAAACCGATCTGGTCGTGGCCGGCCCCGGCGCGGGCAGCAAGCTGAAGCAGGCCGCCGCGCTGGGGATTGAGGTCATCAGCGAAGAGGCATGGGCCGAGATCGTGCAGGCGGCGGGGTAACATCATGACGTTCCCCGGCCTGCGCCGGGGAACAATGCCTACATCCCACTCACTGCCAGCCCTGCCACTGCGCAGATCGCCAGCACCGTCATCACTCAGCGCTTCGCCACGAAGATGAGCAGCGCAGCCCCCAGCGCGATGGCGGCAATCCGCCAGTCCAGACTGGTCCAGTCCGGCCACCACAGCCTGACCGGCCCGGCGGCCACCCGTTCCCCGCGCATGAACAGCACATGCAGCGCGAACCAGACGGTCAGGTTGCCGATCACCCCCACGATCGCGGCGGTCAGCGCGGCGAGCGCCCCTTGCAGACGCGGCGCGCGCTCCAGCCGCTCCATCCACGGCGCGACGCTGAAGATCCACAGGAAACAAGGCGCGAACGTCACCCAGGTCGTGAGCAACCCGCCCAGCAATCCCGCGACCAGCGGCGTGAACGGCGCCGGCGCCCGGAATGCGCCCAGAAAGCCGACGAACTGCGTCACCAATATCAGCGGTCCCGGCGTCGTTTCGGCCAGGCCCAGCCCATCGGTCATTTCACCGGCCGACAGCCAGTGCATCGACTGCACCGCCTCCTGCGCCATATAGGCCAGCACCGCATAGGCGCCGCCGAACGTCACCACCGCCAGTTGCGAGAAGAATACGCCGATCTTCCACAGGACATGATCGGGGCCGAGCGCCAGCAGGATCGCCAGCATCGGCGCGGCCCATATCGCGATCCATATCGCGATCGACCGCAGCGTCTGCGCCCAGGGCAATGGCCCGACCGGCGCGTCGCTCGCCGCCTTGCCATGGGCATGCAGCCAGTCCGGCCGCACCCGCGCCAGCAGGAAGCCGATCGCGCCTGATCCCAGCACGACCAGCGGGAAGGGCAGGTTGAACAGGAACAGCGCGAGGAACGCCGCAAAGGCCAGCGCGCGCTTGAACCCGCTGTCCAGCGCGCGCCGGGCGATGCGGATCAGCGCCTGCACCACGATGGCCAGCACCGCCGCCTTGATCCCCAGAAACAGCGCCGCCACGGGTTTCAGGTCCGCGGCAAAGGCGTAGAGCATCGACAGGCCCAGCATGATCGCCGCGCCGGGCAGCACGAACAACAGGCCGCACACAAGTCCCCCGATCGTGCCGTGCATCCGCCACCCGATCCAGGTCGCCAGCTGCTGCGCCTCCGGCCCCGGCAGCAGGTGGCATACATTGAGCGCGCGCAGGAAGGCACCTTCCTCCACCCATTGCCGTTCCTCCACCAGTTCGCGGTGCATCAGCGCAATCTGGCCCGCCGGCCCGCCGAAACTGATCAGGCCGATCCGCCCGAAGACTCGGAATAATGTCGATAAATCCGGTTGCGACACGCACGTCCCCCTTGGGCCGGACACGCCAAAGCGCGCCAAAGGCCCGATACAGCCGCAATGCTTGGGCGGGGAACGCCTGAACGGGAGATTGCCTTACCCCGTGCGCGCATCATGCGATGATGCCGGGGCGGGCGCAAGGGGGATTTCAGGCGGCCAGCGCGTCCGTTCCGTCATGGGCGCGGCGCGCGGCCATGATATCGCCGACATGGCTTTCGGCCCAATGGGTGATCTGGTCCAATATGCCGATCAGCCCGCCGGCCAGCGGCGTCAGCCGATATTCGACCGTCACCGGCACGGTGGGGAAGGCGGCGCGGCTGACCAGGCCGTCGCGCTCCAGGCTCTTCAACGTCTGCGACAGCATCTTCTGTGAAATCGCACCGATCCGCCGCCGCAGGTCGTTGAAGCGCACCGGCCCGTCCTTCAGCGTCAGCATCACCAGCACTGCCCATTTGTCGCCGATCCGGTCCAGCACATGGCGGGTCGGACAGTCGGGATTATAGGCGTCGCCGATGCGGGGCGGGGGCAAGTCCAGGGTGGAAAGCATGGGGGTGGTTTCCTGCGCGTAACCAGGTGATGGCGAAGTGCCTTCTTGCGACCATGATATCGCAATCGCTATCTGGTTTCCATCAGTAACCATCCTATGGAGATTGGAAGCATGAAGGTAGCGATCATCGGCGGCACTGGCCGCGCCGGCACGGAAATCAGCGCGGAACTCGCGCGGCGCGGGCATCAGGTGACGGCCATTTCCCGCCATCCCGAAAATGCGGTCAAGGTTGACGGCGTCACGGCGGTTGCCCGCGATGTGCAGCACACCGACGCGCTGGTCGAAGCGATCAAGGGCCATGATGTGGTGGTCAGCGCGGTCATGTTCTCCGACACCGATCCCACCTCGCTGGTCGGCGTCGTGCGCGATTCCGGTGTGCCCCGCTATCTGGTGGTCGGCGGCGCCGGCAGCCTGGAGGTCGCGCCGGGCGTCGCCCTGATCACCACGCCGGAATTTCCCGAAGCGTACAAGGCCGAAGCGGGCAAGGGCGCGGATTTCCTGACCTATCTGCGCGGTGTGGACGACATCGACTGGACCTTCCTCTCGCCGTCCGCCTATTTCTTCGTCGGCGACCGCAAGGGCAGCTTCCGCCTCGGCAAGGACGAACTGCTGGCCGATGCGGACGGCAATAGCAGCATTTCCTACGCCGACTATGCCATCGCGCTGGTCGACGAGATCGAGACGCCCAAGCACAGCAAGGCGCGGTTCACGGTCGGGTATTGAGGCTCTTCCAATCCCCTCCCGCTCGCGGGAGGGGCAGCGAGACTTGCGCGCGCAGCGCGTTAGTCGCAGCGGGGTGGGCAATTGCGACGTCCAGCCCACCCCCTAGCCCCCTCCCGCAAGCGGGAGGGGGAATTCAGATTTTAAGCCGCGCCTTCCAGCTTGTCCTGCGTCTTCGTGTCGAAGTCGCTTGCGGCGTGGCGTTCGTGCAGCTGCTCTTCCAGCGGCCCGTTCGCCTTGTTGACCATGCGGCCGCGCTTCACGGCGGGGCGGGCGTCGATCTGTTTGGCCCAGCGTAGCAGGTTGGTGTAGCTGCCCGCGTCCAGAAACTCCGCCGCGCCATAGGCCCGGCCCAGCACCAGCCCGCCATACCAGGGCCAGATGGCGATATCGGCGATGCCGTATTCCGCGCCGCCAATATATTCATTGTCCGCCAGACGCTTGTCCAGCAGGTCCAGCTGGCGCTTCACTTCCATCGTGTAGCGGTTGATCGGATATTCGTATTTCTCCGGCGCATAGGCGAAGAAATGGCCGAAGCCGCCGCCCAGCAGCGGGCCGGCGCCCATTTGCCAGAACAGCCAGTTTAGCGTCTCCGTACGGCCGGCCGGGTCGGTCGGCAGGAACTTGCCGAATTTCTCCGCCAGATAAAGCAGGATCGAGCCGGATTCGAACACGCGCTGCGGCGGCGATACGCTGCGGTCCAGCAGGGCTGGGATCTTGCTGTTGGGATTGATGTCGACGAAATCGCTGCCGAACTGGTCGCCATCGCCGATCTTGATCAGCCAGGCGTCATAGTCGGCAGCGGACACGCCCGCCTCCAGCAATTCCTCCAGCAGGATCGTCACCTTCTGCCCATTGGGCGTAGCGAGCGAATAAAGCTGAAGCGAGTGATCGCCGACCGGCAGATCCTTGTCATGAGTCGCGCCGGCGATCGGCCGGTTGATGCTGGCGAAGGGGCCGCCAGCCTCCTTGTCCCAGGTCCAGACTTCGGGCGGGGTGTAGGTGTCGGTCATGCGGGCTGGCTCCGATAAGAGGATGTGGCCCGCAGGTAGGAAGCGGCCCCGCCGCCCGCAACCAAGCCCCGCTCAACTATCCATGATTATTTCGAAACCGTTCGGACTGTCAGCACGCTGATCGCCGATTGGTGGACGATGGCCGACGCGTTGGAGCCCAGCAGCTTGGACGAGAGCGAGGGTTGATGCGACCCGATGACGATCAGGTCGGCGCCGCGCCGTTCCGCCTCGATCAGCACTTCGTCGCGCACGCGGCCGCGGCGGGTGAATATCTGCGTGCGGGCCGGGTCCAGTCCCGCTTCATCCGCCCATGCCTGCATGGCGGCCATCGCTTCCTCTTCTTCCCGCTCGTCGAAATCGATCGCCAGCAGTTCCGAATAGCGGGTGGGCAGATAATAGCGGACATAGAGGATGTGGACGGTACCGGTGGTACCGGCAATTTCAGCCGCGCCGGCAATGGCGGCATGGGCCAGGTCCGGATTGTTGACATCGACGGCGGCCAGGATCGTGGCGTAGGGCATCATCCTCTCCTTATGCTTGTGTCCCCCTCAACCGGCGACACGCGCGAGCGATGCGCCTGTCATCAAAGATTCCCGAAGCGACATGTATAAGGAATAGCCGCAATATCCGCGCAATCCGTCGCGGGCGGGATGACGATGGCGGGTGCCGCGCCTATCTGCGGCGAAGCGCTGGCACCGGGTCGGAACGGGCAGGAAATTTTTCCGCTCCCTCGCCCTTGACCGGCGGAATAGTTTTTCCATATGCATGCCGCTAGCACTCCTGCTCAGTGAGTGCTAACAAAGACAGGTTCATCGGGAGAAGGACAGGCGGACAGGGTGGTTTGGAGCACGACTCCAATGGCCCATCCGCTGCGCCCCATCCCAAATCACGCCAGGGAAAGGCACTCAACATGGCATTCCGCCCATTGCATGACCGCGTTCTCGTCCGCCGCATCGAAGCGGAAGCGAAGACCGCCGGTGGCATCATCATCCCCGACACCGCCAAGGAAAAGCCGCAAGAAGGCGAAATCGTCTCCGTCGGTTCGGGCAGCAAGGCCGAAGACGGCAAAGTGACCCCGCTGGACGTCAAGGCCGGCGATCGCGTGCTGTTCGGCAAGTGGTCGGGCACCGAAGTCAAGGTCGACGGTGAAGACCTGCTCATCATGAAGGAATCGGACATCCTGGGTATCGTTGCCTAAAAACGGCAGCGGCATCGTGGCGTAAAGCTGCGAACCGGATATCCATTCCCGATTTCGGCGAAAATTCGCGCCCTGTGACGGTGTGAACTTCGCAAATTTTGCAATTCTCAAACGAAGGTAAAAGATCATGGCAGCGAAGGACGTAAAGTTTTCGCGTGACGCTCGTGAGCGCATCCTGCGCGGCGTCGACATCCTGGCCGACGCGGTCAAGGTGACCCTGGGCCCGAAGGGCCGCAACGTCGTCATCGACAAGAGCTTCGGCGCGCCCCGCATCACCAAGGACGGTGTTTCGGTCGCCAAGGAAATCGAACTGAAGGACAAGTTCGAAAACATGGGCGCCCAGATGGTGCGCGAAGTGGCTTCGAAGACCAACGACATCGCCGGTGACGGCACCACCACCGCGACCGTGCTGGCCCAGGCCATCGTGCGCGAAGGCATGAAGTCGGTTGCCGCCGGCATGAACCCGATGGACCTGAAGCGTGGTATCGACCTCGCCGTCATCAAGGTCGTCGAAGACATCAAGTCGCGTTCGAAGCCGGTTTCGGGTTCGGCCGAAGTCGCCCAGGTCGGCATCATCTCCGCCAACGGTGACCGTGAAGTCGGCGAAAAGATCGCCGAAGCCATGGAAAAGGTCGGCAAGGAAGGCGTCATCACCGTGGAAGAGGCCAAGGGTCTCGACTTCGAACTGGACGTCGTGGAAGGCATGCAGTTCGACCGCGGCTACCTGTCGCCCTACTTCATCACCAACCCGGAAAAGATGGCTGTCGAGCTGGCTGATCCGTACATCCTGATCCACGAAAAGAAGCTGTCGAACCTTCAGTCGATCCTTCCCATCCTGGAAGCCGTCGTTCAGTCGGGCCGTCCCCTGCTGATCATCGCGGAAGATATCGAAGGCGAAGCGCTGGCGACCCTGGTCGTCAACAAGCTGCGCGGTGGCCTGAAGGTCGCGGCTGTCAAGGCGCCTGGCTTCGGCGACCGCCGCAAGGCCATGCTGGAAGACATCGCCGTCCTGACCAAGGGCGAAGTGATCTCGGAAGACCTGGGCATCAAGCTTGAGTCCGTCACGCTCGGCATGCTCGGCACCGCCAAGCGCGTCACCATCGACAAGGACAACACTGTCATCGTCGACGGCGCTGGCGACAGCGATTCGATCAAGGGCCGCACGGAGCAGATCCGTTCGCAGATCGAAAACACGACCAGCGACTATGACCGTGAAAAGCTTCAGGAACGTCTGGCGAAGCTTGCTGGCGGCGTGGCCGTCATCAAGGTCGGCGGCGCGACCGAAGTGGAAGTCAAGGAACGCAAGGACCGCGTCGACGACGCCCTGCACGCCACGCGCGCAGCCGTCGAAGAAGGCATCGTCCCCGGTGGCGGTACGGCTCTGCTGTACGCAACCAAGGCGCTGACCGGTCTGACGGGCGTCAATGACGACCAGACCCGCGGCATCGACATCGTCCGCAAGTCGCTGACCGCTCTGGTTCGCCAGATCGCCAGCAACGCCGGTCATGACGGCGCCGTCGTTTCGGGCAAGCTGCTGGATCAGGACGACACCTCGTTCGGCTTCAACGCGTCGACCGACGTGTACGAAAACCTGGTCGCCGCCGGCGTCATCGACCCGACCAAGGTCGTGCGCACCGCGCTCCAGAACGCTGCCTCGGTTGCTGGTCTGCTGATCACCACCGAAGCGGCCGTTTCGGAACTGCCCGCCGACGACAAGGCGCCGATGGGCATGCCCGGCGGCGGCATGGGCGGCATGGGCGGCATGGACTTCTGATAGGAAGTTCGACCCCGGCTCAGGCTGGGGTCGCATGTCACCAGGTGCAAGCCTGACAGAAAAAGCCGGTGGAGCGATCCACCGGCTTTTTTCTTTCCTACAGCGAACTGGGCTGACATGCTGCGCGTCTAGCTGGAGGATATATGTTATCGTTGACGATCGCCTTGCTGCTGTCGGGCACGCCGACGGCAATAAATCAGACTCTACCGTTACGGCACTATTTCGCGACGCAGACGGCAACCCACGATTGCCACTATGGGGATCAGGTCCACACTGTGAAGCTGATCGATGACGATATCCTGTCGTCATACGCCACGATTCTCGCCCGTGCGAAGGAGCCGTCATTCCTGACCCCACGCTCAGATGGCGCAACAATCTTGCGCTTTATATGGTTGCGTAGCTTTCACGCCCCCATCATCGTCCGTCTGACCATGCCAAATCAGAGTAAGGGCCGTGTCGAAATGATCCGCTTTTCCGGGCTAGGCGGTTACGACTATGGGCAGGTGAAAGATCGGAAAAGTCGCGCGGTGGATCAGGGGGAGGTCATTTCTTTGCTTGCCGACGCCGATCCCGCCTTGTTGGAGCCTGCTACCCCCTCTTGCGGCCCGCCCGGCACGGACGGAGCGCGTTGGCTGATCGAACGAAGCGACGCTAGCGGCCATCACTTTGCCGAGCGATGGTCGCCAGATGACGGAATTGTAAGAGCGACCGGCATAGCGCTGATCCGGCTGGCGGGGCTGGAGGGCGAAGAAATCTACTGATCCGTTGCGGCCATCACCACCATCATCGGCAATTCCGCCCGCACTTCGAACCCCAGTGAGCGATACAAAGCGATCGTCTTGTCATGCGCGGCATAGGCGTGGAGGAAGGGCGTCTCGCCCCTGTCCAGCATCGCCTGCGCCACCACCCGCATCAGTGCGCCGGCCAGCCCCCGGCCGCGCCAGTCGGGGTGGGTGCACACACCGCTGACTTCGGTAAAGCCGGGCAGGCGCATCCGCTCGCCGGCCATGGCGACCAGTCTGCCTTCCGCCCGCACGCCGATGAAGCGGCCCAGCCGGTGGGTGTGCGATCGGAACGGGCCGGGCTTCGTCAGCAGCGCCAGGTCCAGCATCTCCGCCGCGTCGCTTTCGTCCAGCGGCGCCCAGGCGGGCGGGAAAGCGGTGGCGGGCGTAACGGATGGTGCGACCATCTGCGCCAATGTGGCGGTGCGGGCGACATGGACGCCGGGCGGTGGTGTCAGCGCGTCCGGGCCGATCATCCATAATTCGCCATCCGCGGGCACCAGCGCAGCGAGGGCGGCAAGACTGTCGGGATGGTCGTTCGCCGCCGCGCCGAACGGGCCATGGCGCGGATCGATCCGGCGGGCGCGGTCATCGCCCTGCGCCCATGTCGCCCAGCCGCTCGACAGGCTGTTCCAGATGGGGCGATCGAGCGGATGCATGCGGGGAAACTCCTGTTGAAGGAATGTGTGGAGGCACCGATCCCTAACAACAATGTTAACCGAAAAATAAACGGAAAATGCGATGACCCGAGCGGGAAGCGGAGACCCGCCATTTGCGCGTGCTGAAAACATTATTGGAAAAGCGCCGGGCGCTGGACACGGGGCAGGACGCCGACGTGCGGCGGAGCTTGGTCGAATCGCTTTACGCTTCGCCCCGATCGCTGACCATCGGCGCGGTTACCGGCGTGGCCGTCGGCATCGTGATCAGCACCTTGTCCGATCCGGGTCCGATCCAGCTTGTGGTCGCGGTCCTCTGTCTGGTCGCAACGTTGCGCGTCATTTCCGCCATTTTCTTCCACCGCCAGCTGGTGCGCGGCACCGCCGTCGCCTCACGTAGCTGGGAACTGGCTTATGAACTGGGTGCCTGGGGCTATGCCGGGCTGCTGGGTTTGATGGGCTTCGTCACGTTGCTGGGATCGCCCAACCCCGTCACCCACATGCTCAGCGTGTCGATGGCGACGGGCTATGCCGGCGGTATTTCCGGCCGCAATGCGGGTCGTGTGCAAATTGCCATCGGCCAAGTCTGCCTGACCCTGTTGCCCACCGCGACCGGCCTGTGGCTGGAAGGCTCGACCGGCTATCGCGTCCTGTCCGTGGCGATGGTGATGATGGTGCTGGGGCTGGCCGAAATCAGCTCTACCGTCCATCGCATCGTCGTACAGGCACTGGTCGGCAAGCGCGAAAAATCACTGCTGGCCGAGAAGTTTGAACGGCTGGCGCGCTTCGACAGCCTGACCGGCCTGGAAAACCGCATGGCGATGCAGATGCGCCTGCGCGAGATTTTCGATACGAACCAGAAGCGGAACGACGCCGTCACCATATTGTGGATGGACATCGACCGGTTCAAGGAAATCAACGACTCGCTGGGCCATATGGTTGGCGACCAGTTGCTGCGCGGCGTGGCAGAGCGGCTGAATGACGTCGTGCAGGGGCGGGGACGCATTGCGCGGTTCGGCGGCGATGAATTCGTCATCATTTGCCCGGATATGGACCGCGTCACCGCCGCCGCATTGGCGCAGGAGATTATCGGCTATTTCGCGCATGGCTTTGACCTGAGCGACAATCATCTCCAGGTCACGGCCTCCATCGGCTATGCCGTCGCGCCGCAGGATGGCCGCGACATGGACGAGTTGATGCAGCATGCCGACCTGGCGCTGTATGAAGCGAAGCGGGAAGGGCGCAATCGCGCCGCCAGCTTCAACTGGTCGCTCAAGGAACGGTTCAACCGTATCCATGAGATTGAAACGGGCCTGCGCCGCGCGCTTGATGGCGGCGAACTCAAGCTGCTCTATCAGCCGATCGTCGATCTGGAGAGCGGGCATATAGACGCTTGTGAGGCGCTGCTGCGCTGGGATCATCCGGTGCTGGGACCGATTCCGCCGTCGGAATTCATACCGATCTCCGAAAGCATGGGCATGATCGAGGCGATGACCGGATGGGTGCTGCGCGAGGCTTGCAACACCGCTGTCGCCTGGCCAGGCGATGTGCGGATCGCGATCAATATTTCGCCGGCCTCGCTCAAATGCGCCGAACTGCCGGGCAATGTCATCGCCGCGCTGCTGGAATCGGGCCTGCCCGCCCGCAGGCTGGAGTTGGAGGTCACCGAATCCATCTTCCTCGACAATAGCGGGCAGACCAACAGTATCCTGCGCGAATTGCAGCGGATCGGGCTGCGGCTGGCGCTGGACGATTTCGGTACCGGCTACAGCGCGCTGTCCTACCTGCGTTCCTACCGGTTCGACACGCTCAAGATCGATCAGAGCTTCATGGCCGGTGTCAGCGCCAATGCCGAGGATCGCGCCATCGTCCGCGCGATCGGCAATCTCGCGCGCGACCTCAATATGGACACGGTGGCCGAAGGGATCGAGACGCCCGACCAACTCATCCATGCGCGCGAAGCCGGCTTCACCAATGTGCAGGGCTATTTGTTCAGCCGGCCGGTGCCGCGCGAGCGGATCGCAGAACTGATCGCGGCAGGGCCTTTGGCTGGCAGCGAACGGCCCGATCCAGTGCAACGTCGCCGCCACGCCTGATCGCGGCGGCGCAGGTCTTCCCTATCCGCGCAAGCGAGTCTGGGCAGCCGCCAGCCGCCGCATCATGCGCAGATCGCGGTCGGATAGAGCCAACGCCGTATCGGTCCAGGTTTCGACGATATCGATCAGCTCTTCCAGCGTCATGGGGTTGACCCGACGACCGGCTCGGTTGATGCCGACATAGCCTGCATGGTGGGATGCGTGATCCTTGATCCACTGGGCGGTCGCGGCTTCGCCTTCGCCCGTTTCGACCACCTGGTTGACGATGCCCATGTCGCACATTTCTTCGGCGGTATAGATGCGGCCATCTGTCAGCATATGCCGCGCCAGAACGGGACCGACCCGGCGGGAAAGAATGGAATAGGCGCCCATGCCAGGGAAGAGGCCGAACAATACTTCGGGCAAGCCGAAGCGGGCCTGTCTTTCAGCGATTATGACGTCGAAGCACATCAATGCTTCCAGCCCACCGCCCAGCGCGTCACCCTGGGCCAAGCCGATATTGATGATGTTCATGTCGTTGCAATGCCAGATGCGATCGACGATCTCGCAACAGGCGATACCATATTTCAGCAGCGTGGCGCGGTCGCGGCGCTGAATGCATTCGGCGAACATTTCCAGATCGCCACCTAGGTTGAACACGCCGGGAAAGCGCGACCCGAGCACCATGAACTTCAGCAGGCCGCTTCCATCGTTGTTCTGCTTGCCGCCAAAGACCTGCTTGCTTTCGCGCTGCCAAGCCATGGTGTCGCGAATCAGGCCCATGTTACTGTTGGGTCGCTCCAGTGGCGTCATGAACGCCCAGAGCGTCGACAGGTCTGCGTCCCAGCGGACATCGATCTGACCCAGATCGAATAGAGTCGACTGCCGGAACGCGCTTTCCAGCCCGGCTGCGCTTGGTGTTTCCGTAACGGCAAGCGGCGGAAGTTCGGCGCTGCCTGAGACATCGTCGTGGGATGCGGCTTCAGCCTCATCTCTGACCGGATTAAACCGTCCTGAATCAATCATGTGCGACCCCATTTTCCTATTCTGAATGAACAGATCAGGCTCGCAGGCAGCATGCAATCAACCCGAACATGATTGACAGGGTGTTAACCATTTTTGCCCTGCACTGTTGCAAGGAGGTCGCCCCAAAAGCCCCAGAACCGGATCGGATGTGGCGCAGATGCCACAAAGGCCGTTGTTGCTCGACTGTAAAATGTTAGGCTCAGGCCTTTGTTAACCTTTGTTAATTATGCCGTCGGTCATGAACGAGCCGCGTCCACATAGCCCCAGCGTCACGCTGGCCCTGCATGACGAGCAGGGTGATCCCTGGCCTTTGCGGCTGTCTGCCGATTGCTTGCGCTTCATCGGCCCCTATCGCCGGATAGAGGGTTTTCACATAGATGCGATGGCTCTGTTCGAGGGCGTGCGAAAAGCGGGTTGAGGCCTGCTTCTTGAACAGACGCCGGTTCGCCATTAGAGCGCGGCGATGACCAAAGCCCGTTTTTCCTTCTCGATCCACGCCACCGATGGCAAGGCCCGCACCGGCGCGATCCAGATGCGCCGCGGTGAAATCCGCACGCCTGCCTTCATGCCTGTAGGCACCGCCGCCACCGTCAAGGCGATGCGCCCCGCCGAAGTGCGCGCGGCCGGCGCCGACATCATCCTGGGCAACACCTATCATCTGATGCTGCGCCCCGGTGCCGAACGCATGGCGCGCCTGGGCGGCCTGCACGGCTTCATGGGCTGGGACCGGCCGATCCTGACCGACAGCGGCGGCTATCAGGTGATGAGCCTGAGTGCGCTGACCAAGATGAGCGAGGAAGGGGTCGCCTTCTCCAGCCATATCGACGGGTCCAAGCATATGCTGACGCCCGAGCGGTCGATGGAGATCCAACGGTTGCTCGACAGCGATATCGTCATGGCTTTCGACGAATGTACCAAAAATGGCTGCACCCATGACGAGGCCGCCCGGTCGATGGAGCGGTCGATGCGTTGGGCCAAGCGATCACGCGACGGCTTCGATGCGGGCGGCGACCATGCGGATCGCGCCGCGCTGTTCGGTATCCAGCAGGGGTCGCTGGATCAGGGGCTGCGCCGCATTTCCGCCGAAAAGCTGATCGAGGTCGGTTTCGACGGTTATGCCGTAGGTGGCCTGGCGGTGGGCGAGGGGCAGGAGGCGATGTTCGCTACGCTGGATTTCGCACCCGACATGCTGCCGCAGGACAAGCCGCGCTACCTGATGGGCGTGGGCAAGCCGGACGATATCGTCGGCGCGGTGGAGCGCGGCATCGACATGTTCGATTGCGTGCTGCCCACCCGGTCGGGGCGCAACGGGCAGGCCTTTACCTGGGCCGGGCCGCTCAACATACGCAATGCGAAATTCAATGAGGATCAGGGGCCGCTCGATCCGCGTTGCGGTTGTCCGGTCTGTGCGACGTGGAGCCGGGCCTATCTGCATCATCTGGTTAAGGCAGGGGAAATGCTGGGTGCGATGCTGATGACCCAGCATAATATCCATTTCTACCAGGAACTGATGCAGGGCCTGCGCGACAACATCGCCGCCGGCACCTTGGCCAGCTTCACCGCCGATTTCCGTCGCGATTATCGGAAGGTCTGATCCGATTCTGGAGCATGGTCCGACTAGATTGAATCGGGTCATGCTCTAGGCTCTAGAAATTTTTTGTTGTCCGCATTTTGCGAGCCGTCAGCTGTGCCAGCTGACTTCAAAATGCTCTAGGGGATGACGGTGATGAGGATGCTATAGCTGCCCGCATCACCATCATATTCCAACGGGGTCCGCAACTGGCGCGACAGGCCGGTCAGTACCCGGCCATAACGCTCATCCAGATGGCTGGCCATGTCGTCCGAACTGCGAAGCCCCGTCGATCGCACCGTCAGCCGGGCGCGATCATCACGGTCCGGCTCCAGTTGCACGGAAATGCGCATCGTCGCCTGCGGGGCGAGCATCATCGCCAGTTCGACCAGTTCGGTCAGCAGGAAGGCGATCGGTACGGCAACGTCCTGGCTGATGTGCAGATTGTCGCTGTCGATCTGGATCGCGAACCGACGCGCCAAGGCGGGCGCGGTGCCGCGCAGGCTGGCCGACAATTCGCTGATGAGCGGGCGCACGCCGACGCCGCGATTTTCTTCCAGCTCCGCAAAATGGTTGCGATGGACGACCGACAGCGCATCGACGCGGCGCTGGATCGAGGCATAGGCGTCCGACGCTTCGATATTATGCGCAGACCGGGCGTGGAGGTTGATGAGGCTGGCAATGATCTGCAGGTTGTTCTTGACCCGATGGTGGACTTCGCGGGTCAGCTTGCGCTGCGTTTCCAGCCCTTCGGCCATCTCCGCCTCATGCGTGGCGACGTCCTTGCTGATCTCGTGGAACGTCTCGCCCAGCGCCATGATCTCCAACGCCGGCGTGCGAATGCGCTGCAACGGTTCCAGCACTTCGCCCGGCTGATAGGCGGCGACCACGCGACGCAACAGCACCAGCGGACGGATCAGCAGGCGGTTGACCACGAACCAGCCGATGGCGGCGGCGGCGAACCACATGACCAGCGGCAGGAAGAGCGACAACATCCGCGCCAGCGTGGCGGGCGGCTCGCGCACGGTCATGGTGAGCAGAATGTCGGGTGGATCGAGTCGTGCGGACAGGCTGTTGCTATGGCCGCTGACGCCGCCGCCCGGCCGGCTGACGACCAGTTGGCGATTACCCTGGCGCAGGGTAAGCTGTCGGTTCTGCAATGCGGTAGCCGGATCGGCCACGCTCTCCAGATGGGCGCGCGAATAATAGGACAGGGCGACCAACCGCCCATTGCCGCTGCGTACGCGGCTGACCAGATGGGTCGGCAGCAATTGGGCGATCGGACGATCGAAGCGATTGGCAGGGGTGATGCCAGCGGGTTCCAACTGAGACGATTGGCAAAGTATGTGTCCGGCCCGGTCGTAAATGTAGAAATGACCGCCCTCGGCATCATGGGACGTCAGGAAAAAAGCCAGCCGCCGGCACATGCCCTTGTCAGCGGCGCCATTCGCGATCGCATTGACGGTGAGTTCCAGGGCGGTGCGGTCAGACTGTAAATCGGCGGTCAGCTTCCGCGCGCTCTGCGTCACCGCGACGCGAAGCAATGCTTCCTTTTCCAGGTCGGCGGTACGGATCGCCTGCAATGAGGCAACCAGCGCGATCAGCCCGAGCGGCAACAGGGCAAGAGTCAAGATGAGGAACATCTTGACCCCGGTCGATCGGAAAAAATGCAGCAATGACTCGATCATCGAGCGGGCTGCCGGAGGAAGGCTGCCCCCCATCATAAACGTCTCAGTCCAGCTTACTCAGTAGATCCAGCATTTCGGAGGGAATATCTTCCTCCACCGCGCGCTGGTAAACAGTGCGCAACGCATGAGAGACATTGCCATCTTCCTTGCCCGCGCCGGACCGGCGCTTGCGTTGGGCGGCGGAGCCCTTCACCTTTGTTTCCGGAGGTGGGACGTCATTTCTGTCGTCATCGGCCACGCCCCGCTCCGTCGTTGAAGAAACCAAAATCAGCCCCTCTGCAGCAATTTCCGCCATGCCGGCGCGCCCGTTTCGCGGGTTTGCGTCATGACGTCAATTCGCACAACCGTGCAATCCATAGGAAAATCACGATATCGTTGAAAAAACCATGTGGATGCGAAACAAATCCGTCTGTCGATGGTTCCGTCCTCCGAAGCATTTTTTACGCTGCACAGCTCTGCGCGGCGATGGGGGCGACGGGGGGTTGTCATAATGACATGGACATTCCATCCTTCGCGGCGTTCCCATGCTTCGGGACAATGATGCCCAAACGGGCAGGGAGAAGACTTGACGATGTCGCTTGGACAGCAACTGCACCCCCATCTTCCGTTCCTGCGGCGCTATGCCCGGGCGCTGACCGGTAGCCAGAACCACGGCGACGCCTATGTCCGTGCCGCACTGGAAGCGATCGTCGCGGCGCCGGAGGAATTTCCCAGCGATGTCGACCCGCGCCTTGGCCTGTACAAGACGTTCCAGGCGATCTGGTCGTCCTCGCACCTCGAAGATCTGCCTAATTCGGGCGGCAACGGTCGCGAGGCGATCGCCCAGGCGCGCCTCGCCCGATTGACGCCGCTGCCGCGCCAGGCTCTGCTGCTGACGGCTCTGGAAGGCTTCACCGTCGATGACGTATCCTATCTGATCGACCTGGACAGCGCCGATGTGGAAGCGCTGGTCGAGGAAGCATTGGGCGAGATCGAAGCGCAGACCCGCGCCAAGGTGCTAATCATCGAGGACGAACCCATCATCGCGATGGATATCGAAACGATCGTCCGCGATCTGGGCCATGACGTCACCGCCATTGCTGTCACCCGCGAAGATGCGGTGCGTGAGGCGCTGGCCGACCGGCCGGGCCTGGTGCTGGCAGATATCCAGCTGGCGGACGATAGCAGCGGCATCGACGCGGTGAAGGACATTCTCGCCGAATTTTCGGTGCCGGTCATCTTCATCACCGCCTTCCCGGAACGATTGCTGACCGGCGAACGCCCGGAGCCCACCTTCCTGATCACCAAGCCGTTCCAGCGCGCGACGGTGAAGGCCGCCATTTCGCAGGCGCTGTTCTTCGACGAGGCCACCGCGCCCGCCTGAAGCGCGGGAGGTCAGAAAGTCACGGAACCCCGATCGGAGCGCTGCGTTAATGATGCGTAACGATCGGGAGACGTGTCATGACCGGACAGGAAAGACATATCGCAACCGATGACGCGCGCGCAGGCGCCACGCCCCATGTGGTGCGCTACGTACTCGCCATCTCGCTGGCGCTGGCGGTACTCGCCATGCTGCTGGTGATCTGGCGATAGGCGATGCAACGGAAAGTTGGTTCTTGGCAGTGATCGGTTTAGGGTACGGATGCACTTATGGCTTTGACGACGTCGGTTCATGCGGCGGATGTAGAATCCGATACGAGGGTTGTTCCCATGAATGAGGACGTTGGTGCAGTCGCCGAGAGCGAAATCAGCGGCATCGAAGAGCGCGCGACGCTGTCCGATTCGGACTTCAAGCGCGAACTCGCGGCCGTAATCCCTCATCTGCGCGCCTTCGGCCGATCGCTGTCCGGCAATCGGGACGTGGCGGACGATCTGGTGCAGGAAACCCTGCTGAAGGCATGGGCGGCGCGCAATCGCTTCCAAGCCGGCACGAACATGCGGGCCTGGACCTTCATCATCTTGCGCAACCATTATCTGTCGCAGATGCGCCGGTCGCGCTTCCGGGGCGATTGGGACGATCTGACGGCGGATCGCATCCTCGCCGCGCCCGCGGGGCAGGACAAGCATGTCGAATTAAGCGATATGCAGCGCGCGCTGCTGCAACTGCCCCAGCCCCAGCGCGAAGCGCTGATCCTGGTCGGTGCAGGCGGCTTTGCCTATGAGGAAGCGGCCGAGATTTGCGGCGTCGCCGTCGGGACGATCAAGAGCCGCGTGGCGCGCGGTCGCGCTGCGCTGGAGCAGATATTGGAGAGCGGCGACCTGCCGTCCCGTCGTACCCAGCAGACCACCGACACGGCGGTGCTGGACGAGATCATGGACGATGTGGATCGCCTGAGCCGTGGCCGCAGCGTCGACACTATCCATGAGGATGACTGATCGGAACGTTCGGCTTCCCTTGTCCGTTATGCGGAGATCAAGGAGAGACTCTATGGGTGACATGCCCTCTGGCCGGGACGACGAACGAGTCCCGCCATCACCGCATATTTCCGTCGTCCGGCGCTCGCATGGCAGTGGCGTGGTTTTCGCGCTGATCGCCGTTGCGCTGGTGCTGGCGATCGGCTTTTTCTATATGACCAACGAGCGACGCGGCGATGCGCAGGCTGACAAGCTGACACATGCGGCAGGATCGGTGGACGACGCTGCCCGGATCGTGGGCGATGCGGCGCAGAACGCCGCCGACACGCTGCGCAACGAGCATTGAAGCCGACCTGATTTCCGTTCTTCCATAAACGGGTGATCCATCTGGTGATCTCGCCATACCCAACGGCGCGCCAGCGCTCAGCGGCGGGTTCCTGCAAACAGTTGCCCCCGGATTCAGCATTTCTTTGCCATTGTCGGGCAGTGTGTATCCACTGTCGGATTATCTTACAGCTGCTGTAAGGAAAATCCGGTTCCCCCGAAGGTGCGCCACCACGGCGGCCAGCAGGATATGCGCGACGATGATAAGGCTGTTCAAACATTATGTACCGCATGCGGTGCTGCTGCTGGGACTGCTCGATTTCGCGTTGTTGCTTTGCGCGGCCGAAGGGGGCTGGATATTGCGGGCGCGCCAGATCGGCATGGATGTCGATCATGTGATGACCCGCATGGGTCCGCTGATCAGTTTCGCCGTCGCGATCCAGACCGGCATGATCGCGGTCGGCGTCTATGGCACCGAAGCGCTGCAATCCATCCGATTCGCCTTTGCCCGCCTGCTGGTGGCCGTGTCGCTGGGCGTGATTTTCCTGTCGGTTCTCTACTTCCTGCTGCCCGGCATGACGCTGTGGCGGTCCAATTCGCTCTACGCCATGGGGCTGGCCATTGCCCTGCTGGTCACCGTGCGGCTACTGCTTGGGTCGATGCTGGGCGGGGAGGCGTTCAAGCGGCGGCTGGTGGTACTGGGCGCGGGTAATCGGGCCAACCGGATCAAGGATCTGGAGCAGAAGCGTGGCGCGGGCTTTCTGGTGGTGGGCTTCATCGCCATGAATGACGGGCCGCAAGTCATTCCCGAAGCGATCAACCGCGATGCGGTGTTCAACCTGTCCGACTTCGTCGTCCGGCTGAACGCCAGCGAAGTCGTGCTGGCGCTGGAAGAACGGCGCAACGCCATTCCGATGAGCGACCTGCTGCGGATCAAGACCACCGGCGTTCATGTCAACGACCTGTCCAGCTTTCTGGAGCGTGAGACGGGCCGAGTCGACCTGGCCAGCGTCAATCCCAGCTGGCTGATTTTTTCCGACGGGTTTTCCGCCGGCCGCCGCCTGTCCAGCATCGCCAAGCGCCTGTTCGACGTGATCGCCAGTTCCATCCTGCTGGCGCTGACCGGCCCGATCATTCTGCTGGCTGCCATATTGGTGAAGCTCGATACCAAGGGACCGGCTTTCTATCGCCAGCAGCGCGTCGGCCTGTTCGGTCAGGAATTCTGGATCGTGAAGCTGCGCACGATGCGGCTGGACGCGGAGGTCGATGGGCAGGCGGTCTGGGCGGAAAAGGACGATCCGCGCATCACGCGCCTCGGCTACTGGCTGCGCAAGCTGCGGATCGACGAATTGCCGCAGACCTGGACGGTGCTGAAGGGCGAGATGAGCTTCGTCGGCCCGCGCCCCGAACGGCGCCAGTTCGTCGAGGATCTGGAACAGCATCTACGCTATTATGCCGAACGCCATATGGTAAAGCCCGGCATCACCGGCTGGGCGCAGATCAACTATCCCTATGGCGCGTCGATCGAGGATGCCCGGCACAAGCTGGAATATGACCTTTATTATGCGAAGAACTACACGCCCTTTCTGGACCTGCTGATCCTGATCCAGACCTTGCGGGTCGTGCTTTGGCCCGACGGCGCGCGCTGAGGCGTTAGCGACCATGGGTGCGCTCCTTCAATTTGTCGGCGACTGGGGCCATGCGCTGGCGGCAGTGCTGTTCGCGGCGCTGGGCATCTTTCTGCTCCGTCGCCGAGACGAGGCGCCAGAGCCGCGTCTGCTCGCTGCGGCCCTGTTGCTGACGTCGTGCTGGGCGCTTTACGTGTCCTTCGGTGGCGTGTCGAAACCGCTGTCGGGCGTTGGCGAAAGCATCCGCAATGCCGCCTGGGTGCTGGCCATGTATGTCATGCTGCGGCGTGGGCCGGTAGGCCGCGCGGGGCCGACGATGGCGGTCAGCGCCGTCTATCTGGCGGTGGCCGGCCTGTTGCTGATGCAGACCGTTACCGACCTTCTCTGGCGGCAATTGTCGCCCGCGAGCGACCTGCATCACGCGCTCGTCACCTGTTCGTTGATCCTGCGCATGATGACAGCGATCGGCAGCCTGTTGCTGGTCCATCATCTTTACACCGCCTGGCCTTCGCGGGAGCGGGGTGGGGTGTCATTGCTGCTGGGATCGCTGGCGGCGATGTGGACCTATGACCTCAATCTCTACGCGATCTGCTGGTTCGCGCCGCATAGGGTGAACGAGCTTTATGCGCTGCGCGGGTTGTTGATGGGGCTGATCGCGCCGGTGATTGCGGTGGGCATGCGCAAGGGGATGGCGGGGCGGTTGCAATTGTCGCGGGCCATTACATTTCAGTCGCTCTCCATCGTCGCGGTGGCCCTCTATGTCGCGGTACTGACCGCTGCGGCCGTCCTGATCGAGATGATCGCCGGTCCCTATGCACGCGTGGTGGAGATTGCAGCGGTCTTCTTCACCGCCGTCACCGCGCTGGTGCTGCTGCCTTCGCCGCAGGTCCGGGCGCTGTGGAAGGTACAGGTCGCCAAGCATTTCTTCCAGCATCGCTATGATTATCGCACCGAATGGATGCGCTTTGGCGACACGATCGGTCGTCCGGGCGAGGATGCCGCGCCGCTCGGCCAGCGCGTGGCGAAGGCGATGGCCGACATCACCGATTCGCCCGGCGCGCTGCTGCTGCTGCGCGATGAGCAGGATGGGTTGGCGTTCGAAACGCAATGGAACTGGGCCGGCGACTTGTCCGATGTCGGAACGGTCTCGCCAGGCATCGTGGCGCAATTGGAGCAGACCGGCTGGATCGTCGATCTGGGTCGGCGCAAGAGCGGAGAGGGCGCGCTCGACCTGCCCGAATGGATGACGCAGGAGCGGCGCTTCTGGGCGCTGGTGCCGCTGATCCATTATGGTCGGATGATCGGTGCGCTGCTGCTGGCCCCGCCGCCGATCGACCGGCGGCTGGACTGGGAGGATTTCGACATGTTGCGCGCCGCCGGGCGACAGGCCGCGACGCATATCAGCGAGGCGCAGGGCCAGCAGGCGCTGGACGACGCGCAACGGTTCGAGGAGTTCAATCGCCGCTTCGCCTTCATCATCCATGACGTGAAGAATCTGGTGAGCCAATTGTCGCTGCTGTCCCGCAATGCAGAGCGCCATGCCGACAATCCCGAATTTCGCGCCGACATGGTGCTGACGCTCAAGGAATCGGTGGGCAAGATGAACGATATGCTCGCTCGCCTGTCCCAACATAACAAAGGCAAGGCGGAAGAGCCGCGCCCTGTCGCGCTGATCGACCTGTTGCAGCAGGTCGCCCGTACGCGTGGGCGGCAGCATCCCGTGCATGTCAGTGGCGACGCGCCGCTGGCCCTGGCCGATCCGGTGCGGGTCGAGCAGATCGTCGTCCATCTGCTGCAAAATGCCATCGACGCCAGCACAGCCGAAAGCCCGGTCGACCTGCGCCTGTCCGCCGAAGCGGGCGAGGCGGTGGTCGCCATCATCGATCGGGGCAAGGGCATGAGCGCGGAATATATCCGCCGCGATCTGTTCAAGCCCTTTTCCTCAAGCAAGGCGGCAGGCTTCGGCCTGGGCGCGTTCGAGGCGCGGACCCTGGCACAGGCCATGGGGGGGCGGATCGAGGTGGAGAGCAAGCCCGGCGCCGGCAGCCGTTTCACATTGCGCCTGCCGTTGGCGCCCCATAGCGATACACAAGAAAAGGCCGCCTGATGAGCGACACTCGCCCCAAATTGCTGATCGTGGAGGATGATCCGGGCCTTCAGCGCCAGTTGCGCTGGGCCTATGAGGATTATCAGCTGTTCATTGCCGGCGACCGGCAGGAAGCGATCGAGATTTTGCGCGCGGAAACGCCCGACGTGGTGACGCTGGACCTTGGCCTTCCGCCAGATCCCGATGGCACCAGCGAGGGCTTTGCCACGCTGGCGGAGATGCTGAAGATCAAGCCGGATACGAAGATCATCGTGGCGTCCGGCCATGGCGCGCGGGAAAGTGCGCTGGATGCGATTTCCGGTGGGGCTTATGACTTCTACCAGAAGCCGGTCGATATCGACGAACTGGGGCTGATCGTTCGTCGCGCCTTCCATGTTCATGCGCTGGAGCGGGAAAATGCGCGGCTGGCCGAAACCGCGCCGGAGGACAGTCGGGTGCTGGGGCGCATCATTTCGGGTGCGCCCGAAATGATGAAGGTCGCCCGCACGATCGAGCGGGTGGCCGGCGCGCAGGTGTCCGTGCTGCTGCTGGGCGCGAGCGGGACGGGCAAGGAATTGCTGGCGCAGGGCCTGCATGACGCCAGCCCACGTCGTGGTGGCGCATTCGTGGCGATCAACTGCGCCGCGATTCCCGAGACGCTGCTGGAATCCGAACTGTTCGGTCATGAGAAAGGCGCCTTCACCGGCGCGATCAAGACCACGCCGGGCAAGATCGAACAGGCGCAGGGCGGCACGCTGTTTCTAGACGAGGTGGGGGACATTCCGCTGGCCTTGCAGGTCAAGCTGTTGCGCTTCCTGCAGGAACGGGTGATCGAACGGATCGGTGGGCGTCAGCCCATCGCCGTCGATACGCGGATCGTGTGCGCGACCCACCAGAATCTGGAACAGATGATCGAAGGCGGTGCCTTCCGCGAGGATCTTTATTACCGCCTTGCTGAAATCGTGGTGCGGATTCCGGCGCTCAAGGATCGGCCGGGCGATCCGGCGTTGCTGGCCCGCCATTTCCTGACGCGCTTCGCCCGTGACATGAACCCGCAGGTCAAGGGATTGGCGCCCGATGCGCTGGCGGCGCTCGACGGCTGGGGCTGGCCGGGCAATGTGCGCGAACTGGAAAACCGGATGAAGCGCGCGGTCATCATGGCCGACGGGAAACTTATCACCGCTGCCGATCTGGACCTGGACGACGAGCGTGCCGATGGTGGCGATGTCGTCAATTTGAAGGCTGCGCGGGAAATGGCCGATCGTCGCGCCATTCGCCGTGCCATTGCCCGCACCGACGGCAATATTTCCGGCGCGGCCAAGATGCTGGGGATCAGCCGGCCGACGCTGTATGATTTGCTCAAACAATATCAGATGCAGGGCTGACGCCGATGCGACGGTCCCGTCTGGCCCTGATTGTCGGGGTAGCGCTGCTGGCGCTGGGTGCTGCCGGCATATTGCAATGGCGGTCGCATGCACGTGATGGCAGTGCGGCGCTGACGCGCGGTCTGGCCGCACTCGACAAGGGTGACGCGCGCACGGCGCGAGTCGAGTTGATGAACGCCATCAAGCGCGATCCCAGATCGACGGCCGCCCATGTGGCGCAGGCACAGGCGCAGGTCGATCTGGGCGATGGGGCGGGCGCGCAGGCGGCCGTCGAACGTGCGCGAACATTGGGGTCGCCGCCGGCGGCGACGCGCGCCATCATGGCGCAGGCGCTGCTGTTGCAGGGGGACATGGATAGCGCTCTGAAGGAAGCGCGCGCGGCTGACTTGCCCCCGGACGCGGGCGTGCTCGCGGCCCGCGTGATCGCGCAGGCTATGCTGGGGCAGGGTGACCTGCCGGCAGCGCGCGCGGCTTTGCAACATGCGTTGGCTAACGCGCCCGGTGATCCTGCCAATTGGGTCGAGCTAGGCCGGTTGCAGATGGTGGCGGGGGATCAGGCCGGCGCGATCATGGCCGCCGACCGCGCGGTTGCGCTGGCGCCCGGCGATGCGAAGGCGCTGACGTTGCGCGGCGAACTGACCCGCGCGCAATATGGCCTGGCTGCTTCGCTCCCCTGGTTCGAGCGGGCGCTGGCCGCCAATCCCGATTCCGTGCCGACGCTGGAGCAATATGCCGCGACCCTGGCCGATGCCGGGCAGGCGAGCCATATGCTGGGCCTCACTCGCCGCCTTCTGGCACTCGACCCGTCCAATCCGCGCGCCTGGATGATGCAGGCGGTGATGGCGGCGCGGGTCGGGCAGGGCGATCTGGCCCGCAAGCTGCTGGAGCGAACCAAAGGCCGGCTGGACGATGAGCCGGCGACCCGCCTGCTGCGCGGCATATTGCAATTGCAGGATGGCAATCCCGTGCTGGCGACCGAGGCACTGGCGCCACTGGTCGCTGCCCAGCCGGACAACCGCACGGCGCGTACGCTGTTGGCGCGGGCATTATATGACAATGACGACTTCGCCTCCGCCGCGACGACGCTGGCGCCGATCGTGGCGCAGCGGGATGCCGATCCCTATGTGCTGACGCTTGCCGCGCGGGTGCAGGAGGCGCTGGGCAACCGGGCGATGGCGGGTGATATGCTGGCGCGGGCCGCCTGGCCGGTGCGGGCGTCGAGCGATTCATTCGCCAGTTCGGCGGACCATGGGCTGGCATCCGGTGCGGGGCCGGCCAGCAGTACGACCGCGCGCGACAATATTCCCTATATCCGGGCGCTGCTCAGCACGGGTCGCAATGGCGATGCTCTGGCCCGGGCGCGATTGCTCAGCCGTGCCAATCCCCGAGCGCCCGATGCTTGGCTGATATTGGGCGATACGTTGGGCGCGGCGAACCAGCCGCAGGAGGCGGCGCATGCTTATGAAGCAGCCGGCAATATCCGGTTCGATCGCGATGCCGCGCTGCGGCTGGCCGCCGCATGGACCCGTGCGGGCAATGCGCCGCGCGCCCGCCAAGTGGTGCAATTGTTCCTGAGTCAGAATCCCAATGACGTGGAGGTTCAGCGTGTGGGCGCCGACATGGCGATGCAGGCGCAGGACTGGCGCGGCGCGCGGCGGATGTTGCAGGCGGTGCGGGCACAGATTGGGGACAATGACGCGGTGCTGATGGCGGACCTCGCGCGCGCCGCGATGGAGGATGGCGATCGGAACGCCGCGCGCGCCTATGCGGCGCATGGCTATCGGTTGATGCCCGGCAATCCGGTAACGGCGGACATGTTCGGTTGGGTGTTGCTGCGCAGCGGCGAGAAGGGGCCGGCGGCGGTCGACCTGCTGGAAAAGGCGGTGGCGCTGGCGCCCGGTGCGCCTGCGCTGCAACTGCATCTGGGGCAGGCCTATGCAGCGGCGGGGCGCAAGGGGGAGGCGAAGCTGGCGCTGGGCCGTGCGGCGGCTGTGCGTGGCTTTGTCGGTCGTCAGGATGCACTGGACGCGCTGGCGGCGCTGTAAATCAGGCCTTCAGCAGATCCAGATCGTCGATCCGCAGGCCAAGCCTCCGGATCTGCGCCGCGACGGGCGGCCAGACACTGTCGAGGAAGCGTTCGCGTTCGGCTTCGCGCAGGCGGCGGGTCGCACCGTCGGAGACGAACATGCCGACGCCGCGCTTCACCACTACCAGCCCGTCGTCCTGAAAGCTTTGATAGGCTTTAGCCACGGTCAGCGGATTGGCGCCCTGCGCCGCAGCAAAGGCGCGCACCGATGGCAACAGGTCGCCATCGGTAAATTCCCCATCCAGGATGGAGGCGGCGATAATCTCACGCAGGCGGAGATAGACGGGTTTGGATTCGTCGGCCATAGTGCATCAGTGCCATAATACAGCCATGCGGGTCAATCCGCAGAGGTTGTTCGGCAATGCTTTGCGGTTATAATTATCTGTCCCAGGTCGATACGATCGCGTCATATTCTGGCCGGGGCCGTTCTTCCTGCGGTTTGCCGGACGTGCCGATGAACACGAAGCCGGCAATCTTTTCGCCGTCCTTGCCAAAGGCGTCACGCACATCGTCGTTGAAGCTGGGCCAGCCGGTCAGCCAGCCGCCGGCAAAGCCCAGCGCATGGGTGGCGTGCAGCAGGTTCATGATCGCGGCGCCAGCCGACAATTCCTGTTCCCAGACCGGGATCTTGCTGCCCGCGACCGGGGTGGACAGGGCCACGACCAAAGTCGGCGCCTGATGGGCGAACTGATGCATCGCTTCGATTTCCAGCCGTCCGGCGTCCGGCTTTTCCGCGCGGTAGGCGGTTTCCAGCAGGTCGGCCAAGGCGGCGCGCTTGTCCTGCGGCACGATGACGAAACGCCATGGCGCCAGCTTGCCATGATCGGGGGTGCGCAGCGCCACCTCCAATATCTGGCGCAGTTGCGCGTCGTCCGGGCCGGGCGCGATCAGGTCGCGCGGTTTGCCGGAACGGCGGGTCTGGAGCAGGGCGAGCGGGGAGGAGAGGTCGTTGAACATCGTGCCGACAGATGGCGTGCCCAACGCTTCGGCGCAAGGGTTCAGGCGCCCTTTTGACAGGGCGGACCGATCCGCTCTAGGTTCGCGCCCATAAGCGGCCCCCAGCATGGCGGGCCGGACACAAGAATAAGCAAAGGGTGCCGAATGGCGACTTCGGACATGATTTCCGCCGAGGCAGGGAAAACCTGGCTCGGCCATCCGCGCGGGCTGTATCTGCTCTTCTTCGCGGAAATGTGGGAGCGTTTCTCCTATTACGGGATGCGCGCCATCCTGATCTTCTACCTCACCAAACATTTCCTCTTCGGCGAGGATAAGGCGTATCTCCTCTATGGCGCCTATACCTCGCTGGTCTATATCACGCCGGTCATCGGCGGTTATCTGGCCGACCGGTTTCTGGGGCCGCGCAAGGCGGTGCTGGTCGGCGGCGTGTTCATCGCGATCGGCCATTTCCTGATCGCGATTACGGAAGGACCGGGCGGACAGGATCCGCTGTTCCTGAATGGCTTCTACCTTGCGCTGGCGTCCATCATCGTGGGCACCGGTTTCCTGAAGGCCAATATCTCCGTGCTGGTGGGCGAGCTTTATGCCCGCGACGATCATCGCCGCGATCCCGCTTTCTCCATCTTCTACATGGGGATCAACATGGGCGGGATGCTGGGGCCGGTCGTCTGCGGTCTGCTGGGCGAACTATGGGGCTGGAGCTGGGGTTTCGGTGCGGCTGGCGTCGGCATGCTGGCGGGTCTGGTCATGTTCGTGTGGTTGAAACCCTGGCTGCTGGGCAAGGGTGAGCCGCCCGCGCCGCAACAGTTGCGCGCGCGCACGGCCACCGGGCTGAGCCAGGAATGGACCATCTATCTGGCCGCGACGCTGGGCGTGGTGGCGATCTGGCTGGTCATTCGTTATGCCGAATTGCTGGGCTATGCGCTCCTCGGTTTCTCGGCGCTGACCGTCGTCTATATCGTGTGGCGGACGGTCGGCACGCTGGGCAAGGTCGATCGCGATCGCATGTTCGCCGCGCTCTTCCTGATCGCGCTCAATCCGCTCTTCTGGGGCCTGTTCGAGCAGACCGGATCGTCGCTCAACATCTTTACCGACCGCAATGTCGATCGCAGCATGCTGGGTTGGGAAGTGCCTGCATCCCTGTTCCAGTCGGTCAATTCGGTCTTCATCATCCTGCTCGCGCCGCTCTTTGCGGTCCTGTGGACCTTCCTTGACAAGCGGCGGCTGGAGCCATCCTCGCCCGCCAAATTCGGTATCGGGCTGGTGCTGTGCGGCGCGGGCTTCCTTGTGCTGGTCGCGGGCGCGGCAATGGCGGGCGAGAATCTCACGCCGGTCATCTTCGTCTTCCTGATCTATCTGCTCCACACCATGGCCGAACTCTGCTTCTCGCCGGTGGGGTTGTCCGCCATGACGCGCCTGTCGGTGTCGTCGATGGTCGGGCTGGTCATGGGCACCTGGTTCCTGGCCATGGCGGCGGGTAATTTCATTGCGGGCCTGATCGCCCGCGCGACGGGGAGCGGCGAGGCGGGTAACGTCACGCAGGTGCTGGACGTCTATACCCGCATCGGCTGGTTCGCGATCGTGGTGGGGGGGCTGGTGCTGCTCGTCTCCCCCTATGTGAAGCGGCTGATGCATCTCGATCTGATCGGTTCGGAGGAAAAGGCATGAACATGAGCGGCAAGATGCTGCTGATCGCGGCGTTGCTGGCGGGGACCGCCGGCCCGGTCGCGGCGAAGAAGGAGAAGGAGGCGCAGCCCGCTGCGCAGGGATCGTCGGCCGAGCCGGACAATCCTTATCCCTCCACCTACAAGCCCTATCCGGGGCGGCCGACGGTGATCCGCAATGCGACCATCTTCGACGGGGAAGGTGGGCGCATCGACGGGGGCGTGGTCTTCCTGAACGAAGGCCGGATCGTCGCGATCGGCGGGCCGGATACGCCGATTCCGGCGGACATCGCCGTGTTCGACGGGACCGGCAAATATGTGACGCCGGGCGTGATCGACATTCACAGCCATCTGGGCGTCTATGCTTCCCCCGGCGTCGATGCGCTGTCGGATGGCAATGAAATGACGTCGCCGGTGACGCCCCATGTGTGGGCCGAACATAGTATCTGGCCGCAAGATCCCGGCTTCGGCCGGGCGCTGGCCCATGGCGGCGTGACGACGCTCCAGATCCTGCCCGGATCGGGCAATCTGTTCGGCGGGCGCAGCGTGACGGTGAAGAATGTTCCCGCCCGCACCCAGCAAGGGATGAAATTCCCCGGCGCGCCCTATGGGTTGAAGATGGCTTGTGGCGAAAATCCCAAGCGCGTCTACGGCGCCAAGGGACGCGAACCCAGCACCCGCATGGGCAATATGGCGGTCGATCGCCAGACTTGGATCAAGGCGCGGGAGTATCAGAAGAAGCGCGCGGCGGGCAAGGACCAGACCCGTGACCTGGGCATGGAGACGCTGGCCGATGTGCTGGAAGGCAAGATCCTGGTCCACAACCATTGCTATCGCGCGGACGAGATGGCCAATGTGATCGATATGTCGAAGGAGTTCGGCTACAAGATCACCGCCTTCCACCATGCGGTCGAAAGCTACAAGATCGCCGACCTGCTGCGCGAAAACGGCATCTGTTCGGCGATGTGGGGCGATTGGTACGGCTTCAAGATGGAAGCCTATGACGGGATCAAGGAAAATGTCCCGCTGGTGCAGCAGGCTGGCGCCTGCGCGATCGTGCATAGCGACGATCAGGATGGCATCCAGCGCCTGAATCAGGAAGCGGCCAAGGCATTGGGCGCGGGGCGGCGCATGGGGATTAATATTTCCGATGAGGTCGCCTGGACCTGGCTGGCGATCAACCCTGCCAAGGCGATGGGCATTGCCGACCAGACCGGCAGCCTGAAGGTCGGCAAAATGGCCGATGTCGTGCTGTGGAACGGCAATCCGTTCAGCACCTATACGCGGCCGGAGAAGGTGTGGATCGACGGGGCGCTGATGTATGACAGCGGCAATCCCAAGCTGCGGCCGGTGAGTGATTTCGAACTGGGCCAGATCGGCGCGGGAGACGTGAAATGAGCATGACGCGAACGGTTCTTGCAATGTTGGCCATGGCCATTTCCACCTCCGCGCTGGCCCAGTCCATCGCCATCACCGGCGCGACGCTGGCGATCGGGGACGGGTCGGAGCCGATCCGCAACGGCACCGTGGTCATCACCGCTGGCAAGGTGGTTGCGGCGGGTGCAGGCGTGGCCGTGCCGGCGGGCACGAAGACGATCGATGCAGGCGGTAAATGGGTGACGCCCGGTATCGTGTCGGGCTTTTCCCGCGTGGGTCTGGCCGAAGTGCCGGGAGTGAAGGAAACCAACGACACCCGTGCGGCCCGATCGCCCTTCTCCGCCGCGATCGACGTCGCGCCCGCGATCAATCCGCTCGCCAATCCGATTGCGATCAGCCGTACCGCCGGCGTGACCCGCGCGGTGGTGGTGCCTGCGGCTGGCAACGGCATCTTCGCCGGGCAGGGCGCGGTGATCGATCTGGGCGCGGATATGACGCCCATCACCAAGGCGCGTGCCTTCCAATTTGTGGAGATGGGTGAGGAGGGGAAGGATGATGCCGGCGGCAGTCGCGCGGCGACAGTTTTGACATTCCGCATGATGCTACGGGAAGCGCAGGAGTTTGCGAAGGCGCCGGCCAGCTATGATGGCCGGTCGCGCGATGCGCTGCTGAACCGGGTCGATGCCGAGGCGCTGGTGCCGGTCGTCACCGGTGCGATGCCGCTGATGGTGCATGTCGAAAGCGCACGGGATATCCTGACCGTACTGTCGCTGCGGCAGGATTTCCCGGCGTTGAAACTGATCTTGGCAGGGGCGACCGAAGGCTGGATGGTGGCGCCGCAGATCGTGGCGGCCAAGGTGCCGGTCATTACGGCCGGGCTGGAAGACCTGCCGTCCAGCTTCGAGAAGCTGGCCGCGACGCAGAGCAATGTCGGCCGGATGGTGAAGGCGGGCGTCAGTGTTTCGATGGGGCTGCTGACGGGCGACGATGCCCTGCAACTGCGCGCGGCGACGCAGCAGGCTGGCAATATGGTGGCGCTGACGAAGGTGCCGGGCGCGACGGGCCTTAGCTGGGGGCAGGCGTTGCGCACCATCACGTCTGCCCCGGCCGAGGCGATGGGGCTGGGCGACCGGTTCGGGTCGCTGAAGGCCGGCAAGGCGGGCGATGTGGTGATATGGGACGGCGATCCGCTGGAAATGACGTCGGCGCCGGTTTCGGTGTGGATCGACGGCGTACAGCAACCGCTGGAAAACCGACAGACCAAGCTGCGCGACCGCTATGCCAGCCCAAGCGAAGGGGCGATGCCCAAGGCGTATGAATGGTGAGGGGATAGGGGGGGCTGCATCAATGTAACGTCGCTTCCCCCTCACCCAGCTTCGACTAGGCAGCAAGCTACCAAGTCTGCGCAGCCCTCTCCCCCTCTGGGGAGAGGGGTATCTTGATCCTTGGCTGTATCTTCCGCTAAGGGCGGAATATTCGCATGGACCCGGTGAAATTCCGGGTGGCTATTCCGGCCGCCGATCCGCCGGACAACATCCCACATGATCCAACCCGATGCGCCGCCTTCGTTGCGGCGTCATGTGCCTTGTTGTGGATTTTCTATGACCGATTTCCTGACCCGCTACCGTCGGCAGTGGTTTGTCGACTTTACCTCCGCGCGGCGCGATGCGCTGGCCGGGATCGTCGTCGCGCTGGCGCTTATTCCCGAAGCCATCGGCTTTTCCATCATCGCCGGCGTCGATCCGCGCGTCGGCCTCTATGCCTCCGTCGCGATCGCCATGACGATCGCGCTGATCGGCGGGCGGCCGGGGATGATTTCCGCCGCGACCGCCGCCGTCGCCGTGCTGGTGGGGCCGCTGGTGAAGCAGCATGGCGTGGATTATCTGTTCGCCGCGACCATCATGATGGGCCTGATCCAGATCGCGGCCGGGCTGCTGCGGCTGGACCTGCTGATGCAGTTCGTGTCCCGATCGGTCATTACCGGCTTCGTCAACGCGCTCGCCATCCTGATCTTCATGGCGCAGCTGCCGCAACTGACCCATGTCAGCTGGCACACTTATGCGATGGTCGCGGCGGGGTTGGCGATCATCTACCTGTTCCCGCGCGTGACGAAGGCGGTGCCTTCGCCGCTGGTGGCGATCGTGGTGCTGAGCGTGGTCGGCCTGTGGTTGGGCCTGCCGGTGCATAGCGTCGGCGACATGGGCAAGCTGCCGGAAGGGCTGCCCAGCTTCGCCCTGCCGCATGTGCCGCTGACGCTGGACACGTTGCGGATCATCCTGCCCTATTCGGTGACGATGGCGGCGGTAGGGTTGCTCGAATCCATGCTGACGGCGCAGATCGTCGACGACATGACCGATACGGACAGCGACAAGAAGCGTGAGGCAATGGGGCAGGGCGGGGCGAATATCGTCGCCGCGCTGTTTGGCGGCATGGGTGGATGCGCGATGATCGGCCAGTCGGTCATCAATGTGACGTCGGGCGGGCGCGGGCGCTTTTCGACCTTGGTGGCGGGCGGGTTCCTGCTGTTCCTGCTCACCGTGCTGGGGCCGTGGGTGGGACTGTTGCCCATGCCGGCTTTGGTGTCGGTGATGGTGATGGTGTCGATCGGCACGTTCAGCTGGAATTCGATCCCGAACCTGCGGCGCCACCCGCCGACGTCTTCGGTGGTGATGCTGGTGACGGTGGCCGTCGTGCTTGCCACGCGCGACCTGTCGCTGGGCGTGCTGGTCGGCGTGCTGCTGTCGGGCATTTTCTTTGCCGGCAAGGTGCAGCGCATGTTCGTGGTCGAACAGAGCGAGGCGGACGGGCGGACGGTCTATCGCGTCACCGGCCAGATATTCTTCGCATCGGTCGACCGCTTCACCCGCGCCTTCCGGTCGGAGGAGGGTGCTGGCCCCATCCTGATCGACGTGAGCGGCGCGCATTTCTGGGATATTTCAGGCGTAGGGGCGCTCGACAAGGTGGTTGCGCGGTTGCGCGGGGATGGACGGCAAGTCGAGGTGGTCGGTTATAATCGGGCCAGCGCCGACCTGATCGACCGTTTTGCTCTGCATGACAAGACCGGGGTGGAATTGGGCGCTACGCCGCATTGAGACAGCGAGTTGGACAGTCCTATCGCGTGAGCGCGTTCGGACCTACGCGTAATATCATGTCCTATTTGCGTAAGAAAATATCCTACAGGGCGCGATCCTATTTGTCGGTCGCGCCCCAGATATCGCTGGTCTTCACATAGCCGCGCTGCCCCTTCGCATCGAAGGCGCACCAGCTGCCCGAACAATCGCTGAGCCGGCCCACGACACCGCGTTGGGCGCGGAACAGCGCGCGGGCGCCGTCGCTGGCGGATTCGCGTAAGGGGGCTTCTTCGGAGCGGACGATCGCGGTCGGCGTGTCGCTGAGCAGGCGGACGTGCATCCAGCCCTGCGCGCCGTCGGCATCCTCCACCTTGCGCCACAGGCCCAGTACCTGCACCACCTTCACCGGCAGGTCGCGGCGACGATAGATCCAATTCGAGGGGTAATCCAGGCTGGGCCCGACGCGCATCCGCGCCTCGTCATGCGAGAGGGACGCCCAATAGGGCACCTTCTTGGCCGGCCCGGCCAGCGCAGTGCCGCCCATGGCCAGCGCCGCAGCCATGCCCGCGCCCAGCAGCAGACGCTTCATTCCAGACCCATTGCCGATGTCACCCATGGCTTTCCCTTACTCCCTGCCGGGCCGCCGCGACAAGCGCTGATCTTGCCGGTTGCGCCATATCCGCTTGACCGGGCGCGTGGGCAGGAATAGCGGCCTAGTCATGGCCAAAAAACAGCGCCCCGCCAAGCCGCGCGTCATCGTCACGCGCCGCCTGCCGCCCAATGTGGAGGCGCGCATGGCCCAATTGTTCGATGCCAGTTTCAATATCGGCGACGTTGCGATGAGCCACGCCGACCTGGCCCATGCCATGGCGCAGTGCGACGTGCTGGTCCCGTGCATCAGCGATCCCATCGACGCCGCCCTGATCGAGGGCGCGCCGGAGCGGTTGCAACTGATCGCCAGTTTCGGCAGCGGGGTCGATCATATCGACCTGACGGCGGCGCGTAAGAAGGGTATCATCGTCACCAATACGCCCGGCGTGCTGACCGAGGATACGGCGGACATGACGATGGCGCTGATCCTGTCCGTCCCCCGCCGGCTGGCGGAGGGGGAGAAGCTGGTGCGGACGGGCGAGTGGCGCGGCTGGAGCCCGTCCGGCATGTTGGGTCATCGCATCGGCGGCAAGAAATTGGGCATTATCGGCATGGGGCGGATCGGCCGCGCCGTCGCCCGCCGCGCCCGCGCCTTCGGCCTATCGATCGCCTATCACAACCGCCATCGCCTGCCGTTCGAGGTAGAGCAGGACCTGGAAGCGGAATGGCATGGCGATCTGGACGCGCTGCTGACCGGGAGCGACATCGTATCGATCCATTGTCCGCTCAATGCCGATAGTCGCGGGCTGATCGATGCGCGGCGGGTCGGGCTGATTCAGCAGCACGCCTATCTGATCAACACGTCGCGCGCGGAAATCACCGACGAGCAGGCGTTGATCGCGGCGCTGGACGAAGGGCGCATCGCGGGCGCCGGTTTCGACGTCTACACCCATGAGCCGGCCATCGATCAGCGGTTGCTGGCGCTGCCCAACGTCGCGCTGTCACCGCATATGGGGTCGGCGACGTTCGAGGGACGCGACGCAACGGGCGCGCGGGTCATCGCCAATATCCGCACCTGGGTGGACGGGCATCGCCCGCCCAATCAGGTTTTGGAGGGGTGGGTCTAACGCGACCGGGCGGAACCACCGTTCGGTTGGGCTCCCCATGGCAAGGTCTTCCGTAAATCGTCATCCTGAAACAAGTTCAGGATGACGTTGCTTTTAAGGGCAAATAAGTTCGCGATCACGCGGTGGCCAATTGGTCCTTGAGGCCGGTCACGACCATATGGCCATGCGCCACCGATTCATGGGCGTGGCGGACGGCGGCTTGGGTTTCCGCGTCGATCGCCTCATCCTTGAGCACGCGCTCAAATTCCTCGCGCAGATAATCTTCGCCCCGGTCGATCGCCTGGATCACGGCCTTGTCTCCGCCGCCCAGCGCCACGAAAATATCCTCCAGCCGGCGATGCACGGTGCCGGCGGTGGAACCGAACTCATTGGGCTTGCCGCCCAGCGCACGGCTGCGCGCCTGGAGCAGATCGACCGCTTTGGTCCGTTCGCCGGCCAGATCGCGGAAGAGGATCTGATATTCGGTCGACGTCACCTTGTCGGCGCTATGTTCATAGCCCTTCACGCTGTCGATCAAGGTGGTGATCAGGTCGTCCAGTTTGCTGATGGCATGATTGCTCGACATCTTGGTCTCCTTTTCGATCAGGCAACAACCGATCGGCAGCGGCGATTGTTCAATCAAGCGCCTGATAATCGACCTTAATTTCCCGTTATCCATCTTTGTGCCGCAGGTGGAACAAGTGGCGTTATCGTCGGTTGAACGGACCATCACCTCCCACGGAAGGATATTTTCATGATCAAGCTTGCGATCATCTCCCTCGTCATTGCTGCGGTGCTGGCCCTGCTCGGCTTTGGCGGCGCGGCCGGCACGTTCGTCGGTATCGCCAAGATCCTGTTCTTCATCGCCATTGCCGTGTTCGTGCTGTTCCTGGTGCTGGGCGTGTTGGCTGGCAAGGGCATCAAGGATGCTATAGACTGACGCCCATGACACAGATTGGCGCTGGAGTGGATGAGACAGGCAGATTGCTGCGCGATGAGGCCGGCTTTCTGCTCCAGCGTGATCTGGGCGGGAGTTACCGCCTCGTCCTGCTGCGCGTACCCGTGGATCATGTCGAGAAACGGGTGCGGGTGCAGGGCTATTATGCCGGTGATGGCATAGTCGAAGCGGAGGGCGTGGCTGCCGCCTGACGCCTCTTGCCAAAAGCGGTGGGACGCGCGATCCATTGCGTCCATGCGCAAGATTCTTTCTTTCCTCATCGCTATTTCCGTGCCGGTTCTGGCGCATGCCCAGATGCCAGTGCAGACGGCGCCCCATGACCAATTGACCAGGATCATCGACGATCATTGGGCCTGGTATCTGTCGACCCATCCGGTCGAGGCGACGGCGCGGGGCGTGCGCGCGTATGACGATCGCATTTCCGATATGTCGCTGAGTGCGCGCGATGCGCAGATCAAGGCGGAGCAGGGCTTCGTCAGCCGGCTGGATGCCGTGCCCGCGCAACAGCTGGATGCGGCCGACCGGGTGAACCGCGACGTGCTGCTGTGGATGCTGCGCGATGATATCGATGGGGACAAGCATCCGGCCGAGCGGTTGATGCTGTTTACGACCTATTATGGCTGGCATCAGGGCTTTTCCGGCATGGCGGACGGCCTGCCTTTCTACAATCGCGCCGATTATGACAGCTATCTGAAGCGGTTGGCGCTCTATCCCAAGATGAATGGCGATGCGCTGGCCATCACGCGGCAGGCGATCAAGGGCGGCTATGTCCAGCCCTGTTCGGTGCTGCAAAATTATGCCGGGACGATAAGCGGCATTGTGGACGGCAAGCCGGGGGAGACGCGCTTCTACGAGCCGTTCGCGCGGGCCAAGCCGCGCGATATCAGCGATGCGGACTGGAGCGCGATGCAGGCGCGGGCCGTTACCATCATCCGTGATGTGCTGACGCCGGAATATCGCAAATGGCATGATCTGTTCGTGGCCGACTATCTGCCCCATTGCCGCAAGAGCGATAGCGCGTCGGCCCTGCCGGGCGGGGCGGCCTGGTATGCGGCTCGTGTGAAGGCGCATACGACGACCGATCTGACGCCGGACGAGATCCATCAGATCGGGCTGGACGAGGTCGCGCGCATCGGCAAGCGGATGGACGAGATTGCGGCCAAGGTAGGATACCCCAGCCGCGCGGCCTATATCCAGCATCTGCGCACCGATCCGTCTTATTATGCCCAGACGCCCGAGGAATTGCTGCGCGTATCGGCGCGGCAGGCCAAGACGATCGACGGGCTGCTGCCGCGCTATTTCGGCACGTTGCCGCGTCTGCCCTATGGGTTGAAGCCGATCCCGGCGGCCGAGGCGGAAGGCACGACGACGGCCTATTATGGGCCGGGCGCGCCGGAGAGCGGCATATCCGGCACCTATTGGGTCAATACGTCGAAGCTGGACCAGCGGCCTTTCTGGGAAGTGCCGGCGCTGACCGCGCATGAGGCGGTGCCGGGCCACCACAACCAGATCGCGCTGCAACAGGAATTGCCGTTGCCGCCATTCCGCAAATATCTGGCGGGGTTCACCGCCTATGTGGAGGGGTGGGCGCTCTATACCGAATATCTGGGCGAAGAGATGGGGCTGTACGACACGCCCGAGAAGATGATGGGGCGCCTGTCCTACGAAATGTGGCGCGCCTGTCGGCTGGTGGTCGATACCGGAATCCATGCCAAGGGATGGGACAAGGCCAAGGCGGTCGCCTTCATGAAGAGCAACAGCGCGCTGTCCGACGCGAATATCGATTCCGAGGTCAATCGCTATATCAGCTGGCCGGGGCAGGCGCTGGGCTACAAGCTGGGCGAGATCAAGATCCGGGCGCTGCGGGCGAAGGCGGAGGCGGCATTGGGACCGAAATTCGACTTGCGCCGCTTCCATGATGCGGTGCTGGCGCAGGGCGCGGTGCCGCTCACTGTGCTGGAAAGCCAGATCGACGGGTGGATCGCGGCGGAGAAGGCGCGGAGTTAACCGTCCTACTAAAGTCCATTCTTTACTCAGACTAATGGCAAAAGCCGCAGTTTTCGGCCGATTGTCGCACTTGGCAGCAACATTTTGCTGCGCTGCGGCGGCTTGCCAATTCTTGTCTCTTGGCGTACCGGGGCGGCGTCAGCTCCCGGACCGGGCATATAAGTCGGCAAGTGGCGCTGCGCGTCGACTCCGTGCACTTTATATGACGTTGGGAACGAGATGAGCATTTACCTGGATTATCTGGCCGAAATCGAAAGCCGTAAGACTCAGGGACTCGCGCCCAAGCCGATCGACGACGGCGCTCTGGTCGGCGAAATCATCGCCATCATCCAGGACGCGGGCAGCGAACATCGCGCCGACGCACTGAAATTCTTCATCTACAACACGCTGCCCGGCACCACGAGCGCTGCGGGTGTGAAGGCGGCGTTCCTCAAGAAGATCATCCTGGGCGACGTGGCCGTGGCGGAAATTACGCCGGCCTTCGCGCTGGAACTGCTCAGCCACATGAAGGGCGGTCCCTCGATCGAGGTGCTGCTCGACCTGACGCTGGGCGATGACGCGGCGATCGCCAGCCAAGCCGGCGACGTCCTCAAGACCCAGGTATTCCTGTACGACGCCGACATGTTCCGCCTGCGCGATGCGTTCGCGGCGGGCAATGCGGTCGCCAAGGATGTGCTGGAAAGCTACGCCAAGGCGGAGTTCTTCACCAAGCTTCCCGAGGTCGAAGACGAGATCAAGGTCGTGACCTTCATCGCGGGTGAAGGCGATATTTCGACCGATCTTCTGTCGCCGGGCAACCAGGCGCATTCGCGCTCCGACCGCGAACTGCACGGCCTGTGCATGATCACGCCCGAAGCGCAGCAGCAGATCGTGACGCTGAAGGAACAGCATCCCGACAAGCGCGTGATGCTGATCGCCGAAAAGGGCACGATGGGCGTGGGCAGCTCGCGCATGTCGGGCGTCAACAATGTGGCGCTGTGGGCTGGCAAGCAGTCCAGCCCCTATGTGCCGTTCGTCAACTATGCCCCGGTCGTCGCGGGCACCAACGGCATTTCGCCGATCTTCGCGACCACGGTGGACGTGACCGGCGGCATCGGCCTGAACCTGAAAAACTGGGTCAAGATGACCGGCCCGGACGGCAAGGCCATTTTGAACAATGACGGCAATCCGGTGCTGGAAGAGGCCTTCTCGGTCGCGACCGGGACGGTGCTGAAGATCGACGTCAAGAATCGCAAGCTGACCGACGAGGCCGGTAACGAACTGGTCGACGTCGCCGCCGCCTTCACCCCGCAGAAGATGGAATTCATGAAGGCGGGCAGCAGCTACGCCATCGTGTTCGGCAAGAAGCTCCAGACCTTCGCCGCCGAAACGCTGGGCGTCGAAGCGCCGGCCGTGTTCGCGCCGAACAAGGAAATCACCGTCGAGGGCCAGGGCCTGACCGCGGTGGAGAAGATCTTCAACCGCAATGCCGTGGGCGTCGCGCCGGGCAAGGTGTTGCATGCCGGGTCGGACGTGCGCGTCACGGTGAACATCGTGGGGTCGCAGGACACGACCGGCCTGATGACCGCGCAGGAACTGGAAGCGATGGCGGCCACCGTCATTTCGCCGTTGGTCGACGGCGCCTATCAGTCGGGCTGCCACACCGCGTCGGTGTGGGACAAGAAGGCGCAGGCCAACATCCCCAAGCTGATGTCCTTCATGAACAATTTCGGCCTGATCACCGCGCGCGACCCCAAGGGCGTCTATCATGCGATGACCGACGTCATCCACAAGGTGCTGAACGACATCACCGTGGACGATTGGGCGATCATCATCGGCGGCGACAGCCACACGCGCATGTCGAAGGGCGTGGCGTTCGGCGCGGACTCCGGCACGGTCGCGCTGGCGCTGGCCACCGGTGAAGCGACCATGCCGATCCCGCAGTCAGTGAAGGTCACGTTCAAGGGCAAGATGCAGCCCTATATGGACTTCCGCGACGTGGTGCACGCCACCCAGGCGCAGATGCTGGCGCAGTTCGGCGGCGAAAACGTGTTCCAGGGCCGCATCATCGAAGTGCATATCGGCACGCTGCTGGCCGATCAGGCCTTCACCTTCACCGACTGGACGGCCGAAATGAAGGCCAAGGCGTCGATCTGCATTTCCGAGAATGAAACGCTGATCGAATCGCTGGAAATCGCCAAGTCGCGTATCCAGATCATGATCGACAAGGGCATGGAAAATGCCGCCGGTACGCTCAAGGGCCTGATCGCTCTGGCCGACAAGCGCATCGCGGAAATCCGTTCGGGCGAGAAGCCTGCGCTGACGCCCGACGACAATGCGAAATATTTCGCCGAAGTCGTGGTCGACCTGGACCTGATCGACGAACCGATGATCGCCGATCCGGACGTCAACAATGCCGACGTGTCGAAGCGCTACACGCACGACACCATCCGCCCTGTGTCCTATTATGGCGGCACGAAGAAGGTCGATCTGGGCTTCATCGGATCGTGCATGGTGCATAAGGGCGACATGAAGATCCTGGCCCAGATGTTGAAGAACATCGAAGCCAAGGAAGGCAAGGTCGAGTTCAAGGCACCTCTGGTCGTCGCTCCGCCGACCTACAATATCGTCGATGAGCTGAAGGCCGAGGGCGATTGGGACGTCCTGAAGAAATATGCCGGGTTCGAGTTTGACGACGCGCAGCCCAAGAACGCGGCCCGCACCGAATATGAGAATATGCTCTATCTGGAGCGTCCGGGCTGCAACCTGTGCATGGGCAATCAGGAAAAGGCCGCCAAGGGCGATACCGTTCTGGCGACCTCGACCCGCCTGTTCCAGGGCCGCGTCGTGGAAGATACTGCGGAGAAGAAGGGGGAGTCGCTGCTGGCTTCGACCCCGCTGGTGGTGCTGTCCACCATATTGGGCCGCACGCCGAATATGGACGAGTATCGCAGCGCGGTGACGGGTATCGACCTGACGAAGTTCGCGCCGCCCGCCGCGCATTGATCTGGCGTTGATCTAGGGGGGCTAAGGCCCTTTTGCGACAAGGCCGCCGCTATGCTTTCCGCCTGATCGGGGAAGTGTGGCGGCGGCCTTTTCGTTTATGCTAATAAGCGATGATGTGGATTCATAGCTCTCCGTTCCCCGGCGTAGGCCGGGGTCCAGTTTAGAGCGTGGAACTGGGCCCCGGCCTACGCCGGGGAACGCTCCATCTGATATGCGCTTATCGGCGTGAAGGCAGTTCGGATCAGAGACTGGACGTAAGTGGAAGCGGCGCCAGAGACAGCGTCAACCACGCACGATGTTGCGATGCAGCAAGGGGTAGTGGCGTGTCGCAATGGGCGCATTCGGCCACCACGCGGCCCACGATCCACTGGCTGCCGCCGCAATCGGGGCAGGGGGTTTTGCGGCCAAGATAATATTGCGGATTGATAGCAATTACGCCGGTTTCGACGGGCGAAAAACCTGTGTCCATGACTGTCTCCCCTTTTCTGGCGATGCAACGTTTAAAGGGGTGAAACGTATCCCTACATAAGCACCACAGACTGCGTCGCCATTTGATTTGAAACGATCAAATGTTATGGCAGCGCAGCATCGGGACATATCTGCTTCGACCATGGGTTGGGGTGTATCCTTGCCACCTTGCCATCCGGCGAGCCTCTGGTGGAAACGCGCCCTCCTTTGGCCGAGGCCATGCGAGGAGACGCACATCTTATGACCGCCATCGGACAGGACACTTTGGGCACGCGCGACACATTGAATGTCGGCGGCAAGGACATTGCCTATTATTCGTTGAAGAAGGCCGCGCAGAAGCTGGGCGACGTATCTCGCCTGCCTTTTTCGATGAAGGTGCTGCTGGAAAATCTGCTCCGTTTCGAAGATGGCGTGACCGTGACCGCCGAGGATATCCAGGCGATCGTCGATTGGCAGAATGACCGGGGCAAGGCCGAGCGGGAAATCCAGTATCGCCCCGCGCGCGTGCTGTTGCAGGATTTTACCGGTGTGCCCTGCGTGGTCGATCTGGCCGCGATGCGCGACGCGATGAACGCGCTGGGCGCCGACGCCAGCAAGATCAATCCGCAGGTGCCCGTCCACCTCGTCATAGACCATAGCGTCATGGTCGATGAGTTCGGCACGCCCAAGGCGTTCGAGCAGAATATGGAGATCGAATATCAGCGCAATATGGAGCGCTACGACTTCCTGAAATGGGGCAGCAAGAGCCTCGCCAATTTCTACGCCGTGCCGCCGGGCACGGGCATCTGCCATCAGGTCAATCTGGAGAATATCGCGCAGGGCGTGTGGTCTTCGGTCGATGAAAGCGGCGCCACCGTCGCCTATCCCGACACCTGCGTCGGCACCGACAGCCACACCACGATGGTCAATGGCCTGGGCGTACTGGGTTGGGGCGTGGGCGGGATCGAGGCGGAGGCCGCGATGCTGGGCCAGCCTGTATCGATGCTGATCCCCGAAGTCGTGGGCTTCAAATTTACCGGTACGTTGAAGGAAGGCGTGACCGCCACCGACCTGGTGCTGACCTGCACCCAGATGCTGCGCGCGCGTGGCGTGGTGGGGCGTTTCGTCGAATATTTCGGACCGGGTCTGGCGACGCTGAGCCTCGCCGATCGGGCTACGCTTGCCAATATGGCGCCGGAATATGGCGCGACCTGCGGCTTCTTCGGCATCGATGACAAGACGCTGGACTATATGCGCCTGACCGGTCGCCCGGACGAGACGATCGCGCTGGTCGAGGCCTATGCCAAGGAACAGGGTTTCTGGATCGACCCGTCGATCGAACCGGTGTTCACCGACACGCTGGAACTGGATCTGTCCACCGTCGTGCCCAGCCTGGCCGGGCCGAAGCGGCCGCAGGACCGGGTCGCGCTGCCCGACGTCGATGATGTGTTCAATGCCGACATGGTCAATACCTACAAGAAGGCACAGACCCGCGTGCCGGTGGAAGGCAAGGATTTCGACATTGGCGACGGCGACGTCACCATCGCGGCGATCACCAGCTGCACCAATACGTCGAACCCCAGCGTGCTGATCGCGGCTGGGCTGGTCGCCAAGAAGGCGAACGAGCTGGGCCTGAAGCCCAAGCCATGGGTGAAGACGTCGCTGGCGCCGGGTAGCCAGGTCGTGACCGATTATCTGGAAAAGGCGGGGTTGCAGTCGCATCTGGACGCCATCGGTTTCAATCTGGTGGGCTATGGCTGCACCACCTGCATCGGCAATTCGGGGCCGCTGGCGCCCGCGATCAGCGCTGCGATCAATGAAAATGGGCTGGTCGCCGCCGCCGTGATTTCGGGCAACCGCAATTTCGAAGGGCGCGTGTCGCCGGACGTGCGCGCCAACTTCCTCGCGTCGCCGCCGCTGGTGGTCGCCTATGCGCTCAAGGGCACGGTGATCGAGGATTTCCTGACCACGCCGATCGGCGTCAGCACGGCGGGTAACGACGTGTATCTCAAGGACATCTGGCCGACCAACGACGAGATCGCGACCACCATCGCGGGCGCGGTCGACCGGCCGATGTTCCAGGCGCGCTATGCCAATGTCTATAAGGGCGACGCGCATTGGCAGGCGATCGACGTTACCGGATCGGACACCTATCAGTGGCGCGCGGGATCGACCTATGTCGCCAATCCACCCTATTTCGAGGGGCTGAGCATGACCCCGGCGCCGGTCACGGACATTGTCGAGGCCAAGCCGCTGGCGATCTTCGGCGATTCCATCACCACCGACCATATTTCGCCGGCAGGGTCGATCAAGGCGTCGTCGCCTGCGGGCAAATGGCTGAGCGATCATCAGGTGAGCCAGGCCGACTTCAACAGCTACGGGTCGCGGCGCGGGCATCATGAGGTGATGATGCGCGGCACCTTCGCCAATATCCGCATCAAGAACCTGATGCTGGACGGCGTCGAGGGGGGCATGACCAGTTATGAAGGCGAGGTCATGCCGATATATGACGCGGCGATGAAGCATAAGGCCGACGGCACGCCGCTGGTCGTGATCGGCGGCAAGGAATATGGCACCGGATCATCGCGCGACTGGGCGGCGAAGGGCACCAATTTGCTGGGCGTCCGCTCGGTCATCGTGGAGAGCTTCGAGCGCATCCATCGGTCGAACCTGGTCGGCATGGGCGTGCTGCCGTTGCAGTTCAAGGATGGCGACACGCGCGATACGTTGGGCCTGACGGGGGACGAGACGTTCACCATTCAGGGCGTTGCCGACCTGAAGCCGCGTCAGGATGTGGATGTGGTCGTGAAGCGGGCCGATGGTTCGACCTTCACCTTCACCGCGCTGTGCCGCATCGATACCGTCAACGAGCTGGAATATTTCCTGAACGGCGGCATTTTGCAATATGTGCTGCGCAAGCTGGCCGCTTGATCGGCTGAGGCGTCAAGGTAGGGAATGAGGGCTTCTTCCGGGTGGGAGGAGCCCTTTTCCTATGGAAGCGGCGCGATCATAAAATCGTCATGATTGTCTGAAAACCTCTGTTTCCTGGCAGGTTGAGGTAATGGTCATGAACATAGCCATGGTGATTTTGCTACTGTCGGCGACCGCTGCGCAGGGGCAGGGCAGCGCTCCGTCTTCGGACAAGGACTTTGGCGCCTATGGGCGTGGGGCGGCCGAAAATGCGATGACCGAATTTGCGCAATGCGTGGTGCGCGGAACGCCGGCCAAGGTCGCCGACGCGCTGAAGACACGGCCGGGATCGCCGGAGGAGACGGCCAGCTTCATGGCGATCGCCAATGGCCGGAAAGGATGCCTGCACCAAGGCAAGCTGCGGATGAAGGGCCATGCGATGCGTGGCGCGCTGGCCGAGCAGCTTTATCTCCACCGTTTTACCGCCCCGCTGGTCGAGCCGGCTAATCCGGCTGCGCCGGCGCCCGCCGTGCTGGAAGGGGAGAATTCCTATCACGCCTATGCCGGCTGCATCGTTGCGCGCAATGCGCCCGCGGTGGACAGCCTGATCCGGTACAAGGCCGGCAGTGAGGAGGAACGCGGGGCTTTTCAGCGCGCGATGCCGGCATTGTCATCCTGCCTTGCGGGCGGCGAAAACAACCGGTTGCGGATCGACCGTGCCGTGCTGCGCGGCTATCTGGCCGAGGCGTTGCTGGATTTTCGTAACGCCGGCTCGGGCTGATCCTTATCGGCCATAGCCGGTCATCGAATAGGGGCGGGCCTTCTTGCCGGTGGCCCAGGCTTTGTTCGGTGTGGCCTGCATGGTGAAGTGGAGCGTGCCGCCAGCGCGGATTTCGGCGTCGGTGATATAGGCACGCTCCAGCGGTTTGCCGTTCAGCATGACCGTGCCGATATAGCGGTTGGCGTCCGACAAGCCGTCAGTCGTCACGATGAAATGCTGGCCGTTCGGCAGCGCCATGTCCGCGCGGTCCACGAAGGGGCGGCCGATCACATATTCGTTGCTGCCCGGTGCGACGGGATAGAAGCCCAAGGCGGTGAAGACCAGCCAGGCCGACATCTGGCCCAGATCGTCATTGCCGGCGAGGCCGTCGGGCGTGGGCTTATACTGGCTATCGACGATCTGTTTCAGCCGTTCCTGCGTCCGCCAGGGCTGGCCGGCATAATTGTAGAGATAGGCGACATGATGGCTGGGTTCGTTGCCATGGATATATTGGCCGATCAGGCCGGATATATCTTCGGCATGGCTATAGTCGATCTTGCTATTGTCATAGTCGAACATGGCGTCGAGTTTCGCGACGGTCTTTGCGTCGCCGCCCAGCAGGCGGAACAGGCCGGCCTGATCATGGGGCATGAACCAGCTATATTGCCAGGCATTGCCCTCCGTATAGTCGGACCCATAGTTGATGGCGGTGGGGTCGAAGGGGGTGCGGAACGATCCGTCGGCTTTGCGCGCGCGCAGGAAGCCGGTTTTCTCGTCGAAGCTGTTGCGCCAGTTCCCGGCGCGTTTTTCGAAGCGTTGAGCCGTGGCGCTGTCGCCAAGCTGGCGGGCGAGGCGGGCGATGGTCCAGTCGTCATAGGCATATTCGACCGTCTTGGACGCAGCTTCGGGTTCGCGGTCGATGGGGACATAGCCCAGCTTCATATAGTCGCCAAGGCCGCCATAGGGGGCATAGTCGGCGCTGGCGACCATGGCTTTGAGCGCGGCGGCGCAGTCGATGCCCTTGATCCCTTTCAGGCAGGCGTCGGCGATGACCGGGACGGCATGATAGCCGATCATGGTCCAGGTTTCCTTGCCGCCGAACTGCCAGACGGGGAGGATGCCGAAGGGGCTGGTCTTCTGCCCTGCGACCAGCGCGTTCACGAAATCGGCATTCTTCGCTTCCGGCTGGACCAGCGTGAGCAGCGGATGTTCGGCCCGGAACGTGTCCCAGAGCGAGAAAGTGGAGTGCATGGTGAAGCCTTCACCGGCATGGACCTGATCGTCGGGACCGCGCCAGCGGCCGTCGGCGTCGCTCCAGATGCTGGGGGCCATCAGGCTGTGATAGAGGGCGGTGTAGACATTGCGGCGCATCGGGGCGGGCGCGGCGATCTTTACTGCGCCCAAGGCTTTGTTCCAGGCGGCGCGGGTGCTGGCGCGGATCGTGTCGAAGTCGCCCGCTTCGCTGGTGAGGTTGGCGATGGCGCCGTCCTCATCCACGCCGGACAGCGCGACCTTCACCTCCAGCGGCTTGGCGAGCGGGCCGAAGTCGAGTTGCGCGACCAGTGCGCGGCCAGAGAGGGAAGCCAGCGTTTCGGGGCCGCGACCCGGTCCCTTGAAGCCCTTATACAGGATATCCTTTTCGGTGCTGACGAACTGGTGGCTGGTCAGCGGCGCGGAGAAGCGCATGGCGAAGAAGATGCGGCGCGGGGTGGCCCAGCCGCGTATCTCGCGCGATCCGGTGATGGTGCCATCGGGGCGGATGCGGACCGAGGACCAGAGGATCTTGCCGGGATAGTCGTAGATGATCGAGCGCAGGTCCAGCACCAGATGCGCGGCCTTGCCTGCCGGGAAGGCGTAACGGTGGACGCCGACGCGCGTGCCGGCCGTCAATTCCGCGCGAACGCCGGGATCAGTGAGGGTAACGGCATAATAGCCGGGCGAGGCGACCTCATCGGCCTTGCGGGAGCGATAGCCGGGCGTCTTGTCGTCGCCGGCCTCCAGCGGGACGCTGTCGCCGCTGACCGGCGTGACGAGGAAATCGCCGAGGTCGCTATGACCCGCGCCGGAGAAATGGGTGTGGGAGAAGCCGAGGATCGTCGGGTCTTCGTGGCGGTAGCCGGCGGCCCAGTCGTAGGTCTGGCGCGCGGGGCCGACATGGGTGTCGGGTGAAAGCTGGACCATGCCGAAGGGGGCGACCGCACCGGGGAAGGTGTGGCCTTCGCCCGATGTGCCGATGAAGGGATCGACGGCTTCGACCGGATCGTCGCTCACGGACGTTTGGGCAGGGCTTTGGGCGAGAAGGGCGGTGCCGGCGAGGAGGCTGGCGGCGATGGCGGTGCGGGCGATGCGGAAGGCGTTCATGGTCCGTGGTTAAATCATGGACGCGGGCATTGGCCAATAGCGCTGATTTTGCCGCGCCAAGAAAGGCTGGGGTGGCGGCGGCGCGCGGGATTGTCTAGCGTCCGACTCAGCAATGAAAAGAGCGTTGATCGTCCGTCATGTCCCGCGCGAAGGCGCTGCGGGCTATCTCCAGCCGATAGAGGCTGCCGGTTATCATATCGATCGCATCGATGTGGCGAGCCCCGATTTCGGGCAGGTGGATCTGTGCGATCCCGACCTGCTGATCATGATGGGTGGCCCGATGGGCGTCTATGAGCAGGAATTGCATCCGTGGATTCCGGTGCAGATCGCGAAACTGGCCGATCGGCTGGCGGCGGATCGGCCGACTTTGGGCGTGTGTCTGGGCAGTCAGATGATCGCGGCGGCGCTGGGCGCGCGGGTCTATCCGGGTGGGCATATGGAATTGGGCTTCGCGCCGGTCAGCGTGAACGACGCGGGGGCGGCGTCCCCGTTGCGGCATATCGACGGCGTGCCGATCCTTCACTGGCATAGCGATACGTTCGATTTGCCGGACAATGTCGAGCTGCTGGCGTCGACGTCCAAATATGCGCATCAGGCGTTTCGGCGTGGGAGCAATGTGCTGGCGCTGCAATTTCATGCGGAAATGGGCGAAGATCCGCGTTTCGAGGATTGGCTGACGCATTTCTGGGCGGACCTGGATGTCGCACAGCAATGCGGGATCGCTTTGCGGGAGGATCATGGGCTGCATGGGCCGATCGCGGTTGCGGCGGGGCGGGCGATGATCGGCGAATGGCTGGCGGGGATTGAGGTCTAGCTTTTTCGTGTTGCATCTCTCTGTCTAATTTCTTGGATTTTAAGAAAAGTGAGATCCCAGCCTTCGCTGGGATGACGGAGGTTGCTTTTTCGTTTGCAGGTCTATTAACTCCTACAAATGATGAGGATGAACTGGAAAGCCAGCCGCCGCGATATGATCGCGGGTGGTATGGCAGGGCTTGCGGCTGCGAGAGCAGTACGTGCGGGGGCAGCACCGGTGGAGCGGGGTGGGGCGATATTGGCGCCGCGACCGCCGATGGGGTGGAATAGCTGGAACAGCTTTGCCACCACCATTACCGAGCGCCAAGCGCGCGAAACCGCGAAGATCATGGCGGAGAAGCTGCTGCCGTTTGGCTATGACATCTTTACCGTCGATATCCAGTGGTATGAACCGGACGCGTCCAGCTACACCTATAATGCCAAGCCCAAGCCGGCGATGGATGGCCATGGCCGGATGATCCCGGCGCCCAATCGCTTTCCGTCCAGTGCCGGGGGCAAGGGGTTCACGCAACTGGCCAAAGAGGTGCATGCGCTGGGCATGCAATTCGGCATCCATGTCATGCGCGGCATTCCGCGCGCGGCGGTGGAGGCGAACCTGCCGATCCTGGGCACCAACTATCGCGCGGCGGATGTGGCGGACAAGAGCAGCATCTGTTCCTGGAATCCGGATATGTATGGCGTCGACATGACGCGGCCGGGCGCGCAGGCCTATTATGACAGCATCTTCCGCCTCTATGCCGAGTGGGGCGTCGATTTCGTCAAGATGGACGATATGAGCCGGCCCTATGACGCCCATGCGCCGGAGATCGAGGCGGCACACAAGGCGATCGTCGCGACGGGACGGCCGATCATCCTGAGCCTGTCGCCGGGGGAGACGCCGGTGATTCGGGGCGATCATGTGCGCAAATATGCGCAGATGTGGCGGATTTCCGATGACTTCTGGGATGAATGGCGGATGTTGGAGGCGCAGTTTACCCGGCTGGAGAATTGGACGCCCTATCGCGGGCCGGGGTCTTGGCCGGATGCGGACATGCTGCCGCTGGGGCGGCTGGCGCTGGGCGAGCGGGATACGCGCTTTACCCCGGACGAGCAGAAGACGCTGATGACATTATGGGCGATCGCGCGGTCGCCGCTGATCATGGGCGGCGATTTGCGCCATCTGGATGCGGCGACGCTGGCGTTGTTGACCAATAGAGAGGTGATCGCGGTCAATCAGGCGAGCCAGGGCAACTGCCCGCACTTCGTTGCCGATGGTGCGCGGGTCTGGTCAGCGGTGCCGGAGGCTGGGAAGGGGCGTTATATCGCGCTGTTCAACACCGGCGACAAGCCGCGCGAGGTGGGCGTCAAGTTGCGCGATCTGGGCGTGAGCGGACCGGTGGCGGTGCGGGACTTGTGGGCCGGTACGGTGCTGGGGCAGCAGGCGGAGCGGGTGAGCGTGATGCTGCCGGCGCATGGGAGCGCATTGTATCGGTTGGGTTGATATAACAGGCTGTTCCCCGGCGCAGGCCGGGGAACAACTTTGGTTCTACTTCCGTACCGCCGCGCTTTTGTCGCGGATCGCCTTGAATTCCGATCCGGCTTTCCATTGCGGCCAGCGGGTCGAGTTTGCGAGGTCGCGACCGATGTCGAGCATCAGGTCCACGTCCTGGGCGGCGCCCTCCAGCTTCCATGTATCATCGACGGCGTCGCAGGCCTGATGATAGCATTTGCCGGTATAGGCATCGATCCACGCTTGACCCGCGGCGCGGCCGCCCTCCACCATGTCGGATGCGCCGGCCAGGCCCATCATGAGCAATACGGGCACGCCTCGCTTGGCCATGGAGAAATGGTCGGCGCGGTAGAAGAGGCCGCGTTCTGGCAGGCTTTCCTGCGTGATGACGCGGCCCTGCGCCGTGGCGAATTTGGCCAGATCATCTTCAAGGCTGTTTTGGCCCTTGCCGATCAGGATCACGTCCTTCGCCTTGCCGGCGGTCTGGAGCACGTCGATGGTCAGGTTGGCGACGGTCTTGTCGATCGGATAGACCGGGTTCTGGGCATAATGTTCGGAGCCGAGCAGGCCGCGTTCCTCCGCCGTCCAGGCGGCGAAGACGATCGAGCGGTCGGGCGCGGGTGCGGCCTTGAAGGCGCGGGCGATTTCGAACAGGCCGGCGAGGCCGAGCGCATCGTCATTGGCGCCCGCGCGGTAGATGCGGCCCTGCGCGTCCGGCTTGCCTTCGCCATAGGCGTCCCAATGCGCGCCATACATCACCGTTTCTTGCGGGCGCTTGGCGCCGGGGATGCGGGCGAGGACGTTGGCGCTCTGCACCACCTCCTGGTTGACCGGGAAGGCGGCGGAGAAGGTTGCGCCCTTCAATTCTATCGGCTTGAACTTGGCGGACCGGGCCTGTTTGCGCAGGGTGGCGAGATCCTGACCAGCGCCGGTAAACAGCGCCTTGGCCGCGTCACCCTCGACCCAGCCCTGGACTTGCAGGCTGGTCAGTTTGTCGGCAGGGCGGACGAGGTCGTAATTTTCGCCGCTGGGGCTGACGACGACGTTCCAGCCATAGCCCGCGCCCGGCGTGTCATGGACGATCAGCGCGCCGATCGCGCCGCGACGGGCCGCTTCCTCGAACTTGTAGGTCCAGCGGCCATAATAGGTCATGGTCTTGCCACCGAACTTGCCGAACGGGTCTTCGCCCTTGGCGGCTTCGAAATCCGGGTCATTGATCAGGAAGACGGCGACCTTGCCCTTCAGGTCCGCGCCCTTGAAATCGTCCCAGCCGCGTTCGGGGGCGGAGACGCCATAGCCGACGAAGACCAGCGGCGCATTGGCGATGGCAACATTGTCCTTGGGCTGGAGGGTGGAGAGATACACCTGCTTGCCGAAGGTCCAGGGGGTGGCGGCGCCGTTCTGGGCGATCGAGAGGGTTTGCGACTGGCCGAGGCGGGTGTGGAGCAGGGGCACGGTCTGCACCCACTGACCGTCGGGGCCGCCCGGTTCCAGCCCCAGTTGCTCGAAGCGGGCGACGAGATAGCCGATCGTGCGTTCTTCGCCGATGGTGCCGGGCGCGCGACCCTGAAACAGGTCGGAGGCGAGCGTGCGCACGGACTGTTCGAGGCGGGCCGGTTCGACGGTCTGGGCCTGGGCAGCCAGGGGGCAGGCCAGAGAGCAAGAAAGGGCGGCGGTCAGGCCAAGGGCCAGAGCGAGGGTGCGTGTGATCATGGACCCGCTCTAACCCCCCGGCGCGATGGGGGAAAGGGCGTTCAGAACTCGGTTTCGAGTTCGATCATCTCATCCGGTTCGGCGCGGGCATCGTCGATCCACTCGCGCATCAGCGACCAGCTATTGATGGTCTGGCAATAGGCGGCGGTGGCCCGCGATACCGGCACGGCGTAGGTCAGGAAGCGCTGGGCGACCGGCGCGAACATGGCGTCGGCCACCGTCGGTTCGTCGCCGAACAGCCAAGGGCCGCCATAGCTGTCCAGACATTCGGCCCAGATCGCTTCGACCCGCTCGATATCCGGGCGGGCGCCGGGGAAGATCGGGAATTTGCTGTGCCGGACCTTGAGATTCATCGGCAAGGCGGAGCGGAGGTTGGCGAAGCCGGAATGGATTTCGCCCGACACCGACCGGCAATGGGCGCGCGCCTTCCGATCGGTGGGGTACATGCCGACATTGGGATAGAGTTCGTGCAGATATTCGGCGATGGCCAGCGTGTCCCATACGCTGGCGCCCTCATGCGTCAGGCGCGGGACCAGCACGGAGGGGGAGAGGAGGAGCAGTTCGGCGCGATTTTCCGGGTCGTCCAGCGCGATCGTCTGTTCGACGATCCGAAGCCCCGCGAGCCGGCACAAAAGCCAGCCCCGCAGCGACCAGGACGAGTAGTTCTTGCTGGATAAAGTGAGTGTCGCGGCCGCCATGGTGACTCTCCTACGTTAGTCCAAAGTCACATTTATGATGATGCAGCGCAACATAAAAAGCATGTATAGCGTTGCAACAAAATACCGATTCGGATCGCGGCAACAGAATAAGGCTTTTTGGCTATCATGCGCATGCTCTACAGTGGTTATCAGGCCTGGAACGACATGCTGGCCCCAGCGCGGTTCGGCGCGCAGATGGCCCTTGGCCTGCGCGACAAGATGGGGCCGATGGCCGATTGGGCGATGCCGCGCCGCATGTTCGCGCTGATGGACGTGTTTCAGGGCGCCAAGCTAACCCACAAGCGGCCGGCCTATGAGATCCGCACGGTGACCAGCGGCAATGCCGAAGTGGCGGTGCGCGAAGAAGTCGCGCTGGACCTGCCGTTCGGCGACCTGCTGCATTTCGTGAAGGACGAGGTGGAGGCGGAACAGCCGCGCGTATTGGTGGTGGCGCCGATGTCCGGCCATTTTTCGACATTGCTGCGCAGCACCGTGCAGACGCTGTTGCGCGACCATGACGTCTATATCACCGACTGGAAGAATGCGCGCGACGTGCCGTTGGAAGCCGGCCGCTTCGGCTTCGACGATTATGTCGATTATATCATCCAGTTCCTGCACGAATTGGGCGAGGGCGCGCATCTGGTGTCGGTATGCCAGCCCTGCGTGCCGGCGATGGCGGCCGTCGCGCTGATGTCGGAAGACAAGGACAAGGCGACGCCGCGGTCGATGACGCTGATGGGCGGGCCGATCGACCCCAATGCCGCGCCCACTTCGGTGAACGACCTGGCCAATGAAAAGCCGATCGAATGGTTCGAGGAAAATCTGATTTCCGTCGTGCCGTTCCGCTATGCCGGGCGCGGGCGGGAAGTCTATCCGGGCTTCGTGCAACTGTCCGCCTTCATGGCGATGAACATGGAGCGGCATTCGTCGCAGCATCGCGAATTGTATCAGTTGCTGGCCGACGGCAAGACGGTCGAGGCCGACAAGATCAAGAATTTCTACGAGGAATATTTCGCGGTCCTGGACATGACCAAGGAATTCTATCTGGAAACCGTGGACATGGTGTTCCAGCGGACCTTGCTGGCCAAGGGCGAGATGACCGTGCGCGGGCGCAAGGTCAATCCGGGCGCGATCCACAATACCGCGCTGCTGACGGTCGAAGGCGAACGGGACGATGTGTGCGCGGTGGGCCAGACGTCGGCGGCGCATGCGCTGTGCACCGGGCTGCGCCCGCATATGAAGCGCCACCATCTGCAACCGGGCGTGGGCCATTATGGTGTATTTTCGGGCAGCAAATGGGAAAAGCAGGTCTATCCGCAGGTGCGGAATATGATCCTGGCGATGAACTGAGGCGATGAACTGAGCACCGGGGCCTAACTCTTCTTCCCGTCGATCAGGACGGCCTGCTGCCACTTTCCGGGCGCCTTGTCGGTGCGGTGGATGCAGCCGGGCCAGCAGCAGGGGCGCCTCTTGCCCTCCAGCAATTCTTCGCAGGTGCGGGCGATGCGGCGTGCGCGGGTCTTGGCCTGTTTGGCGTCGTCCACCCAGCAGATGAACTCGTTGCGGCCGAGCGGGGTCAGGCCTTCCCATAGCTGAAGGATGTGCGGGGCCGATCGGAGCGCGGCTTGCAGGTCGTCGGCCGCTTGATGGACCGTGCCATGGGCGAAAGCGTCTGACATATCGTGATTCCCGGTGGTGCCAGCATAGTCTGACCGCGCGTTGGGCGAATGTCCATGGCGGGGCGCTCAGCCCTCCGGACGGGTCCATATCCAACTGCCGCCGATCAGCGCGGCGGCGACCGGGACCAGAAACCAGGGCCAGGGAGAGAATATCAGCGCCAGTAGGACGCTGAAGGCGAAGGCGCCAAGCGCGGCCTTCTTGCCCCGACGGCTGATCGCGCCATGTTCGCGCCAGCGGCGGATATGCGGGCCGAAATGCTTGTGATCCAGCAGCTTGGCCTCAAGACGCGGGCTGGAGCGGGCGAAGCAGAAGGCGGCGAGGATCATGAAAGGGACGGTGGGCAACAGCGGCAGAAAGGCGCCGATCGTGCCGAGGCCGATCGAGAGAAACCCTGCGATGAGATACAGATGCCGCCGCATGGGGTGTCCTGTTGATGGGCTTGCGCCGCTATTGCTTCGCAGCTGCGGAGTGGGATGGCAAGGTGGATGTGGGCATGGCGAGGGTCTGGACGGTCATCTCCGCGAGGGCGAAGATCTGTTTCTATGGACCCGTGCACTGCCGTTCCGCAGTCGGCCCGTAGCGGCGCTTTGCAGAATGCCCCGCAGCCCGTAAAGGCAGATCATCTGGATTTTGAGTCACAATGAATTATCGCCATTCCTTCCATGCCGGCAACAGCGCCGATGTCGTGAAACACAGCCTCCTGATCGCTTTGGTGCGGGCCTTGCAGCTCAAGGAGGGCGCGCTGACTTTGATCGACACCCATGCCGGCTGCGGGCTGTACGACCTTGGCGGCGACCAAGCGCAACGCACCGGGGAGGCTGTGCAGGGCGTGCTGCGCGCCTTTGCCGACCCGAACCCCTTGCTGGACGACTATCGCGCCGCCGTACAGGCGGTGAATGCGGGTGACGAACCGCAGCTTTATCCCGGCTCGCCCCGGTTTCTGGCGCAGCTTTTGCGGCCCCAGGATATCCTGATCCTCAACGAAAAACACCCCGAAGACGCTTACACCCTGCGTGGTGTCATGCGGGACACCGGCGCGGCCGTGCATGAACGCGACGCCTATGAACTATGGCTGGCTATGGTGCCGCCCCGCACCGCGCGCGGCGTGGTGGTGGTCGATCCGCCCTATGAGCAGACGGATGAACGCGCGCGCATCACTGCCACCCTCGCCGCCGCTCACCGCAAATGGGCGCATGGCGTGACGGTGATCTGGTATCCGTTGAAAGACCAGGCCACGCATTGGAAGTGGAAGCAGCAGTTGCGCAGGATCGGCATCCCGAAATTGCTGCTGGTGGAGCATTGGCTATACGATAGCGAGCAACCCGGCATCTATAACGGCGCGGGCCTCTTCATCGTCAACCCGCCCTACGCTTTTACGCAGGCACTGCCGCCAATGCTGGAAGCCTTGCGCGCTGCGCTGGCGCCCGAAGGACATAGGGGCGAGATCATATCCGGCTGGTTGGGCGATTGAGCTAAATCCTCGCCTCACCCCTATGCCAGAGGGGAAATTGCCGCGCTCCATATGATGGCGACTGAGGGCGCCGAGAAAATCCTGCGATACTATGGGTGAAGTAGCGCTGCCGACATGCTAATGGCATGACATGTTTCAAGCACCCGGCCGCAGCGGCACTGTCGAGATCGACGGATTCAAATATGATTGGGAACTCCTGAGCGAGCCTCAATTATCCTCTTTCGATGGCTGGAAGGGCATGACCGTCTCCTTGCGTCAGAGGGACATGCCCCGCGAAGCCGTGCTGGAATTTCCGACACCCAAGAGGCTGATGAAAGGATTGCCCAAAGGGCGTCTGCACATCAACGATGCGATTGCGTCGCGCGGGGTGCGGGCCGCCTTATCGGCAGGATGGGATCCGTCGTCGCGAGGCAAACCCACGGTTTTCATGGTCGATGCCAATGGTGACTAAGGGGACGTAAATCGTACACCTTCGCCATCGCAGATATGGATGGGGTCGGGCGGAATCATGTCATTCGCCCGCTCATGCACTTGGGAAGTGGGAGATCGGTAGCTGGGTGAGGGGACGCAAGCTCGCGGCAGTACGCCAATCTTGCGCCGATCCCCTCATCCAACTTCGCCTAGGCTCCTTCGTCGCCAAGGCTTCATATCCTTCTCCCTCAAGGGGAGAAGGAAAGTCCGCTTCTGCTTGCTTGCACTTACGCAGCCGGCAGCCTCAGCCGCACCAGCAAGCCGCCCAGATCCTCGCTTTCCTCCAGCGCCACCGATCCGCCGTAGATTTCGGCGACGTCGCGGACGATGGCCAGGCCGAGGCCGGTGCCGGGCTTGCCGCTGTCCAGACGCACACCCCGATCGAAGATGCGGACGCGGTCGGCCTCCGGTATGCCCATGCCGTCATCCTCGACCTGAATTTCCACCATGCCGCCGGTGCGGGCGACGACCGTGGCGAAGACGCTGCCGCCGCCATATTTGGCCGCGTTCTCGATGAGGTTGCCGAGCATTTCGTCCAGATCCTGCCGCTCGACGCGCACGGCGGCGTCCTTGTCGCCGTCCATGTCGACGCGGGCTTCGGGATAGAGGCGCTGGACGGCGCGCTCGACGGCGGTGAGGCTGGCCCAGACCTCGGCGCGGCTCTGGGCGGCGCCGCGACGGCCGACGGCGCGGGCGCGGGCGAGGTGATGGTCCACCTGCCGCCGCATCGTCGTCGCTTCGCGGATCACCGCGTCGCCAAGGTCGGGCGCCTGCGCGGTGGCGGCGTTCATGATGACGGTTAGCGGCGTCTTGAGCGCATGGGCAAGGTTGCCGGCATGGGTGCGCGCTTCCTCCGCCTGCCGCTCATTATGGGCGAGCAGGGCGTTGAGTTCCTCGACCATGGGGAGGACTTCGGCGGGCATGGGTTCGGTGACGCGGCTTTTTTCGCCGCCGCGCATCTTGATGATTTCCAGCCGCACCTTGCGCAGAGGGCGCAGGCCATAGATGGTCTGGAGCGTCGCCAGCATGAACAGACCGAGCGCCAGGAGCGCGAAACTGTTGAACAAAGTGGTGCGCAGCGTGCGGATCTGCCCATCCAGTCCTTCGCGCGCCTGCGCCACCATGAACAGCCAGCGCGTGTCGGAGCCGGGCAGGATGACGGTGCGTTCCATGATGCGCAAATCCTCTCCGGGGAATTGCTTGCTGTCATAGGTGTGGAGATGGCGGTCGTGATGCTGCGCCGGTGCCTTGAGCGCGCGGTCCCACAGCGAGCGGGAGCGCCAGTCCTCATGCCCCTTCGCGCTGATCTGATAATAGAGGCCGCTGCTCGGTTCCAGAAATCGCTGGTCGGCCAGTTCGCGGTTGAAGAGGACTTCGCCGTCCGGGCCGATTTCCGACGCCGCGATCATCGCGGTCAGCACATAATTCATGCCGTCGTCGAAATTGCGGGTGATCGCGTCGGCCAGCACCCGGTCCAGCGCCACGCCGCCGCCGATCAGCAGCACGCTGATCCACAGCGCGGCGATGCCGATCATCCGCCGGCTGATGGAGCCGGTGGAGCGGACGGGGGGAGGGGATTGGTTGTCCATCTGGACCTGACTTACACCCGTTCGTTTCGAGCGTGTCGACAAACGAGAAGCGCAATACTTGCCGCTTCTCGTCTTCGCTCGAAGCGAACGAAGGTGGGTGCCGTTTCGATCAGCGCCCCGGCTCGTCCAGGCTGTAGCCAAGGCCGCGGATGGTGGTGATGACGTCGGCGCCCAATTTCTTGCGGATGCGCGTCACGAACACTTCGATCGTGTTGGAATCGCGGTCGAAATCCTGGTCGTAAATATGTTCGATCAATTCGGTGCGGCTGACCACCTTGCCCTTGTGATGGAGCAGGTAGGAGAGCAGCTTATATTCCTGCGCGGTGAGCTTGACCGGGTCTCCGCCCAACGTGACCTTGCCCGAACGGGTGTCGAGGCGGACGTCGCCGGCGGTCAGTTCGCTTGATGCATTACCCGATGCGCGACGGATGAGGGCGCGCAGGCGGGCGATGAGTTCTTCGCTCTGGAAGGGTTTGGCGAGATAATCGTCGGCGCCCGCATCCAGCCCGGCGACCTTGTCCGACCAGCTATCGCGCGCGGTGAGGACGAGGACCGGGAAGCTGCGGCCTTCCTTGCGCCAGCGGTCGAGCACGGTGAGGCCGTCGATGGTGGGCAGGCCAAGGTCGAGCACGACCGCGTCATAGCTTTCGGTAGCACCCAGGAAATGGCCGTCTTCGCCGTCTGTGGCGAGGTCCACGGCATAGCCCGCGCCTTCCAGCGTGTTCCTGAGCTGCTGGCCCAGATTCGGTTCATCCTCGACGATCAGCAGGCGCATGGGGCTTTTGTCCGTTTCTATTATGCGTTGAGTCTAAAGGCGGGCGCGGGTCAGCGCGCCATGCCGATGATATCGCCGGTCCGGCCGTCGGCATCAACCCATACGACCTTGCCGTCCTTCACATATTTCAGGCGGTAGCGGTTGGAGGAGGGGTTGAATTCGCTGCCGACATAGGAGGCGCCATCGACCGCCGCATCGACGCGGCGCTTGATCATGGCGAAGGGCATGACCTGCCCGTCCAGCATCGCGCGGCGCGCGGCATCCTGCTCGTCGCGGCGATTGCCCGCGTCGGCGGCGGGAATCGCCACCGAAAGGGCAAGGGCTGCCGTGATCGCAGCGACCAGAGAGCGGGGCAGGCTGTTCCACTTCATATTCATGGGCATGGCATAGGTGAATGGCATTGAACAGGTGGTGAATGGCGGGAATATGAACAGAAAAGGCGACGATGCACAAACATCGCCGCCTTTTCCAAATGTCCGTCACTCCCGCGAAGGCGGGAATAACGTTTAAGGTTTAGCGCCGTTTCTTACTTTTCCAGCGCATATTGCACCGTCAGCGTGACGGACGCGCTGACCTGGCCGGGTTCGACCGGGGTGACGGGAGCGGCATCCGCCTTGAAGCGCGCGCTCTGCATCATCGGCATGGGCGGTTGGCCGCCGCTGTTGCTTTCCGCGATCGAAATCAGCCGCGCGGTGCGATAGCCCGCCGCCTGGGCGTAGAAATCGGCCTGCGTCTTGGCGCTCTTGAGCGCGGTGCCGCGGGCCTGCTGGATCAACGGAGAGGGATCTTCGATCGAGAAGCTGGGGCCGTTGATATTGGTGGCGCCGGCGGCGACGAAGGCGTCGAGCGAGGCGCCCACCTTCTTGATGTCGCGCAGCTTCACGGTCAGCTGGTTGGACGCTTCATAGCCGATGAAGCGCGGCCCTTCCGGCTGGCCGTCGCGGTTGCTGTAATCATATTGGGCATTGAGGTTGATGCCGCTGGTCTGGATGTCCTTTTTCGCGATGCCGACCTTGGCCAGGGCGGCGATCAGCTTTTCGGTCTTGGCGGCATTGTCCTGCATGGCGGCCTGCGCCGTCTGGGCGCGGGTCTGGACGCCGGTGCCGACGGTCGCGATGTTCGGTGCGGCCTCGACGCTTTCGGTGACGTTCAATGTCACGACCGGCGCCGTCTCGGCGATGGTGACGCTGGTCTGGGCGACAGCCGCGATCGGAAGGGCGGCGGCGCCGAGCGCCATCAGGGCGAGAGCGGATTTCATGGACGTTTCTCCTCTGTAAGTCCTTGCACCCGTTTTGGCCGGGGTGCGATGAATGGACGCTGTCCTGCGTTGAAAGCCGTCTGAAAGCTTTCCGGTTCCGGTCTTGCTACGCGGCATGACAGGCTTTAGCTGCACGTTCATGGCAGCTCCTATTCTCTCGTTCGAAAATCTTGGCCTTTCGCAAGGCTCCCACTGGCTGTTTCGCGGCCTGAATATCGCCGTCGGCGCGCGGGATCGGCTGGCGCTGATCGGCCGCAATGGCGTGGGCAAGACGACGCTGCTGAAATTGCTGGGCGGGCAGATCGAGGCGGATGAGGGCGTGCGGTCGGTGCAGCCGGGCGCGCGGGTCATCACGCTGGAGCAGGATCCGGACGTTACGCCGTTCAAGACGCTGCATGATTTCGCGCTGGCGGGCGAGTTCGCGCCACCCGCGCATGAGGTGGAGGCGATCGCCGACCAGTTGGGCATCGACCTGAGCCGCGAAGCGAAGACGGCGAGCGGGGGCGAGCGGCGCCGGGCCGCCATCGCCCGCGCGTTGGCGAGCGAGCCGGACCTGCTGCTGCTGGACGAGCCGACCAACCATCTGGATATCGCCGCGATCGACTGGATCGAAAACTGGATGGCGCGCTATAGCGGCGCCTTCATCGTCATCAGCCACGACCGCGCCTTTCTGACGCGGCTGACGCGCCAGACTTTGTGGCTGGACCGGGGGCAGATGCGCCGCAACGAGATCGGCTTCGGCGGGTTCGAACAGTGGATGGAAGCGGTCTATGCCGAAGAGGCGCGGGCGGCGGAGAAGCTGGACGCGAAGCTGAAGATCGAGGCGCATTGGCTGGAACGCGGCGTCACCGCGCGGCGCAAGCGCAATCAGGGGCGGCTCGCCAAGCTGTGGGAAATGCGCGAAACGCGCGCGGCGATGCAGGGGCCGCAGGGCACCGCCAAGATCGCGGTGGCGAGCGACGACAGCAAGACCAAGAGCGTCATCAAGGTCGAGCATGTCACCAAGACATTCGGTGAGCGCACGATCATCGACGACCTGTCGATCCGCGTGCAGCGCGGCGACCGGATCGGCATCGTGGGCGGCAATGGCGCGGGCAAGTCCACCTTGCTCAAGCTGCTGACCGGCGAACTGGCGCCCGATAGCGGCAGCGTGACGCTGGCCAAGACGCTGGACATGATCTTCATCGACCAGCAGCGCAGCCTGATGCAGGGCGACAAAACGGTGCGCGATGTGCTGGCCGAGGGCGGCGACTGGATCGACGTACGGGGGGTGCGCAAGCATATCCATGGGTACCTCAAGGACTTTCTGTTCGACCCGTCTCTGGCGGAGGCGAAGGTCGCGACATTGTCTGGCGGCGAGCGGTCGCGACTTTTGTTCGCGCGGGAATTTGCGCGCGAATCCAACCTGCTGGTGCTGGACGAGCCGACCAACGACCTGGATCTGGAAACGCTGGACCTGTTGCAGGAAGTGATCGCGGATTATGATGGCACGGTGCTGATCGTCAGCCATGACCGTGACTTTCTGGATCGCACGGTCACGGTGACTTTGGGGCTGGATGGCACCGGGGTCGTGGATGTGATCGTGGGCGGTTATGCCGACTGGATCAACAAGCGCGACCCGCGCAAGGCCGCGAAGATCGAGAAGAAGGAAGCCGCGCCGCCTCCGCCGCCAAAGCCCGTGTCGGCCAAGCTGACCTATAAGGATCAGCGCGACCTGGACCTGCTGCCCAAGCGGATCGAGGAGCTGGAAGCGGCGATCCTGCGCGATGAGGAAGCGCTGGCCGATCCGGCGCTTTATACGAAAGATCCCAAAAAGTTCGCGGCGCTGACCGGGGCGATCGAAAAGGCGCGCGCCGACAAGGATGCGGCCGAGGAGCGCTGGCTGGAGCTGGCGGAGAAGGCCGAGGGGTTGGCGGGGTAAACTCTCGCTCATATCCCCCGTTCGGATTGAGCAACTGGCGTCAACAGCATGGTGGTAAAGGGAAGCCCATGGACACGCAAAACACGCCGATCCCCCATCATGCCGTCCATTATGTCAACCGGGTCGGCTGGCTGCGCGCGGCGGTGCTGGGGGCGAATGACGGGATCGTGTCGACCGCCAGCCTGATGACCGGGATCGCCGCATCGGGGGCGGGATCGCAGTCGATTTTGCTGTCGGGCGTGGCGGCTTTGGTGGCGGGCGCCATGTCGATGGCGGCGGGCGAATATGTGTCCGTGAGTGCGCAGTCTGATACGGAACGCGCAGATCTCGCCAAGGAAGAAAAGGCGTTGCGCACCCAGCCCCATGCCGAATGGGTGGAGTTGCGGGATATCTATGTCGATCGTGGGCTGACGCCGGATCTGGCAGGGCAGGTGGCCGAGCAGTTGATGGCCGCCGATGCGCTGGGCGCGCATGCGCGCGACGAACTGGGCATTTCCGATTCTGTTACGGCGCGGCCGGTGCAGGCGGCACTGGCGTCTGCCGCGAGTTTCGCCGCCGGGGCTGCGCCGCCGGTGGTGGCGGCCGGGCTGGCGACGGCGGAAAGTGCGATCCCGGCGATCGTGGGCATGTGCCTGCTTTGCCTCATTATATTGGGCTATGCCGGCGCGAAGCTGGGCGGGGCGAAGCCGTTGCGGTCGATCGTGCGGACGCTTTTCTGGGGTGTGCTGGCGATGGCGATCACGGCGGGGGCGGGGCATCTGTTCGGCGCGGCGATTTGATGCCAAGGTCCGGAGTAACCTGATTCCCACAAGGAGACGCGCCATGACCGATATCCAGCACATTCCGCTCAAGACCATCAAGGGGGCGGACGTCAGCCTGGCCGACTATGCGGGCAAGGTAGTGCTGGCGGTCAATGTCGCGTCCAAATGCGGCCTGACCCCGCAATATGAGGGGCTGGAAAAGCTCTATGCCGAATATCAGGACAAGGGGTTGGTTGTCGCCGGCTTTCCCGCCAATGATTTCGGCGCGCAGGAGCCGGGCAGCAATGATGAGATCGCGACCTTCTGCACCACCAATTTCGGCGTCGAATTTCCGATGTTCGAAAAGATCGTCGTTACCGGGCCGGACAAGCATCCGCTCTATGCCGCGCTGACCAGTGCGCAGCCCGATGCGCAGGGCGATGGCGCGGCGTTTCGCGAGAAGCTGACCGGCTATGGCATCACGCCCAATCCGGGGCCGGAAGTGCTTTGGAATTTCGAGAAATTCCTGATCGCCAAGGATGGCAGCGTGGCCGCCCGCTTTGCGCCGACGACCGCGCCGGACGATGCGGCGCTGGTCGCGGCGATCGAGGCGGAACTGGCCAAGTGATGGTGCGGTGTCTGATTGCAAGCGCGCTGCTGCTGGGTGGCGCGCCGATGGCGCATGCGGCGCTCAGCCCGGCGGAGCAGAAGATCGGCGCGACCGTGGAGGCGGGCTATGAACCGTCGGTCGGTTTGCTGGAAAAGCTGGTCAACCAGAATAGCGGGTCGATGAACCTGGCGGGCGTGAAGGCGGTGGCCGACATGCTGCGGCCCGAATTCGAGGCGCTGGGCTTTGCGGTGACGTGGAAGCCGATGGATGCGGCCAAGCGCGCCGGCCACCTGATCGCGGTGCACAAGGGCAAGGCGGGCAGCACGAAAATGCTGCTGATCGGGCATCTCGATACCGTGTTCGAGCCGGATTCGCCGTTCCAGAAATTCGTCCGTGAGGGAGATTTTGCTCGCGGGCCGGGCGTTGCCGACGACAAGGGCGGCGTGGTGACGATGATCCTCGCGCTGAAGGCCATGCAGGCGGCCGGGACGCTGAAGGGCGCCAATATCGAAGTGGTGCTGACCGGGGACGAGGAGGATTCGGGCGATCCGGTGGAAATTGCACGGGCCGATCTGGTTGCTGCTGGCAAGCGGGCCGATGTGGCGCTCGACTTCGAGGGGCTGAGCCAGGAGGGGGGCAAGGATATGGGGTCGATCGCCCGCCGCTCCTCGAACAATTGGACGCTGACGACGACGGCCAAGTCGGGCCATAGTTCGGGCATCTTTTCCGCCGAAGCGGGAGATGGCGCGGTCTATGAGTTGGCGCGGATATTGGTCGCCTTCCGCAAGGAATTGCCGGAGCCGAACCTGACCTTCAACGCCGGGCTGATCGGCGGTGGGCAGAGCGCGGAGGTCGACAAGGACGGCGTGCGCATCGCGGTGACGGGCAAGACCAACATCATTCCGTCGATCGCGGTGGCGAAGGGCGATTTCCGCACGTTGAGCGAGGCGCAGACGCGGCGGGTGCGCGACAAGATGCAGGGAATCGTGGACCGCGAGCATTTGAACGGCACGTCGGCGAAGATCGCTTTCGATCAGGGTTATCCGTCCATGGCCCCGACCGAGGGGAACAGGGCGTTGCTGGGCAAGTTGAACGGCATCAATCGCGACCTTGCCCTGCCGGAAATGGCGGCGCTCGATCCGTTGAAGCGCGGTGCGGGCGATATCAGCTTCGTGGCGGCCGATACGCACGGGCTGGTTGGGCTGGGTCTGGCGTCCAGCGGCGACCATAGCCCGGCGGAAAAGGCGGACCTGTCCACCATGAAGCGCCAGGCCAAGCGTGCTGCGATATTGATGAGCCGGCTGGCGGCGGAGAAGGGGCGGAAATGAAAGGATGTTGGTGCTCCTGCGAAAGCAGGAGCCCAGTGTTCCGGGCATGGCGGTTGCCGCCCTGGGCTCCTGCTTTCGCAGGAGCACGATAAGGGTTAGACGAAACCATGCTTCCTCCCACGCCCTTGCTCGTCACCTCCATCGGTCCCGTGCTCGAAACATTGAGCATCGTGGGCACCTTCGTCTTCGCGGCATCCGGCGCGCTGGCGGCGGCGCGGTTGCGGCAGACGTTGGTGACCTTCTCTTTCTTCGCACTGGTGACGGGCGTGGGCGGGGGCACGGTGCGCGACCTGCTGATCGGGGCGCCGGTCTTCTGGGTGGTGGATGCGGTGCCGGCGATCGCCTGCATGGTCGCGGCTTTGGTCGTGTGGTTCACGCCGCGCCGCTGGTGGAGCGACCGGGCGCTGGACTGGCTCGATGCGATCGGTCTGGCCGCCTTCGCCGTGTTCGGCGCGGCCAAGGCGATGAGTTTCGGCGTACCGCCCTTCGTCGCGGGGATGATGGGGGTCGTCACCGGCTGCGTCGGCGGCATCATGCGCGATCTGCTGGCGGGGGAGCCGTCCATCCTGTTGCGGCCGGAACTTTATGTGACGGCGGCGGCATTCGCGTCGGGCCTGTTCGTGGCGCTGCGCTGGGTCGGGCTGGACGTGCCGGTGGCGGGAGTGATTGCGGCGCTGCTGGGGTTCGGGCTGCGCGCGATGGCGATCCGGCGCGGGCTGGGGCTGCCGGTGTATCGGGGAGAAGGGGAGTAGGGTTGAATTGGATGGAAGCGGACGGATAGCTTCTTAGCCCTCTCCCGTCTTCACGGGAGAGGGCAGCCGCTAAACGCCCGATCTTGCCTAATGCGCGTGATAGCCTAGAGCGCCGATAACGAATGAAAGGGACAATCATGGCCGCGCCAATTTCGAACGACGAGAGAAGCGAACATTTTGCTTTTTGCGTGCAGCTCTTCGGTGGCACCACCGCTTTTTCGCGACGCCTTGGGATAGATGAACGGGCCATCCGCCGCTTTATCAATGGGGAGCGCCCGATCAGCGATGGGCTTCTGGAAGATACGGCAAAGGCTTTGCGCTTGCTGATCGCCGAAGCGACCACGGCTGAGGAACAGATTGCCGCATCGTTGAGCGCGGGCTGACCCGCCATAGAATGACGCCGCGCGCGTAACGCCGCCCCTCCGGTGAACGCGAGGGGCAGCGTCTGTTTTTAGGTTAGCGCCACAGGCCCGCCAGCATCGCCAGCATGCCGCGTTCTTCCGCAGCGCTCCGCGGTTTGGGCGCGCCATAGCCGCGACATTCCAGACAATCGGCCCGCACGCCCGCACCCATCACCAGCGCCTTGACGTCGGACACCGCCTGCATCGCCCAGCCGCGTTGCAGCCAGGCCTGCCGCGCCAGCATGTCGCGCGGGGCGGTGGCGCTGTCCTGTTCGCGGTCGGCGAGCGACTGGACGAACTCGGCGAACTTGTCGGGCTGCTTCTCGATATAATAGGCTTTCGCCTTGGCCGGATCGAGCTTCGCGCGGCGGGCGGCTTCGGCGATGGCGTCTTCCAGACCGCCAAAGCGGTCGACCAGGCCGATCTGGCGGGCGGTGCCGCCGTCCCAGACGCGACCCTGCGCGATGGCGTCGATCGCTTCGGGCGATTTCTTGCGCGATTGGGCGACGAGGCCGACGAAGCGGCGATAGATATCCTCGACCCCCAATTGCATGATCTGGTCGAATTCCGGCGTGGTGCCGCCGGTGACGTCGGGCTGGCCCGACAGCGGCGTGGTGCGCACACCGTCGGTGGTGATGCCCATCTTCGCCAACGTGCCCTCGAAACTGGGGATGATGCCGAAGACGCCGATCGAGCCGGTGATCGTGTCCGGCTCGGCGAAGATGACGTCGCCCGGCGTCGATACCCAATAGCCGCCGCTGGCCGCGACATTGGCCATGGAGACGACCACAGGCAGGCCTGCGGACTTGGCTTGCAGGATGGCGCCGCGAATCTTTTCCGACGCCATCACGGAGCCGCCCGGCGAATCGACGCGGACGACGAGGGCTTTCAGCTGCTTTTCATCCAGTGCGGTCAGCAGTAGGTCGGAAATCGTGTCGCCGGCCGCCGTGCCGGGACCGGCTTCGCCATCGACGATGTCGCCCGCCACCGTCAGCACGCCGATCTGCCCGTCATTGGCGGGTTTGCGCGCCTTCACATAGGAAGCCAGGTCGATGGTGGCGAAATTGCCCGCCTTGTTGTTATTCGACGCTTCGCCGGCGATCTGCGCGACGCGCGCGCCAAAGGCGGACTGGTCGCCCAGCTTGTCGAGGAGGCCGGCGGCGAGCGCGGCCTTGGCGATGTCGCCATTGGTGGCGCGGGCGGCGGCGGCGGGATCGGCGGCATAGGCCGCGATCTTCGCCTTGGGCCGGGCCTTCGTCACGTCATCCTGCCAGCTTTGCCACAGGGCGCCGGCCAGCGCCTGATTGGCCTGCTTGGCTTCGGGCGATTGTTCGGTGCGGGTGAAGGGTTCGACGAAGCTTTTATAGGTGCCGACGCGGTAGACATGGGTGTTGACGCCCAATTTGTCGATCAGCCCCTTATAATAGAGGTTGGAACCGCCCCGGCCGAGAATGGCGACGCCGCCCAGCGGGTCGCTCCACACCTCGCTGGCATGGGCGGCCAGTTGATAGCCATCGTCGCTATAGAGGGTGGCATAGGCCAGCACCGGCTTCTTGGCGGCGCGCACGGCGTCCAGCGCCTTGCCGACGCGGCTCATCGCCACCTGCCCGCCGCCGACGAAACCGTCGAGGTTGAGGACCACGGCCTTGACCTTTGCATCGCTCTTGGCCGCGTCGAGTGCGGCGACGATGTCGGACAGGCGATATTCCTTCGCTTCCGAACCGGAGCCGCTGAGCAGCGCCATGGTGCTGGTTTCGGCGGGTTGCTCCACGATGCTGCCGTCCAGGTCGAGCAGCAGCGCGCCCGACGACACGGCCTTGCCCGGCTTGGGCGAGAAAGAGAGGGCGGCATAGAGCGCGCCGAAGAAGAGCAGCAGGAAGAGGAGGACGAGGCCGTCCTTGATCGCGACCAATATGCGCCAGGCGCCCTTCACAAATGCCAAGTTGCTGCTTCCTTTTCGTTGGTCCGCCTGTGGCTATCGCATCGGCGGATCGACTGCAATGTGGGCGTCGCGCGACCGCTCGCAAGGCTTGCGCGCAGGATTTTGCCCGTTATGGGAAACGCATCATTCGCCGTTATCGTGCAGGAGACGCGCCCTATGCCCACTCTCGTCCTTATCCGCCATGGTCAGTCGACCTGGAATCTGGAAAACCGCTTCACCGGATGGTGGGACGTCGACGTGACCGAAAAGGGTGTCGAGGAAGCGCGCGCGGCCGGGCGCCTGCTGAAAGAAAAGGGGCTGGATTTCGACCAGTGCTATACGTCGGTGCAGAGCCGCGCGATCAAGACGCTGAATTTGGTGCTGGAAGAAATGGGCCGTCTGTGGCTGCCGGTCGAGAAGGACTGGCGCCTGAACGAGCGTCATTATGGCGGCCTTACGGGCCTCAACAAGGCGGAGACGGCGGCCAAGCACGGCGACGCGCAGGTCAAGATCTGGCGCCGCAGCTTCGACATTCCGCCGCCGGTGCTGGAAGCGGGCAGCGAATTCGATCTGGCGGCCGACCGCCGCTATGCCGGCATCCCCATCCCGTCGACCGAGTCCCTGAAGGACACGATCGCGCGCGTGCTGCCCTATTGGGAATCGACCATCGCGCCCGACCTGAAGGCCGGCAAGCGCGTCGTCATTTCCGCCCATGGCAATTCGCTGCGCGCGCTGGTGAAGCATCTGTCGAACATTCCCGACGATGAAATCACCGAACTGGAAATCCCGACCGGTCAGCCGATCGTCTATGAACTGGCGGACGATCTGAGCGCGATCGAGCGCTATTATCTGTCGGAGCGCTAAAGACAGCGCCGTTCGGTTCGAGCAGTTTCGCGTTTGGTCGAGAAGCCTACGCTGAGAACATTGTTTCAGCCATGGTTCTCGACACGCTCGAACTGAACGGTGGATGTGCATTTATACGCAATGCGTGATTGCCCCCTGGCGGCCCGGCCGCTAAGGGGCTTGGCTTTCCGGGCGGGTGCCAAGGCCGCCCTGTCAGGGGAATAGGCTATGAGCGGGGCAGTGACAGTCGGCATCATCATGGGGTCGCGGTCCGATTGGGACACGATGCGCCATGCGGCCGAGACGCTCGAAGCGCTGGGCGTCGCCCATGAATGCAAGGTGGTTTCCGCCCATCGCACCCCGCAACGCCTCTATGATTATGCCACCGGCGCGGTGGATCGCGGACTGAAAGTCATCATCGCCGGTGCCGGCGGCGCGGCGCATCTGCCGGGCATGGCGGCGTCCATGACCCGCCTGCCGGTGCTGGGCGTGCCGGTCGAATCCAAGGCGTTGAAGGGCATGGATTCGCTGCTGTCCATCGTCCAGATGCCGGGCGGTATTCCCGTCGCCACGCTGGCGATCGGCAAGCCCGGCGCGATCAACGCGGGCCTGCTGGCCGCCGCGATCCTGGCCACCAACGATCCCGAATTGGCCGACCGGCTGGACGCCTGGCGCAAGCGCCAGACCGATGCCGTCGCCGAAACCGTCGAAGACTGATAGAATTAGAGAGATATGACGACCATCGCGCCCGGTTCGACCATCGGTATTCTCGGCGGCGGCCAGCTTGGCCGGATGATCGCCATGGCGGCGGCGCAGCTGGGCTATCGCACCAGCATCTATGCGCCCGAAGACAGCGGCCCGGCCGCCGACGTGTCGCCGCTGTGGACGCGGGGCGCCTATGAGGACGCGGCTGCGCTGGCCGCCTTTGCCGATGGCGTCGATGTCGTTACCTATGAATTCGAGAATATCGACCCGTCCGCTGTCGAGGTGCTGGCATCGCACGGGCTGGTGCGTCCGGGCGCTCAGGCGTTGCGCGTGGCGCAGGATCGTCTGGCGGAGAAGCGTTTCGTCTGCGATCTTGGCGGCCTGACCGCGCCGTTCGCGCCGGTGGAAAGCCTGGACGATCTGGAAAGCGCGATCGAGCAGGTGGGCAGCCGCGCGATCCTGAAGACCAACCGCATGGGCTATGACGGCAAGGGGCAGGCGCGCCTGTCGGAGCCGGGCGACGCGGTGGGGGCGTGGAACGCCATCGGCCGGCAGAGCGCGATCCTGGAAGGGTTCGTGACGTTCGATCAGGAATTTTCCGTGATCCTGGTGCGTGGGGCTGACGGCGAAGTGCGCTTTTGGGATTCGGCGGCCAATGTGCATGTCGATGGCATCCTTGCGACGTCGACCGTGCCGGCGGGGGCGCTGATCGAGGGGCAGGTGGCGCAGGCGCGCGCCATGGCCAAGCAGATCGCCGATGCGCTGGACTATGTCGGCGTGTTGACCTGCGAATTTTTCGCCAGTGCCGATGGGCCGGTGTTCAACGAAATGGCGCCGCGCGTGCATAATAGCGGCCACTGGACGATCGAAGGCGCGGTGACGAGCCAGTTCGAGAACCATGTGCGCGCCATTTGCGGCCTGCCGCTGGGCGACACGGCGCTGGCGGCGAAGGGCGTGGATATGCGCAACCTTATCGGCGACGATGCGCATGAATGGCCGGCAATCTTGAGCGATCCGGCGAACCATCTGCATCTATATGGCAAGCATGAAGCGCGGCCCGGCCGCAAGATGGGGCATGTGACGCGGTTGAGCCTGTGAGTACTGCCTTTGCTGCACCTTTTGTCATTCCCGCCTTCGCGGGGATGACGAAGGGTTGGGAAGAATGAGCCGCGCCGGAATAACCCTGGTTCTCGCTCGCGCCGATAATGGCGTGATCGGCAAGGATGGCGACCTGCCCTGGCGGTTGCCGGCGGATTTGAAGCATTTCAAGGCGGTGACGCTGGGCCATCCGATGCTGATGGGGCGCAAGACGTTCGACAGCCTGCCGGGCCTGCTGCCCGATCGCCGCCATATCGTGCTGACCCGCGACCGGAACTGGCACGCGGAAGGGGCGGAGGTGGCGCATGATGTCGAAGCGGCGATCGCGCTGGCCGATGGGCCGACCATGATGGTGATCGGGGGGGCGGAGATATATCGGCTGTTCCTGGATCGCGCGGATCGGATCGAATTGACCGAGGTGCATGTCGATGCGGAGGGGGATGCGAGCATCGCCTATCCCGATCCGGCGGACTGGCGGGAAAGCGCGCGGGTGGACCATCCGGCGGTGGATGGGCGACCGGCCTATAGTTTCGTGACACTCGTGCGGCGATGACGATGGGGCTAGGGCATCGCGTCCATTGCCACGCCCTGTCCGCCCCCCTATAGGCCGCGCCATGGAGCGGCTTTCTAGCAGCGCCCCGATCCCCGCGCATTTGCGTGGGAGCGTCATGGCGCTCGGCAATTTCGATGGCTTTCATGCCGGTCATCAGGCGGTGGTCGGACGCGCCATCGCGTGTGCGCGGGCCGAGGGACGGCCGGTGATCGTCGCGACCTTCGACCCGCATCCGATGCGGCTGTTCCAGCCCGATACACCCAATTTCCGCCTGACCACGCTGGACCAGCGGGAGGCGCTGTTCGCCCGCGCGGGGGCCGACGCGATGCTGGTGTTCGATTTCACTGCCGCATTGGCCGCGCTCGATCCTGCCGCCTATGTCCGGTTGCTGACCGATCAGCTGGGCGTCAGCGCGGTGGTGACGGGCGAGGATTTCACCTTTGGGCGGGCGCGCAGCGGCACCATCGCCAGCTTTGCGCAGCTGGGCCTGTCGGCCGAAGCGGTCGCGCCGGTGACGGACGCGGAGGGGGTGATTTCCTCCAGCCGTATCCGCACCGCCTTGCAAGAGGGCGATTGCGCCACCGCGACGCGGCTGCTCACCCGGCCGTTCGCGGTCAGGGGGATCGTCCAGCATGGCGACAAGCTGGGGCGGACGATCGGCTTTCCAACGGCCAATATCGACATGGGCCCTTATTTGCGGCCGGCCTATGGCATTTATGCGGTGCGCGGGTTGCTGCCCGATGGGCGGGTGCTGGATGGGGCGGCCAATCTGGGCATAAGGCCCAGCTTCGATCCGCCCAAGGAATTGCTGGAGCCGCATTTCTTCGATTTTGCCGAAAGCCTGTATGAACTGGCGATCGAGGTGCAGCTGATCCACTATCTGCGGCCGGAGGCGAAATATGACGGGCTGGATCCGTTGATCGCACAGATTGCGGTGGACTGCGCCGATGCGCGGCAAATCCTTGCGGGAACGCCCCGGCTCGCTTAAGGCACGGCCCTGATTGACCCATCATCCGTTCGGTTCGAGCTTGTCGAGAACTGATCTTGAAGCCCCGTTCTCGACGGACGCTTCTCGGCTTCGCTCGAAGCTGCTCGAACCGAACGGATCTAGTATAAGCGCGCCCATGACCGACCAGCCCGATTACAAGTCCACCGTCTTCCTGCCCGTCACCGACTTTCCGATGAAGGCGGGCCTTGCGCAGAAGGAACCGGCGATCGCCGCGAAGTGGGCGGCGATGGACCTCTATGGCCAGCTGCGCGAGAAGCGCGCCGGGCGTGAACGTTTCATCCTGCATGACGGCCCGCCCTACGCCAATGGCGACATCCATATGGGCCATGCGATGAACAAGGTGCTGAAGGACATCATCGTCCGCAGCCAGTCGCTGCTGGGCAAGGATGCGCCTTATGTGCCCGGCTGGGATTGCCACGGCCTGCCGATCGAATGGAAGATCGAGGAGGAATATCGCAAGAAGAAGCTGAACAAGGATGAGGTGCCCGCCGCCGAATTCCGCGCCCAGTGCCGCGCCTATGCCGACAAATGGGTGGACGTGCAGAAGGAGCAGTTCAAGCGTTTGGGCGTGATGGGCGATTGGGCCGATCCGTACCTGACCATGAAGTTCGATGCCGAAGCGACGATCGTGGGCGAATTGCTGAAGTTCGCGGAAAGCGGCCAGCTCTATCGCGGCGCCAAGCCGGTGATGTGGTCGCCGGTCGAAAAGACCGCGCTGGCCGAAGCGGAAGTCGAATATGAAGATGTCACGTCGACCCAGATTGACGTGGCATTTGAGATTGTAGACGCGCCAAATGCGCCGGAACTGGTCGGTGCGCATGCGGTAATCTGGACGACCACGCCCTGGACGATCCCGGTTAACCAGGCGATCGCTTATGGCGAAGAAGTTGATTACGTAGCCATGCGGGCAGGTGGTCGTGTGATCCTGACGGCCGCTGACTTATGGAATGATTTTGCTGGGCGTGCCGGAACAAGTCCTTGGCTTTCCGAAGGATCGGGCTGGACCGTGATATGGGCTGGCAAAGGCACTGACCTCGCCGGCGCCATCGCGCGTCATCCGATGCACGCGCTTGGCGGTTTCTTCGCCAAGCCGCGTCCGCTGCTGCCGGCTGATCATGTCACGACCGATGCGGGTACCGGCCTCGTCCATATGGCGCCCGACCATGGTGAGGAGGATTTCATCGCCTGCAAGAAGCTGGGCATCGACCCGGTCTTCGCCGTGAACGATGCGGGCTTCTATCGCGACGATTGGGACTGGCTGCCGGGACAGGGCAGCGTCATCAACACCAAGTTCAACGGCGCCGAAGGCCCGATCTGCACCGATCTGCGCGCCGCTGGCGCACTGCTGTCGGCCAGCGACTTCCGCCACAGCTATCCGCACAGCTGGCGGTCGAAGGCGCGCATCATCTATCGCTGCACCCCGCAATGGTTCATTCCGATGGATAAGCCGCAGGAAGGCGGGGTCGCCGATGTCGATGGCGGCGTGATGCCGACCGCTGTGGTCAGCGGCAATGGCCCCACGCTGCGCGAAATCGCGGTCGATGCGATCGAACATACCCGCTGGGTGCCGGAGCGCTCGACCAACCGCATCCGCTCGATGGTGGAAGGGCGACCGGACTGGGTCATCAGCCGCCAGCGCGCCTGGGGCGTGCCGATCGCCCTCTATGTCCATCGCAAGAGTGGCCAGTATCTGATTGATCCGGCGGTCAATGCCCGCATCATCGCCGCGTTCAAGGGTGCGGGCGCGGATGCATGGTTCGGCGCGGATCATCAGGCGCTGCTCGGCCCCGATTACGATCTCAATGACTATGAGGTCGTGAATGACATTCTGGACGTATGGTTCGACAGCGGCTCCACCCACAGCTTCGTGGTCGAGGGCCGCTATGGCGAGGGGACGCGCGCCGACCTCTATATCGAGGGTTCGGATCAGCATCGCGGCTGGTTCCAGTCGTCGCTCCTCGAAAGCTGCGGCACCCGTGGTCAGGCGCCCTATAAGGCGGTGCTGACCCATGGTTTCGCGCTGGACGGCACGGGCAAGAAAATGTCCAAATCGCTGGGCAATGTCGTCGATCCGCTCAAGATCATGGCGGAGAGCGGCGCGGACATCTTGCGCGTCTGGGTCGCCAGCACCGACTATTTCGACGACGTGCGCATCGGCAAGGAAGTGCTGGCCGGTTCGTCCGACGCCTATCGCAAATTGCGCAATACATTCCGTTACATGCTGGGCGCTCTTTCCGACTATGATGAAGAGAGCGAAGCGGTGTCCTACGCCGACATGCCGGAGCTGGAGCGCTACATGCTCCATCGTCTGGCGCAACTGGACGCAGAGCTGCGCGCGGTGGTGGACAAGGCGGCGAAGAGCGAGAATTGGCTGGAGTTCAGCCGCTATACCCGCGCGATCTTCGATTTCGCCAATAGCGACCTTAGCGCCTTCTTCTTCGATATTCGCAAGGACTGCCTCTATTGCGATGCGAAGTCGGACCCCAAGCGGCGGGCCTATCGCACGCTGCTGGACACGCTGTTCCATGCGCTGGTGCGCTATGTGGCGCCGATCATCCCATTCACGGCGGAAGAAGTGTGGCAGAGCCGCTTCCCCAATGAGGAAGAGAGCGTCCATTTTCTGGAATGGCCGGAGATCGACACGCACTGGATCAACGGCGGTCTGGACGACAAATGGACGGAGCTGCGCAACCAGCGCGAGCAGGTGAACGAGGCGATCGAGCCGCTGCGCCGTGAGAAGATCGTGCGGTCCAGCCTGGACGCGGACGTCACCATGGGCGAATTGCTGCCGGTGGGCGACGTCGATTTTGCCGAAGTGGCGATCGTCGCGCGGGTGACCATGGGCGAAGGCGACGGCATCGTCGTGACGCCGAGCGAATGGCATAAATGCGGTCGCTGCTGGCGCAAGCTGCCCGAAGTCACCGAAGACGGCACGTTGTGCGACCGGTGTGACGAGGTGCTGAAGGCATGAGTGCCGTCAATCATCGTCCGCTGGGCCTGACCGTCGCGATCGTGACGCTGGCGCTGGATCAGCTGGTCAAATATAGCGTGACCTATCCACTGGCTCTGCAAAGCCGGTTGGAAGGCATTGATATATTGCCGTTCTTCCGCTTGCGCTGGCTGGAAAATCGCGGCGTTTCCATGGGCTTCTTCCATGCCGACACGGACGTGATGCGCTGGGCGCTGGTGGGCATGACCATCCTGATCGCCGGGTTCGTGGGCGTGTGGATGTGGCGTGAAAAGGCGCGGCAGGATGTCACGGCGCTCGGTCTGGTGCTGGGTGGGGCGATCGGCAATATCGTGGACCGGATGCGGCTGGGCTATGTCGTCGATTATGCGGACCTGCATTTCGGCGAGTGGCGGCCTTTCCTGATTTTCAACCTGGCGGACGCCGCCATCACCATCGGCGTGTTGATCCTGCTTGCGCGGGCGTTGCTGCTGCGCGACAAGGGCGCAAAGACGGAGACTTTGAAGTAATGCGTAAACTGATCCTCGCCGCTGGTCTGGTATCCACCCTGTCCGCATGCGGCGGCGGCGGCGGGCTGTTCAATCGCCAGCGCCCCGACGAATTCGCCGTTTCGCGCCAGGCTCCGCTGGTGATCCCGCCCGACTTCGCGCTGGTGCCGCCGGCGCCGGGCACGCCGGCCGCCGCATCGGTCGATTCGAGCAAGGCCGCGATGGACGCCATGTTCGGCGGCCCCGCCGCGCGTAGCGCGAGCGAAAGCGCCACGCTGAACGCGGCCGGCCGTGGCAATGCCGCCGCCGGCATCCGTTCGTCGGCGGGCGATCCGGGCACCGAAGTGGTGGACAAGGGTGCCACCACTCGCGACATCATCGCCGCGCCGGAAGGCGACGGTCAGGATGCGCGCGCCGCGACGCCGCAGCAATAATCATAGCGGCCGATAACTGATCTGTGCCTTGCCCGTCGCACGAACGGGCAGGTGCAGACCTTGGCCATAGGCATGGATCTGGCCGATGTCGAACCGGTCGGCACGGGCGTGGATGACGAAGTCGCCTTCCCGCTTTTGCGCGATCGCACGGCCGATCTTGCCTTTCAATTCCTCTATATCCTTGGCGAAATTCTGGCCCAGCGCGCTGGCGATCAGGTTGGAGAAGCCGGGACTTTGCCCGATCGCCAGCAATATCTCGCCGCTCAGCCCGTCGCTATTGCCGGTGATGACCGGATCGACGAAGCCCACGCGGGCGGAGTTGGCGGCATTGACCGGGCGCGCCGCCAGCCAGATGCGGCCATGAACCTCCTTCTGTGAATCGACGGGCCGCGCGGCGATATCGACGCCCACGGCAATGCGTCCGCCGGTCGCCCCATAACAGGTCACATTGGAAAAGCGCGCCGACACCGGGCCGATCCCCGGCAGGGCGAAGGGCCGAGACGCGCGTTTCGACAAGGCGCGCTGAATGACGGGTTGCAACTGGCGATAATCGGCCGTTACCGGCAGGTAGAAGGACAGGCGGTTGCGCGCCGGTGCCTGATCGAGCGGGGGCAGGGCCGTCGGCTTGGGTGGGGCTGGGCGATCGCCGACGAATGTTTCCGTTATCGCTTCCATGCCCAGATCCAGCCGGATCGTGCGGCCGCGCATCGTATAGCCATTGTAGAAGATCTTCTGCGGGCTGACGCGCATCCAGACTGGCGGGTTCTCCTTGTTCAGCGCCAGCGTGGCGAAGGCCTGACGCCATAGTTTTTCCGCCTCGCCGCGCAGGTTCATCTTGCTCAGTTCGCGCGGGAGGTCGCGCTCCAGCTTCGCGACGATGGGGCGCAACTTCTGATCGGCTTCGTCGGTGAAGCGGATGCGCTGGCCCAGGAAATCGATGCCCGGCGGCGTGGTCCAGTCATAATGGAGCCGCACCCGTCCCTTGGGCGTCCAGTCGCGCGCCAGATCGACGGTGATGCGCGCCTGTACCATGGCCGATCCGGTGGCGGTTTCTCCTTTCAGCACGCCGCCCACGTCGCGCGCGCTGATGCTGGCATGGATGGGGAGGTCGGCGATGATATCCCGCCCTTCGCCGCGCAGGCTGACCGCGCCGCGCGTGACGGTGCCCACGATGGTGCAGCCGATGGGCGGCGTGACCTTCACCGCGCTGCCGAATATCTTGACCTTTTGCGGGGCGACGCAGCGCGGCTCACGGCGGTTGATGGTCCACAATATGCGCGGCACCGCCTGCTCGATCGCTTCGCGCAGGGCGCTGGCGTCGGCATCGACCGGCACCGCGATCAGGGATTTTTCCTGCGGCGCCGGCACCGGATCGGTTGCGCGGGGCGGCGCGACGTCAGCGGGCTTTTGCTGGCATGCGGCGCAGAGGATGAGCGTAAGAAGGACAGGCGCGGTTTTATGCAAAGCCCGCAATGTCGCCTGATGATGCGCCGCCAACCGCTCCCTCCGCTCCTAATGGTCCGTGCCGTTCAACCTGATGACGGCACGGTTGATCCATTACGCTTGCGGAGGGAATTTGGTTCCTGAACGGTGCCAAGGCCCCGTCAGGCCCGCGCTTCCGTGCCGACGCTGTTGTGGCGGAGCGCGGTCAGGACCGTATCGACGATGGCGTCGGCGTCCAGCCGGGCATCGGCATATTGTTTTTCGGGCTTGTCCTGATCCTGGAAGATGTCGGGCAGGCGCATGGTGCGCAGCTTCAGGCCGTTGTCGATCAGGCCGAGGTCGCTGGCCAGCGTCAGCACATGAGCGCCAAGGCCGCCGATCGCGCCTTCCTCGATCGTGACGGCGATGTCGTGGCTGGTCAGCAGCTTGCGGATCAACGCTTCGTCCAACGGCTTGGCGAAGCGCAGGTCGGCGACGGTGGTGGTAAGGCCCTTGGCCTCCAGCACTTCGGCGGCCTTGAGCGCTTCTTCGAGACGGGTGCCGAGCGAGAGGATGGCGACCTGACGCCCTTCGCGCAACGTGCGGCCCTTGCCGATCGGCAGCGCTTCGGGGACGGTCGGCATGTCGACGCCGGTGCCGTTGCCGCGCGGGTAGCGCACGGCGATCGGGCCGCTGTCATGCACGGCGCAGGTGTGGACCATATGGACCAGTTCCGCTTCGTCCGCCGCCGCCATCACCACCATGTTGGGCAGAGTGGCGAGATAGGTCACGTCGAAACTGCCCGCATGGGTGGAGCCGTCGGCGCCGACCAGGCCTGCGCGATCGATGGCGAAGCGGACGGGCAGATTCTGGATCGCGACATCATGCACGACCTGATCATAGGCGCGTTGCAGGAAGGTCGAATAGATGGCGCAGAAGGGACGCATCCCCTCCGCCGCGAGGCCGGCCGCGAAGGTGACGGCATGTTGTTCGGCGATGCCGACGTCGAAGGTACGGTCGGGGAAGGCGAGTTCGAATTTGTCGAGGCCCGTGCCCGACGGCATGGCGGCCGTGATGGCGCACACCTTGGGGTCGCGCTGCGCCTCTGCGATCAGCGCCTGGGCGAATACATTGGTGTAGCTGGGCGGTCCGGGCGGGGCCTTTGCCTGCGTACCGGTGATGACGTCGAATTTCTGGACGCCATGATATTTGTCCGCCGCCGCTTCGGCCGGGCCGTAACCCTTGCCCTTTTGCGTGACGACATGCACGAGGCACGGCCCTTCGGCGGCATCGCGGACATTTTCGAGGACCGGGATCAACTGGTCCAGATTATGACCGTCGACCGGGCCGACATAATAGAAGCCCAGTTCTTCGAACAGGGTGCCGCCCATGGCCATGCCGCGGGCGAATTCGTCCGTCTTGCGGGCGGCATTGTGGAGCGGGCGGGGCAGTTTGCGGGCGAGGCGCTTGGCAAGGTCGCGCAGGCCGAGAAATTCGCGGCTGGAGACGAGGCGGGCGAGATAGGCGGACAGGCCACCGACCGGCGGCGCGATCGACATGTCATTGTCGTTCAGGATCACGACCAGGCGATTGCCGGCCGCGCGGGCATTGTTCATCGCCTCATAGGCCATGCCTGCCGACATGGCGCCGTCACCGATGACGGCGATGCCCTTGCCCGGACGATCCTGCATCTTGTTGGCGACGGCAAAGCCCAGCGCCGCGCTGATGGAAGTGGAGCTGTGCGCCGCGCCGAACGGGTCATATTCGCTCTCGGCCCGCTTGGTGAAGCCGGACAGGCCGCCACCCATGCGCAGCGTGCGGATGCGGTCGCGCCGCCCGGTCAGGATCTTGTGCGGATAGCATTGATGGCCGACGTCCCAGACCAGCTTGTCCTGGGGGGTGTCGAACACATAGTGAATGGCGGTGGTCAGTTCGACCACGCCCAGCCCCGAACCCAGATGGCCGCCGGTGACGCCGACGGCGGCGATCACTTCCTGCCGCAGCTCGTCCGCCAGCTGGCGCAGCTGTTCGGGCTTCAGGGTGCGCAGGTCCGACGGCCAGACGACCTGGTCGAGGAGCGGGGTTTGCGGGCGATCATTCATGAAAGACATAGACTCCCGAGGCCCTAGCGCCGTTCCGGATCAAAGCAAAGGCCGCTAGGCCGTTCGGCACGCAAGCGCAACGTTCCATCAGGCTGCGCATTTCGCGCACAGGCCCAGAATTTCTATCACCGGCCGTTCGGGATTGAAGCCTTCATGCTTCGCGACGGCCCGCACCTGGTTCGTCACCTTGTCGTCATCGACATGGGTGGCCTGCTTGCAGTTGCGGCATACCAGGAAGATGCAGTCATGATGACAGCCCGGATGCGCATTGGCGATATAGGCGTTGGCGCTTTCGACACGCATGGCGATGTTGTTGGTCACGAACAGGTCGAGGATGCGGTACACGCTGTTGGGCGCGACCCGCTTGCCGCGCGCCTTAGACACGGTATCGGCGATGTCATAGGCCGATGCCGGGCGTTCCTCCGCCGCGAGCGCGTCGAAGATGGCGGCGCGCATCGGCGTCCATTGCTCATCCTGCGCCTCCAATGTGGTGCGGGCGGCGTCGGCGAGGTTGGTGCCGGTCGGTTCGTGATGATGATGGTGGTCGGCCATGGCGTCAATCTAGGCTGGAGGGCGCCCAGGAGCAAGGGCAGGGGCAAAGGCGGCGCGCAAAGGCTCAGCGCTGGGCGAAGGTCCAGGCGGCCCAGAGCCAGCCCGCGATCATCAGCGTGCCGCCGATCGGGGTGATAGCGCCCAGCCATTTGGGACCGCCCAGTGCCATGACATAGAGGCTGATCGCGAAGATGGCGGCGCCGGCGAGCAGCAAGGCCGCCGCGCCGCGCGTGACGCCGGTGATCGCCAATGCCGCGACGGCATGGATCAGCTGATAAAGGCCGCCGGTGCGCAGCCATTCGGCCGCTTTGGGATCGGCGACGCCATGGGCGCCGAATGCGCCGGCGCCGATGGCCAGCGCCGCCGACAGGCAGGCCAGTATCGCGATCATGCTTCTTCTCCATCCCCTCTGCTGAGCAGGCGCATGCCCTTGCCCGGCCGATACATCAAGTCCTTGGCCGCGAGCAGATTGCCATGTTCGGTCTGAAGCGCGAGCCGTTGGGCGTCGTTGGCGCGATATTGACGCTCGACTTCCTCGACCTCTCCGTCGGGGACGCCCAGCGCCTGCATCGCCTGCACGCCCATGCAGATGGCCGATTCATAGACTTCGCGAACGGTGCCGGCGAGGTTCATGTCGTGCAATTCCAGCAATTGCCGCCGGTCGAAGACGCGGACCATGAGCGCCGCCTGCGGGAAGGCCTCCGCGATCGGCTGGAGCACGCGCGAATCGAGGGCGGGATCGTCGATGCAGAAGGCGATCAGGCGGGCCTCTTCGGCGCCGGCGCGGTGGAGCAGGTCCATGCGGGTGCCGTCGCCATAATAGACCTTCATATCGAAGCGGCTCGACACCTCGATCTGGGCGGGCTTCTTGTCGATCAGGGTGACGCCGAAGCCATGGCCCATCAACATCTGCGCCACGGTCTGACCGAAGCGGCCATAGCCCACGATGATGGCGGAGCCGCGCGGCGCATCCTCCGGCCCCGGCAGATCGTCATGATCCTTGGGTTTGGCGAATTCGAAGCGGCGGGCGAACAGCATCAGGAAAGGCGTCGTCGCCATGGAGAAGGTGACGATGGCGCTGAACAGGCTGGCGGCCTGCGGTGCGATCAGCAGGGCGTTCTGCGCCTGGGCGAAAAGGACGAAGCCGAATTCACCGCCTTGAGAGAGCAGCAGGCCCGCGCCCAGCGCCTGTTGCCAGGCCATGCCGAACAGGCGGGCAAGGCCTGTGATGATCGCCGCCTTGGTCGCGACGAGGATCGCGGCCATGGACAGGACGAACAAGGGGTTGGCGGCGACGGTACGCAGGTCCAGCACCATGCCCACGGCCAGGAAGAAGAGGCCGAGCAGGATCGAGCGGAACGGCTCGACGTCGGCCTCTATCTCATGCCGGTAGGGCGAATCGGCGAGCATCACGCCCGCGACGAACGCGCCGAGCGCGGTCGAGAGGTGCAGGCTGTGCATCAGCGCGGCGGCGGCCAGCACGGTGAAGAGGCCGACGGCGACGAACAATTCGCGCTCGCCCATGCGGCCGACGAGGCCGAGCAGCGGGCGCAGGATGAAGCGGCCGGCCAGGACAAGTCCGGCGATGGCGGCGACGGTATAGGCGGCCATCATCCATCCGGGCGGGCCGCCGGCATCGGCGGGATTGCGCGAAAGGGCGGCGACGATGGTGATCAGCGGGACGATCGAGAGATCCTGGAACAACAGGATCGAAAAGACCTTCTCACCAAAGGGCGAGTTGATGCGGCCGCTGGATTTGAGGCCCGGCAACACCTGCGCGGTGGAGGATAAAGCGAGCGGCAGGCCGAGCGCGATCGCCGCGCCCCAACTGAAGCCGGTCGAATAGAAGATGACGGCGGTCAGGACGCAGCCGCACAGCACCACCTGCGCCAGGCCGAGCGCGAAAATGTCTCGCTTCAGACGCCAGAGGCGCGAAGGGTGGAGTTCCAGGCCGACGAGGAACAGCAGCAGCACGATGCCGATTTCGGCGATGGCGAGCTTCGATTCCGCACCGCCGACAAGGCCGAGGCCCTGTGGCCCGACCAGCGCGCCGGCGACGAGATAGCCAAGGACCGCGCCCAGGCCGAAGCGGCGGAAGAGCATCACGAAGAGGACGGCGGCGCCAAGCAGGATGACGCCTTCGGAGAGCAGCACGTCGGTGGCGCTGATGGGTGCATGCGCCTCCATCAGGCGTCTGCCTGCCGGGCGGCGTCGGCAATGGCTTCGAAGCCGAGGCGGATCGAGGCGTGGCGGGCGGGATAGCCGCGCGCCGGGGCCAGCACGGCAAGGCCGGGCCAGAAGGCGAGATCTTCGCTCGTCCCCGCCAGATAGGCGGCGAGCTTGTCGCGGGCGTCGGCTAGTTCGTCTGCTGTCAGGCCGATCGCATGGCCGGCCATCAGGGCCGCCGACGCCTGGCCCAGGGCGCAGGCCTTCACGTCCAGCCCCATGTCGGACAGGCGGCCGCCTGTCATCTGCACATCCGCCGTCACCCGCGATCCGCAGGTGGGGGATCGCTTCTCCACGCTGGCCTGCGGGTCGGGCAGACGCTGGTGATGCGGGATGCTGGCCGCGAGCCGCAATATGTCCTTGTTATAGAGGGGGGCGTTCATGCCGACCATGTAGGGCAGGATGGAGGCGGGGTGAAGGCGGCGAATGACGATGTGAGAAAATAGACGGCATTGGGCCACTTTCCGGCCTAGCAGGTAGGCGTTCCCCGGCGAGGGCTGGGGGCCAGTTCTGAGGCTTGAGCTGGACCCCGGCCTTCGCCGGGGAATAAATTACCGGTTCGGGTGGCCGATTATCCTTTTGCAATCAGCAGCCGAGCCATTGTCTCAACCTGCCACCCGGCCTATCGCCCACGCCATGAAGATATTGGTCGATGCCGATGCCTGCCCCGTGAAGGAGGAGATCTACAAGGTCGCCTGGCGGCATGAAATTCCCGTGACGATCGTGAGCAACAGCCCGATCCGAATCCCTGCGCACCCGCTGCTGGACCGGGTGGTGGTGAGCGACGGGTTCGATGCGGCGGACGATTGGATCGCCGAGCGGGCGGATGGAGGGTCGGTGTGCATCACTGCCGATATCTTGCTGGCGGACCGGTGCCTGAAGGCCGGCGCGGTGGTGATCGCGCCCAATGGCAAGCCCTTTACGCTGAGTTCGATCGGGGCGGCGGTGGCGACGCGGGCGATCATGGCGGACCTGCGCGCAGGGGCCGTGGGCGATCCGATCGGCGGGCCGCCGCCATTCGGCAAGCTCGATCGATCGCGCTTTCTTCAGGCGCTGGACGAGGCGCTGGTGCGTTTGAAGCGGGGGCGGTGATGGCCGAATATGATGCAATAATTCTTGGCGCAGGCGCCGCCGGGATGATGTGCGCGGCGACCGCTGGGCAGCGGGGCAAGCGCGTGCTGCTGGTCGACCATGCCGAAGCGGTGGGCAAGAAGATCCTGATTTCCGGCGGCGGTCGGTGCAATTTCACCAATATCCACACCGCCGCTGATCGTTACCTTTCGGCCAATCCGCATTTCGCCAAGTCGGCGCTGGGGCGCTATAGCGCGCAGGATTTCATCGGGCTGGTCGATCGCTATGGCATCGCCTGGCATGAAAAGACGCTGGGGCAGCTATTTTGCGACGGGTCGGCAAAGCAGATCGTCGCGATGCTGGAAGAGGAATGCACCAAGGGCGGCGTGACGCTGGCCTTGGGGCAGGCGGTTGCCGATATCGATCATGGCGATGGCCTCTATCGAGTGACGATCGGCGGAACGGTGCATCGCGCGCCAGCGCTGGTGCTAGCGACTGGTGGGCCGTCCATCCCCAAGATGGGCGCGACCGGCTTTGCCTATGATGTGGCACGGCATTTCGGCCTCTCCATCGTGCAGCCGCGTCCGGCGCTGGTGCCCTTCACCCTGGGGCCCGAAGAGCAGTTGTTCCAGTCGCTCTCGGGCGTGTCGGCCGATGTGGAGGTGCGGTGGAACAAGACGCGCTTTCGCGAGGCGGCCTTGTTCACCCATCGCGGGCTGTCAGGACCGGCGATGTTGCAGATATCTTCCTACTGGCAGCATCGCACGGCCATTCAGGTGAATTTCCTGCCGGATCGAGCAACGGACTGGTTGCTGGCCGAAAAGGCGGAGCGGCCGCGCACTAGTCTGCGCCGGGTGCTGGCGCAGGCGCTGACCGAGCGGTTGGCCGATGCGCTGCTGGAGCGGATCGAGGTACAGGGGGAAATGGGTGCGCTGACCGACAAGGTGCTGCGGCAGGTGGGGACGCGGCTCAGCGATTGGGCGTTCGCGCCGTCGGGGACGGAAGGCTATGCCAAGGCCGAGGTGACGGTGGGCGGGATCGCCACTGCTGGCCTGTCTTCGCGCACGATGGAGGCGGCCAAGGTGCCGGGGCTCTATGCGATTGGTGAGGCGGTGGACGTCACCGGATGGCTGGGGGGCTATAATTTCCAATGGGCGTGGGCCAGTGGCGTAGCGGCCGGGCAGGCGGTTTGAAATTCAGCCCATGCGGGCCTGCAAAGCGCGATTTTCTGCGCTCCGGTGCTCACGTACTTGAAGTACGCTGCGCTCCGGTGCTCAAAAATCACGCTTTTAGCTAACGCTGGCCGTCGGCTCGGCTCCACCTGAACTGAATTTCAAAACCGCCTGGCCTTTGTTGTTTACCGCCCCGTCATGGCCCGTGCGTTGGCCAGGAAGGTGCGGCCGATGCGGATTTCCCCGCCGTCGGTGAGGGCCGCGAACCACACGCCGCTGCCGTCGTGGCGCAGGCGGGCGATATGGTCGCGGCGCACGATATGGCTGCGGTGCAGGCGGACGAATTGCTGCGGGTCCAGCCGTTCCTCCAGGCTGCTGATCGTCTGGTGCAGCAGATAGCTGTGGGTGCCGACATGCAGGCGCATATAGTCGCGCTCCGCTTCGATCCGGTCGATCTGGTCGGTCGCGATGCGGATCAGTTCGGACCGGTGCGGCACCCAAAATTCCTCCGCCCATTCAGGGCTGGGTTCGCTGGTGATGGCGGGCGCGTCGCTGTTGGACTGGTTGCGCAGCGCGGCTTCCACCCGGTCGACCGCGCGGGTCAGCCGGTCGTGGGCGACGGGCTTCAACATATAGTCGACGGCGGCCAGGTCGAACGCCTCGACCGCAAACCCCTCGAACGCGGTGACGAAGATGACGGCAGGGCGGATGCCCATGCGGCCGACGGCGCGGGCGACGCCGATCCCGTCGAGCAAGGGCATGGCGATATCGAGCAGCACGAGGTCGGGCTTCAACCCCTCGATCAGGCGGAGCGCGGCTTCGCCATCGGTGGCGGTGCCGACCAGCGCGATGCGCGGTTCGCGGGCGCAGAGCATCTGGAGCCGTTCGACGGCGAGCGGTTCGTCATCGACGATCATGGTGCGTATAGACATGCGCGTCAGCAACCCCGGCGGATGATGGGCAAGGTGAGGAGGACGGAGAAACCGTCCCCTTCGCGCGGACCATAAACGATGCGGCCCTGATCGCCAAAGCGGGCGGTCAGCCGGTCGCGCACATTGACAAGGCCGATGCCGCTGCCGGCGTCCGCGTCGCTGGGCGGATTGTCGCCATCGTCGGTCACGGCGATGTGGATGAGGTCGCCATCCTCCCGCGCGGTGATGGTGATGGTCACGGGGCTGGAGGTGCGGGATACCCCATATTTGATCGCATTTTCGACCAGGGGCTGCAGGATGAGGCCGGGGACGCAGGCATTCATCAGCGCGGGTGGAATGTCGATCACCGTGCTCAGCCGGTCGGGGAAACGGACCGCCTCAATATCCAGATAGAGTTTCTGGAGATGGACTTCCTCCTCCAGCGGGACGTCGTCCAGCGGGTCGCCGGTCAGGCTGGTGCGGTAGAAGTTGGAGAGCGACATGATCATCTGCTCCGCATCGTCCGGCTTGTTGCGCATGACCAGGGTGGAAAGCGAGTTCAACGTGTTGAACAGGAAATGCGGGTTCACCTGATACCGCAGGGATCGCAGTTCGGCCTGCTGCGCGGCGCGTTCCAGCCGGGCGGCGCGGCGTTCGGTGCGATGCGCTTCGCTGGCGTAGGAGAGGGCGAGATAGAGGCCGGCCCAGGCGGCGAGGAAGAAATAGCGCGTCATCGCATCTTCGACGATGGAGATCAGCACATAGCCTTCCTCGATCGCCTTCTTCTTCATTTCCGCGTCGGGAAACAGGCTGATCGGATCATAGACGTTGAAGATATAATAGTTGGCCGCCGCCATGGCGAGCGCGAAGGGCGCGGCGAGCGAGAAGGCGGCGACGAAGCGGACCGCCAGCGGCTTATAGTCGAACCGGCGCAGCGCCAGATAGAGGATCCAGGTGACGATGATGCCGATCACCGCCACGACCATGCGGCGGGCCGCCATTTCCCACTGCGCGTCGAAGCCGACGACGATGGCGCGCAGGGTCACGATGATGGTGTAGAAGAACCAGAAGCCCAGAATCGAATAGAGCGCGATCGACGGCGCGACGCCGCGATCGTCTTCGGGAAGATCAGTCATGATGCCTGTCTACGCCGGGGGGCGGCGAAAGTCTTTAGGCGCCCGTGTTGCTGATCGAACTGGCGGCGGTGTTGGTCGAAGGGCGGCGGGCGGAACCGCGCTGCCGGGCCGTCCGTTGATCCTGCGAAACCAGAGGAGAGAGACGATGACGGACAAGCAGAAGGATGTGCGTCCGAACAGCCGCGAAGAGGCGGGCGACGACAGGGCGAGCGACGCGCAGGACCATGTGCTGCACCCCGATGAGAAGCGCGACGAGAGTTTGAAGGATTCGATGGACGCGTCCGACCCGCCATCGATCGCCAAGCCCGGCGACAAGGGTGATCCGGTGCCGTCTTCGGGTTTCAGCGCGGGCGAGGACCGATAGCTCCCTCCGAAACGATATGCTATCCTGACAGGCGGAAGAGCGACAAAGCGCCGCCCCCTTTTTTGAGAGGAGTATGCCATCCATGCCGACATCCACCACCCCCGCCATCGAACGTATCGCCCGTGTACTGGCCGGTCGTCAGTTGAGCCTGAACGGGGGCGGGCATGATCCGCATGCGGCCGGCGCGGTGGACGCCGCCTGGCCGGACCATGTGGACGATGCCTATGCCATTCTCCATACGTTGCGGGAACCGGACGCGCAGATGGCGCAGGCCGGCGATGTGGCCGTGTGGCGGGCGATGATCGGCGCCGTTCTGGAGCGGCGGGCGGGCGCCTGAACCCGACGGGGTGGCTGGTCTTGGCCGCCCCTAACCGCTAAAGCGCGGCGGGCCGATGCTGAAGATCAAGATCCAGATATATTGCGGCGACCAGATCGCCATGGGGCCGGGCAAGGCCGACCTGCTCGATGCGATTGCGGCCGAAGGGTCGATATCGGCCGCCGGGCGGAAGCTGGGCATGAGTTATCGGCGCTGCTGGCTGCTGGTCGATGTGATGAACCGTTGTTGGGCCGAACCGCTGGTCGCGACGTCGAGCGAGGGCGCGCAGTTGACCGAGAGTGGCTTTGCGATTCTGTCGGCCTATCGCGGATTGCAGGCGAACATGGAAGGGATCAGCACGCAGGGTGCAGTAGCGCTGGAACGGCAGTTGCGGGACGTGCCGTTGGAGGCGCAAGTCGTTCCGTCGCATAGATAATCTTTCGGTAATGCCTGTTCGGCATGGAGAGCGGCGGAGGCTTTCCCATGTACGACATCCGATTCCGCCACGACATCAATCTGCTCGACATCGCCTGGCACGGCCAGTTCACCAGCGAGGGCGTCGCCGCCTATGCCCGTGAGGTGAAGGGGCGATTCATGGCCGAAGGGTTCGTGCCCGGCTATCTGCTGCGGATGGACATGAGCGGCAGCGCGGTGCAGCCACAGGATGCGGTCGCGGCATTCCGCGAGCATCTGGGCGATGGGCTGTTCCCGCGCGCATCGCGGATCGCCATCGTCACCCCCAGCATCATCGCCACCATGCAGGTACGGCGGGAAATGACGCAGGATTATATGCGGATCTTCGCGAACGCCGACGAGGCGCTGGCGTGGTTGCTGGGATGAAGGGCAGCGATAGGGCGCCGATAGCTTTTTGTTCCCCGGCGTAGGCCGGGGTCCAGTTGAGAGCTGGGAACTGGGCCCCGGCCTACGCCGGGGAACGGAAAGTCTTCGGTTCACAACAGCGCTGGTTGGTATGAGACAGCGAGTTGGACAATGTAGAAGCAGGATATATGTGACATTAGTTGGCTAACTAACCATATTGATGATCATGATATTCATGCCTTTCAACGGCCTGCCGCAGTCACAGAAGTTTCATGTTGCGCCGCAAAAAGAAATCTGGTCCGTTGTGAACAGCGGTGGAACAGGCGCTTAAGCCTTCGGTAACCATAGAGGGCGCATGTTCCATCCTAAGACTTCAAGTCGGAGGGCATGAACATGGGTACGAGTGCAAGACCGGCGGATGGGGCGATCACCCTGGCGGAACTGCGTGAATTCGCGAGTTTCCCGTCTGCCACGCAACGCTATATTCGCCGATCGCTGGATATCGGGCTGCATCGCCGCGACGCGATGAAGCTGTGGTCCCGCGACATGGTGGAGGAAGCGTCGATCCGCGCGCAGGCGCGCATCTACGGGCGGCTGGACGAGATCAAGGCGCGCGTGCCCGATGACAGTGGCCTGGAACAGGTGGAGCCGTTCATGGCGCCGCTGGTGACCATTTCCGCTTTCGACCTGGGGCAGGATCGGCTGAGCAGCTTTTCCGCCTATCGCTTCCTTTACGAACGACTGCTGGGTGCGGGGTCGCGGCCCTGGTTGCCCGGCGCCTTCTGTGCCGCCGCCAGCCTGCCGCATTTGCATCCCGAAAAGCGGCGTGCGCTGCTCCAGTCGATCAGCGAAGCGGCGGCGACGGCGGTGGGCTGGTCCAACCGCGAACCGACCTTCTACCCCGAATGGGTGGAAAAGGTGGATCTGTCCAAGGCGAATTGAGCCGGATCATCATGGCTGAAAAGGCCGCGCGGAGTGGGGGCTTCGCGCGGCCTTTTTCATGGGCGGGTGGCGGTTAGTGGTTGAGGCGAGAGCGCCGGCCGATTGCGGATGCGGATTGCGGCGCCATCATCGTCGCGCAGGCGGCGGAAGCCGAGCGCTGCGATCAGGCCCATGATGCCGACCAGCGCGAGGGCGGTGCGGATGTCGGTGGCGCCGGCCTGACCATCCTGGCGCAACAGCATGGCTAGTTGGACCAGCAGCGTGGCGATGCTGACGCCCAGGCTTTGCGCCAGTTCCTGCGACATGCTGGCAAAGCCGCTGGCCCGCGCCATGGCGGCGTCCGGTATGTCGGCGAAGGCGAGCGTGCCGAGGCTGGTATATTGCAGCGAGCGCGAGACGCCGCCCAGGAACAGCGCGGCGACCAGCAGCCAGAGCGGCGATCCGGCATCGAACAGCGCGTAGCTGCCGGCGAAAAAGGCCGAGACGACGGCATTGGCGATCATCACCCGGCGAAAGCCGTAGCGGTGGAGCAGCGTGCCGGCGACCGCCTTCATCGCGAGTGCACCGGCCGCGCTGGTGAAGAGGATGAGGCCGCTGGCAAGCGGGCCGAGGCCGAGCGAGAGTTGCAGCAGCAGGGCGAGCAGCACCGGCAGACCCGCGACGGTCGAACGCCAGATGGTGCCATGCTGCATCACGATCCGGAAGCTGCGGATGCGCAGCAGGCCGAGATCGAGCAGCGGATGCGCGGTACGGCGGGCGTGCAGGACGGCAAGGGGGAGGGCGGCGAGGCTGGCGGCGGCGAGCAGGATGACGATGCGCAGCGGGATCGACCCGCCGATCCCGGCGAGCGCCAGCGTGCCGCAGGACAGGCCGATGCCCAGCAAGAGGAAACCGAGCAGGTCGAACGGGCCGGGCGGAGAGGCGGGCAGCGCCGGGATATGGCGCAGCGTGGCGGCGATGCCGATCAGGCCGAGCGGCAGGTTGATGAAGAAGATCCAGTGCCAGGAGGCGATTTCGACGATCAGCCCGCCGAGCGGCGCACCAAGCACCGGGCCGATCAGGGCCGGCGCGGTGTAGAGGGATATGGCGCGGACATAATCGTGGCGCGGCACGGCGCGCAGCAGGACGACGCGCCCCACCGGCGCCATCAGTGCGCCGCCCATGCCCTGAAGGATGCGCGCCGCGACCAGTTGCGGCAGGGAGGTGGCAAGGCCGCAGAGCAGCGAGGCGAGCATGAACAGGGCGATGGCCCAGCAGAAGGTGGTGCGAGCGCCGAACCGATCGCCGATCCAGCCACTGGCGGGAATGAACACCGCGATGCTGAGCAGATAGGCGCTGACCGCCAGGTTCATGCGCAGCACGTCGGTGCCGAGCGAATGGGCCATGGCGGGCAGGGCGACGGTGATGGCGGTGCCGTCTATCCCCTGCATCAGCAGCGCGGAACCGATGATGAGCGGCGCGGCGGCGGACAGGCGTGGAAGAGGCGCGGCGATCGTACCGCTGCTGAGCATGTCCAAAGGCTTTTTCCCGAAAGAGACAGGTCCGCCTGTCGCTGCCGGAGGGCGGTTCTGGCAAGGCGATGCTTATTGGAATTTCTGGACGATGGATGGCCCGCGCAAATAGGCGGTACGAGTCGCGGGGCTCTCGGCCGCGATCGTTGAGCGCGGCGCATATAAGCTATGAAAAACTCTCATTGGTCGGCCGACGCGCCGCATTTACACTGCGATCCCATGGTGTGACCGGTCGGAAATATAGGGCGGCCCGCCGGTAATATGCCCTGCGCCTCTTGGCAAAAGGGTGCGCGACATGGACCATCATCGCCCGACAACCGATCATCATGGAGGCCAGTTCATGACCATCGAAACCAGGCTCAATGCCCTGAAGTCGCGGATTTCCGCGATATTGAACGACGATCTTCGCTATGCCCTGGCGGAACGTATCCGCGAATTGGGCTACATCGACCTGCGCGACTTCTTCCAGGCGCGGCCGGTGCTGGCGCATGTGCATGCGCTGGAACGGATGCTGCTGGTGGCGCGCGCCTGAACGGAAGGGGCTGCCGGTCATGCCGGCAGCCCCGCCCATCAGTTCAAATATCCTGATTTCCTATCGCGCATCGTCATCCTGAACCAAGTTCAGCATGACGCGCTCTTGTAAACCGGCGGGGTCAAAAGGCCGGTAGCACCGCGCCCTTGTAGCGGTCCGCGATGAAGGCCTTTACGTCGTCGCTGTGCAGCGCGGCGATCAGCTTCTGGACGCGGGCGTCCTTTTCGCTGCCGGGCTTGCCGACCACGAAATTGACATAGGGCGACTGGCCATCCTCGATCGCCAGCGCGTCGCGGGTGGGATTGAGCTTCGCGTCCAGCGCATAATTGGTGTTGATGAGCGCCAGGTCGACCTCCCCCAAAGTGCGGGGCAGAGTGGCCGCTTCCAGTTCGCGCAGCACGATCTTCTTTGGATTGGCGGTGATGTCGCGGACCGAGGCGAGCGGATTGGCCGGGTTTTTCAGCTGAATGAGGCCCGTCTTCTGAAGCAGCAGCAGGGCGCGGCCGCCATTGCTGGCGTCATTGGGGATGGCGACGGTGGCGCCGGCGGGCAGCTGGTCCAGGCTCTTCCACTTGCGCGAATAGGCGCCCAGCGGTTCGATATGGATGCCGGCGATCTTTTGCAGGTCGGCATGCTGCGCCTTGTTGAATTCGTCCAGATAGGGGCCGGTCTGGAAATAATTGACCAGGATCTGCCCCTGCGCGACCTGCTGATTGGGCTGCACATAATCGTTGAAGACTCGGACATCGAGCTTCACGCCCTGCTTTTCCAGCGCGAAGCGGACATGGTCCAGGATTTCCGCATGGGGCACGGCGGTGGCGGCGACGGTCAGCGTGTCGCCATCGGCAGTGCCGGTCTTGCCGCCACAGGCCGCAAGCAGCAGGGCGGGGGCGAGGAGAAGGAGCGAGCGACGGTTCATGGGATATTCCCCTTAACGATGGTCGACCCGGCGGGCGAGCCAGTCGCCGGACCATTGGATCAGTTGTACGAGCAGGACGAGCAGGGCGACGGTGACGAGCATGACGTCGGCCTGAAAGCGTTGATAGCCGTAGCGGATAGCCAGATCGCCCAGGCCGCCCGCGCCCACGACGCCCGCCATGGCGGTGAAGGAGACGAGGGCGATGGCGGTGACGGTGGCGCCGGACACGAGGCCGGGCAGCGCTTCGGGCAACAAGACTTTGCCGATGATCTGAAGCCGGGTGGCACCCATGGCCTGCGCCGCTTCGATCGTGCTGCGCGGAATGTCGCGCAGCGCGGTTTCGACGAGGCGGGCGTAGAAGGGCGCGGCGCCCGCGACCAGCGGCGGGATGGCGCCGGCAACGCCCAGCGACGTGCCCATCATCGCCAGGGTCAGCGGGATCATGACGATCAGCAGGATGACGAAGGGGATGGAGCGCAGGATATTGACGATGACGCCCAGCAGGCGATTGGCGATCAGGCTCTGCCCGATCTGGCCGCGCGCGGTGAGGAAGAGCAGCACGCCGAGCGGAATGCCCAGAATGAGCGTCAGCAGCAGCGATCCGCCCAGCATCAGCAGCGTGTCGAACGTCGCCTGACCGATATCGGGCCAGGAGATATTCTGAAAGAAACCGTCCTGCATCAGCGATCCTCCCCCAGCAAGGCGAGGGTCGCCTGTTCGCGCGAGGCGGCAAAGACGGTATCGACCGGCCCGGATTCGACCAGGCGGCCATGGTCGAGCACGGCGACATGGTCGCAAATGGCGCGGACCACCTCCATCTCATGGGTGATCAGGATGATGGTCAGGCCCATGTCGCGGTTGAGATCGGCCAGCAGCGCCAGCACGGAGCGGGTAGTTTCCGGGTCGAGCGCGCTGGTCGCTTCGTCGCAGAGCAATATGTCGGGGCGGGTCGCGAGCGCGCGGGCGATGCCGACACGCTGACGCTGGCCGCCCGATAGGCTGGCGGGATAAGCCTGCGCCTTGGCCGCGATGCCGACATGGTCGAGCAGCTGCGCCACGCGGGCGTCGCGATGGGCCCTGGGCATGCCGGCCAGTTCCAGCGGTAGGGCGACATTGCCGGCGATGCTACGGTTGGCGAGCAGGCCGAAGGATTGGAAGATCATCCCGATCCGCTGCCGCAGCGCGCGCAGGCCCGCCGGTTTCAGCGTGGCGATGGACGTGCCGTCGATCAGCACTTCGCCGGACGTCGGCCGCTCCAGCCCGTTGATGAGGCGCAGCAGGGTCGATTTGCCCGCACCCGACCGGCCGATGATGCCGAACACCGACCCGCGCGGAATGACGAGGTCGATGTCGGTGAGCGCTGCGGTTCCGTCCGGGAAGCGCTTCGATATGGATTTAAGTTCGATCATGGAGAGGGGCGTGAATTCAGCTCGGCTGGCGGATGATGGGGTGGGGGGCTTCGACGATGCTGCCGGCCGGCACGTCGCTGCGCAGCCACAGATTGCCGCCGATACGCGATCCCGCGCCAATCGTCACCCGTCCAATGATGCTGGCATTGGCATGGACGATCACATCGTCGCCCAGGATGGGGTGGCGGAGTACGTCGTGGCGGCCCTCCACATCGGGATCGCCGCCCAGCGTGACGCCCTGATAGAGGCGGACCCGGTCGCCGATGATGGTTGTTTCGCCGATCACGACGCCGGTGCCATGGTCGATGAAGAAGCTGCGGCCGATGGTGGCGCCGGGATGAATGTCGATGCCGGTGCGTTCATGCGCGATTTCCGCGATCACTCGCGCGACGATCGGCGCGCCGAGGCGATAGAGGAGATGGGCGATGCGGTGATGGATGACGGCGGTGAGGGAAGGGTAGGCGAGCAGCACTTCATCGACGCTGCGCGCGGCTGGATCGGCGGCATAGCCGGCCTCCACATCGCTATCGAGCAGGCGGCGGATATCGGGCAGGCGCGCGGCGAAGATGCCGATCGCCCGTTCGACATTCAATGCGATCGCTTTCTGGTCGCTGTCGGGCGCGTCATAGCCCAGTTCCAGCCGGATCTGCGCGGCCAGTTGTGACAGGGTCGATTCGAGCGAGGCGCCGACATAATTATTTTCATTCTGCGCGGTGAGTTCGGGCGGGCCGAAGCGCAGGGGGAAGAGGGCGATGGCCAGTTCGTTGCTGATCCGCTTCAACGATTGGCGCGAGGGGAAATAGACGCCCTGTTCGGCATGACGGGCATGGCCCGCGCGCCAGTCCAGCCGCGCCTGATGCAGCGCGTCGACCACCAGGTCGATCTGTTGCGGAAACTGGATGCCGTCGGCGGGCAGGGAAGAGCTGGTCATGAAACGTCTCGGATGATGATGCACTGCGGCCGGTTATATCAATTGAAATGGTAGTGAATGGAGCGCTTTTATCCATGGGGCCGGAAAGCTGGGGTTTCAGGCGGGGCATGTTTCAGGTGGAGGGCTGGGGCGGGAAGCGGACCGTGATGCGGGTGCCCGGCGCGGCGTTGGATATGCTGACATGCGCGCCCATGCGCTGGGCGGCCGACTGCACGATGGCAAGGCCAAGGCCGGTGCCGTCCGGCCCGGTCTGTCCGGCGGCGCGGAAGAAGCGTTCGAACACGCGGGATCGGTTTTCCGGCGCGATGCCGGGGCCGTCATCCTGCACAGATAGCGTGATGTCGCTATCGCTGCGCGCCAGTGCGACCGTGACCGCGCCGCCGCGCTGATTGTAGCGGATGCCATTGTCGATCAGGTTGGCGAGGATTTCGAAGATCAGCGTCCGGTGCGCCTGAACGGGGTAACTGGCGCCATCCTGCGCGTCGAGATTGAGTTCGACATCGGCCGCGATCGCCTGGTTGATGAGGCGGCCTATCACGGCCTGGCTCACTTCCTTGAGGTCGACGGCTTCGAGTGGGGGCGACACGCCGCCTTCCTCCGCGCGGGCGAGGGCGAGCAGCTGCGTCACCAGTCGTTCCAGGCGCTGCACCGCATCGGCAATTTCGTCCAGCGCCTCATGCGAGCCGCGCCGCGCGAGTTCCACCTGCACCCGCAGCACGGACAAGGGGGTGCGCATCTGATGCGAGGCGTCGGCGGTGAAGCGGCGCATGCCGCCGGTCGCGGTGTCGAGTTGCGCCAGCATATGGTCGAAGGCGATGGCGAGCGGTTGCAGCTCGTTGGGCAGCGGCCCGGCGTCGAGCGGGGAGAAATCCGCGCGGACATTGCCGTCGCGTGCCTCCACGGTGCGGCGCAGGCGGGCGAGCGGGCGTAGGCTCCAGCCCAGCGCCGGGCGCAGCAGCAGCACGGCGACGCCGACCAGCGCGACTTCGCCCAGCAGCAGGGCGATGGTCAGTTGCCCGGCCAGCGTCTTGCGATTGTCCAATGTTTCGGCGACCTGGATGACGACCGGCTGGGCGATGCGGGGGAGCATCCGCTTCACCTCCGCGATGCGGATGCCCTGATCGCGATAGCGGGCGAAGCGGAAGCGGGGCTGGTCGACGGTCATGGTCGCCGGATCGGGCGCGGGCAGATCGGCATAGCCGGTCAGCAATGCGCCGCCCACCGCGATGCGATAATAGACATTGTCGCGTTCGCTATTTTCCAACATGCCAAAGGCGGCGGGCGGCAGGTCCAGCGTCACTTCGCCCCGTTCCACCTGTACCGTTTCGGCGATGGCGCCCAGCGCGCCGCCCAGCACGCGGTCGTTGGTGCGGCGCACGACGTCGGAAATCAGAGTCGCGCCGCCCACGCCGATGATCGCCGCCGCGCCGAGCAGCGGCCCCAGCATCGCGGCGAGCAGCCGGGTGCGCAGCGCGATCGCCTGAGACTTACCCGGCATCGAGCATGTAACCCACGCCGCGCACGGTGCGGATGCCGGGGCCATCGGGCGCCAGCTTGCCGCGCAGGCGCGTCACATGCACTTCGATAGCGTTGCCGCCGACCGGCTCGTCAAAGCCGAAGACTTCGCCGATCAGCAGTTCGCGCGGCACCACCTGCCCGGCACGGGTGGCCAGCGCCTCCAGCACGGCCAGTTCGCGGCGGCGCAGATCGAGCGCGCGGCCCGCCACCTCCACGGTGCCGGTGGAGCGATTGATGGTGAGCGTGCCGACGACCAGTTCCGGCGTCGGATCGCCACCGCGCCGCCGCCCCAGCGCCCGCACTCGGGCTTCCAGCTCCTCCGGGTCGAAGGGTTTGCGCAGATAATCGTCGGCGCCCAGGTCCAGCCCGCGCACCCGATCGTCCAGCGCGTCGCGCGCGGTCAGCATCAGGACCGCGACCTTCTCCCCTCGGCGGCGCAGTTCGGCCAGGACGGCGAAACCGTCCATGTCGGGCAGGCCGACGTCCAAGATGACCAGCGCATAGGGTTCGCTGCCCACGACGGACAGGGCATCTTCCCCGGTCGCGACATGATCCACGGCATGGCCCCCCGCACGGAGCAGGGCGGAAATGCTGCGCGCCAGCGCGGCGTCGTCCTCGATCATCAAAATCCGAATGGGGCACCCGATGCTGAAAGGTTGATGACAGCTTGGCTTCGTAACTGAGCCTCACATCTTATCCGGCGATAGAAACGGAAGGCGAGGAGCAGGGTTCGTGCGACGGGTTATTCAGATTGTTTCCCTCTTGGCAAGTCTGGCGGTGCCGACGGCCGTAGCGGTGGCGGAACGGCCGGCAGGCTATCCGCGATCCTATGACCAGTTGATCGCCGACGCGCAGGCGGAACGGCAGGTCGTCGTCTACGCCAATGCCGACACATCGGAAATGGCGCCGGTCATCCTGGCGTTCCAGCGCCGCTATCCGGGCGTCACGGTGCGCTATGCCGACCTTGGCTCCAACGAGATGTATCGCCGTTTCGTTACGGTATCGCGGGGGCGCAAGCCATCGGCCGATCTGGTCTGGTCGTCGGCGATGGACCAGCAGGTCAAGCTGATCAACGACGGGTTCGCGCAAAGCTATACCAGCCCGGAAAAGCCGGCTCTGCCCGCATCGGCGGTGTGGAAGAATATGGGGTTCGGCGTTACGGCCGAACCGATCGCCTATGTCTACAACAAGAAGGCGATCCCCAATCCACCGCGCACCCGCGCCGCGCTGGAAGCGATGCTGCGCAAGGATCGCCGCGCGCTGACGGGCAAGGTCGCGACCTTCGATCCCGCGCGCTCGAACACCGGCTATCTGTATCTGACGCAGGATTTCGCGATCACCGGCGATACGCGGTCGCTGGTGGAAGCGATGGCGGCGACGCGGCCGGTCCTGTCGATCACCACCGAGCCGATGTTGCGCGGTGTGGCGGAGGGCAAGCTGTCCATCGCCTATAATGTCATCGGTTCCTATGCGGTGGAACGGGCGCGGCGTGACCCGCGCATCGGTGTCATCTTCCCGCAGGACTATACCATCGTGATGTCTCGCATCGCCTTCATCGCGCGGGAGGCGCGGCATCCCGCCGCCGCCAAATTGTTCCTCGATTTCCTGCTGTCGCGTCAGGGCCAGTCCCTGCTCGCGCAGCATAGCCTCTGGCCGGTCCGCACCGACATACGCGGTCGCCGGCTTCCTGCGGCTCAGGCGCGCCCGGTGCGCGTCGGCCCGCAGCTTCTCGCCAATCTCGATCGCCTGAAACAGCAGCGCTTCCTGCGCGACTGGAACGCGATCCTCGCTTCTGGAGCCCAATAATGACGTCCCTGATGTTGCGCGGCAGTTGCGCCGCGCTGGCGCTGATCGCCGCCACCCCTGCGCTGGCCCAGACGCCGAGTGCCGACGAACTGGCCGCGCTGGTGAAGGCGCAGGCCGCCGAAATCGCCTCGCTCAAGGCGCGGCTCGACAAGATCGAAGGGCAGGCGGTCGCGCAGGCGGCAGCGCCCGGACCCGCACCGCAAGTCGCGCAGCAGCAGGCCACGCCGCCGCTGGTCGTCACGCCCTTCGCGCCGCAGATCGTGCCGCCCGGTCCCGCCGATATCGACGTCGGCCAGGCCCGCGCCATCGCGCGGGAAGTCGGCGTCAAGACCGAGTGGGGGGCGGGCCTGCCCGTGTTCCGATCGGCCGACGGCGTCTTCACCTACAAGCCGCGCGGGCGCATCCTGGTCGATGTCAGCTCGACCATGGGGTCCGATTATAAGGGCCGCAACACGACCACGACGGGCATGCGCGCGCTGCGCCTGGGCCTGGAAGGCGGGGTCGGGCCGCATTTCTTCTACCAGTTCGAAAGCGATTTTTCGGAAAATGAAGTCGATATCGTCACCGCCTTTCTGGGCTGGCGCAATCGGCTGAGCGGCAAGGTCGATTACGACATTCGCGTCGGCCATCTGTTCAACGACCGCGCGTTCGAAGGCAGCACCGGGTCGGATTCCACGCCCTTCCTGGAGCGCAGCACGGTATCGACCGCGATCATCCCGCAGCGCGGCTTCTACGGCATCGGCATCATGGGCCGCATGTTCGGTCCCAACTGGCATGCGTCGGTCAGCGTGACCGGCGACCGGATCGATGGGCAGCAGGCGACGAACGACAGCCGCACCGCTTCCTTCCGCGCGCATTGGAACCCGATCAAGACCGACCGGTCGCTGCTGCATGTCGGCGCATGGGGCTTTGACGAGGCGCTGTCGGCCGCCGCGACGTCTCTGACGCGCAGCACGGTGATCGGCGGTCGTTTCAACGGCGCGGTGCGGGTGTCGACCGGCGAATTGCTGGGCGGGCGTTCCACCACCGGCTATGGCGCGGAACTGGGCGGCTATAGCGGCAGCCTGTGGGTCATGGGCGAAGCAGGCCGCCGCGTCGCGCGCCTGACCGGCGACCGCCCGAATTTCGAGAGCAAGGCGTGGAGCGTATCGACCGGCTTCTTCCTGACCGGTGAATTGCCGCCTTACAACCCGCGCCTCGGCAGCTTTGGCCAGCCCAACGTGCTGCGCCCCACTTTCGACGGTGGACCGGGCGCGATCGAGCTGACCGCGCGCTACGAAAATCTGGATTATACCGATCTGGTGCTGGGCGGCGACGGCTGGGCCGCGACGGTCGGCGTGAACTGGTATCTCAACAGCTTCACCCGGCTTCAGCTCAACGGCATCCACTGGCGCACCGACAATCGCGCCGGCGCCTTCACCGGCAGCGACGACGGCCAGACCGTCAGCGCGCGTGTCGGCGTGACTTTCTGATCCTTCTTCTCCTCGCCTCTTCAAGGATGCAGCGATGAATCTTGCCCTGCTCGGCTTCCTGATGGTCGCCACCTTCATGACGCTGATCATGACCAAAAAGATGACGCCGCTGGTGGCGTTGATCGTCATCCCGTCCCTGTTCGGCGTCATCGCCGGGCAGGCCGCGGGCCTGGGCGACATGATGATCGACGGCATCAAGAATCTGGCGCCGACCGGCGTGATGCTGCTGTTCGCCATCCTGTTCTTTTCGACGATGACGGACACGGGATTGTTCGATCCGCTGGTCGGCCGGCTGGTGAAGCTGGTCCATGGCGATCCGCTGCTGATCCTGCTGGGATCGGTGGTGCTATGTGCGGTCGTCAGTTTGGATGGCGATGGATCGACCACCTACATCATCACCTGCGCCGCGCTGCTGCCGCTATACAAGCGCTTCGACATGAAGCGCATCTACCTGGTCTGCCTGTTGATGGTGACGAGCGGGATCATGAACCTGACGCCATGGGGCGGCCCGACCGCGCGTGCGGCCAGTGCGCTCAAGCTCGATCCCGCCACCCTGTTCCTGCCGCTTATCCCCGGCATGATCGCGGGCCTCGCCTTCCTGCTGGGTCTGGCCTTCTGGTTCGGGATCAAGGAGCGTCGGCGGCTCGGCCATGTCCACCTGCCGCAGCGTGAGGCAGTGGATGTCGCCGACCTTGGCGTGTCGCAATATCCCGAAGCGCGTCGTCCGCATCTGCGCTGGTTCAATGCCGCGCTGGTAGTCGTGCTGCTGGGCCTGCTGGTCTGGGGAATCCTGCCCCTGTCGGTGCTGATGATGATCGCCTTCGCCATTGCGATGATCGTCAACTATCCGGGCGTCGCACAGCAGAAGGAGCGGATCGCCGCCCATGCCGGCAATGTTCTGTCGGTCGTGTCGCTGATCTTCGCCGCGGGTATCTTCACCGGCATATTGGGCGGCACCGGCATGGTGGAGGCGATGAGCGAGGAAGTGGTGGGCTTCATCCCGCCCGCATTGGGGCCGTATATGGCGCCGATCACGGCTTTGCTGTCCATGCCCTTCACCTTCTTCATCTCCAACGACGCCTTTTACTTCGGCATGTTGCCGATCCTGGCGGAGGCCGGGGCCCATTATGGCGTCGATCCGATGGCGATCGCCCGCGCGTCGCTGATGGGCCAGCCGGTCCATCTGCTCAGCCCGCTGGTGCCGTCCACCTATCTGCTCGTCAGCCTGGCCGGGATCGACCTGGCCGATCATCAGCGCTTCACCTTGCTGCCGGCGGCCGCCGTCTGCATCGTCATGACGCTGGTCGGCATGATCGCGCTGGCTTTCCCCTTCGTTGCCTGACGGGTCGCAACCGGTCAAACACCGGGCAACGCAGGCCGCCCTCCGCTTCCTGGCAGCGATCGCTGTCGGGGCAGCGGGGGGCGCACTGTTTCTGGAGATCGGCGCGCCTTTGCCTTGGGTGCTGGGGTCCATGGCCGCCTGTGCCATCGCCAGCGTCATCGGCTTGCCGATACAGGCCTCATCCGCCACGCGCCGGCCGATGGCGGCGGTGATCGGCGTGGTGCTGGGCAGCAGTTTCGGCCCGCATCTGTTGCCGCAGGCGCGCGAGTGGATCATTCCGCTTGTCGCGCTGCCCTTCTTCCTTGCGACGGCCGCGCTGCTGTGCGTGACCTATTTCCGCAAGGTTGCCAAATTCGATCCCGCCACCGCCTATTTCGCCGGCATGCCCGGCGGCATCGCCGAAATGGTGGTGATGGGGGCGGAGCGCGGCGCCGACGAGCGGACCATCGGCCTGATCCATGGCGCGCGCATCTTTCTGGTCGTCTTCATCCTGCCATTCCTGATCCGGCTGGACCATGCGCCGGTCGCCATTGCGCCAGCCGCTGCGGTGACGGGCGGGGTGGCGGACTGGTCGCTGCTATTATGGGCGGTCGGCTGCGTGGTTGTGGGTCTGTCGATCGGCAGGCTGCTGCGCCTGCCGGCCTGGCATCTGGTCGGGCCGCTGGCGGTGAGCGCGACCGTGCATATGAGCGGGCTGGCCGATTTCCGGATTCCTGGCTGGGCACTGGCGGCCGCGCAGGTGGGGCTGGGCGCCACTATCGGTTGCCGCTTCGTTGGGCTGACGCTGAAGACTTTGCTGCGCACCGTGGCGCTGGCGGCGGGATCGACGCTGATCTTGCTGGCGGTGACATTTGCCTGGGCAGCGGGGATCGGCGCGCTGACCGGGCTGGACCCGGTGTTGCTGACGCTGGCCTATTCGCCCGGCGGCCTGGCCGAAATGAGCATGGTGGCGCTCAGTCTGGCGTTGGAGCCGGGCGTGGTCATCGTCCATCACCTGACCCGTGTGGTGCTGGTCCTGATCGGGGCACCACTCGGGTTCAGGTCTATGGATATTAGAACAAAGTCATGAGGCCCGTAGCCGGGTCGATCACGCCTTCATAGATCATCTTGCCAGCGACATAGAGGATCACCACCAGGCCGAAATAGGCGATGGCACGATAGCGTTCGATCACGCGGGCCAGCAGGTTCGCCGCCACGCCCATCAGCGCGACTGACAGGATCAGGCCGACGACCAGGATGCCCGGATGCTCGCGCGCGGCGCCGGCGACGGCCAGCACATTGTCCAGGCTCATGGACACGTCGGCGATGGCCACGGCCCAGGCGGCTTGCGCGAAGCCCTTGGGTGCGGCCTTGCCGGCGATATCGTCGGCATCTTCGGCTTCGCCGCCCGAACGCAGTTCGCGCCACATCTTCCACGCGACCCAGACGAGCAGCAGGCCACCGGCAAAGACGAGGCCGACCAGCTGCATCAGCTGTGTCACGAGCAGGGCGAAGGCGATGCGCAGCACCAAGGCGGCGATCACGCCGATCGCGATCACCTTGCGGCGCGAGGCGGGGGGCAGGCCGGCGGCCAGCGCGCCGACGACGATCGCATTGTCCGCCGCCAGCATGATGTCGATCAGCACGACCTGACCGAAGGCGGCCAGAGCGGCGGGGGAACCGATATTGGAAAAATCGGCCACGATATGGGTCCAGATGTCGTTCATAAATCCTCTCATGGGCGACGACCGGGGGCGTCGGTTTGACGGCTGATTTCGAGCGAAACAGCGTGGATCGCCACAGGAGGGCGACCGGCGGCGCATAGGACAGGAAGCTGTCACCCACCTTTCAGCCCGAACGGCGGCATGCGCAGCCCCGACAAGACGATTGTTATTTGATAGTGACTTGCAATAGCTAATCTGTATAGGAGGCGCCCTTCAACAGGGAGGTCCAATTGATCCGTATACATCCGTCCGCCGCCAGCCTGTCCATATTGGCTTTTGCGACCCTGACTATGTCGAGCGCCGCCATGGCAGCCGATGCCGCCTATGACGATAGCGGCGATCGCGCCGACATCATCGTGCTGGGCAAAAGCTATGGGCAGGAAGTCGGCAAGACGGTCACGCCGCTGAAGGATGTGCCCAACACCGTCGCCGTCATCGACCGCGAGCAGATCGAGGCGCAGAATCTCTTCACGCTGGAAGATGCGCTGACCGCGACCAACGGCATCACCGTCAACGGGGTCGGCAGCGAAGGCGCGACCTTCTATTCGCGCGGCTTTGCCATCAACAATTATCTGGTCGATGGCACGCCGACACGGGCCTATGATTCGCCCGCCGTCATTCCCGACCTGTTCTTCTACGAACGGTTGGAAGTGTTGCGCGGCCCGGCCGGCCTGTTCAGCGGATCGGGCAATCCGGCCGGCAGCATCAATCTGGTGCGCAAGCGGCCGCTGGACGAATTCAAATTGCAGGGGTCGGTCGGCTACGGAAGTTACAAGAACAAGCGCGGCGAGATCGACCTGTCCGCGCCGCTGGCCCAGGGCGTCGCCGTCCGCTTCGGCGCGATGGTGCAGGATCAGGATCAGTTTTACGACATCGCCCATCGCAACCGCGTCGGCGCGTTCGGCGTGGGCAAGATCGACATTGGCGATCGCACCACCTTCACCGTGGGCGGCACATGGGAGCGGTTCAAGCCGTCGATCCAGACCGGCTTGCCCGGCCTGATCGGCGGGGCGGACGGCAGCGATGGGCAGTTGCTGGACGTGCCCCGCTCCACCTATGTCGGGGCGGACTGGAACCGCTTCCGGTCGGAAAGCTGGTCGGCCTTTGCCGAGTTGACCCACAAGATCAGCGACCGCTGGACGCTGCGGGCGACGGGGCTTTACACCGAAGTCGATCGTATCGACGTCTACAGCTATATCGGCAGCGCGCCGGTGACGGAAACGAACGGGGTCACCTCACACATCGCCTATCGCGGCGACAATACTTATAGCACCCGCTCTTTCGACTTTAACGGCGTGGGTAGCTTTCCGCTGTTCGGGCGCGACCAGACGCTGATTTTGGGCATGGATTATCAGGCCAGTTCCGCGCGGACCTATTACACGCGCCTCAGCCGCTATGCGCAGATCGACGTCTATAATCCCGTCTCGCCGGCCGAGCCGCCGCTCGATCCCTATGGCGATTTGCCGGCCTATAACGGTCCCTATGGTCCGGTGAAGCAGGTCTATGGCGCCAGCGATACGCAGGTCGAGCAATATGGCATATACGGCCAGATGCGGATCAGCCCGATCGCGGGCCTGTCGCTGGTCGGCGGCGGTCGCATGACATGGTGGTCGACGGATTCGCAGACGCTGTTGCCCAACAGGCTGGCACCGACCGGATACAGCATGGACGCGCAGTTCACGCCCTATGGCGGCATCGTGTGGGATGTGACGTCCAACTGGAACATCTATGGCAGCTATGCCGACAGTTTCACGCCGCAGACTTCGACCATGCCGCGTTCCGACGGCGGGCGGATCGAGCCGCTGATCGGCGATCAATATGAGGGCGGCACGAAGCTGTCGCTGTTCCAGGACAAGCTGCTGCTGTCGCTGGCAGCCTATCAGATCACCCAGTCGAACCGGCTGTTCAACGACCCTGACCTGCCCGACGTGGTGCTTCAGATCGGCAAGGTGCGCTCGCGCGGGATCGAGTTCGATGCGGGCGGCGAAATCACACCCGGCTGGCGGATCAATGGCGGATATAGTTACAATAAGAACAAATATCTGCGCGACACCAATGCGCTGTATGAAGGGATTTCGGTCGTGCCGGTCATCCCGAAACATTCGGCCAAGGTCTTTACCAACTATGCGCCAACCGGCGGCCTGCTCGACGGATTCAGCATCGGTGGCGGCCTGACCTGGCTCAGCTCCACTTTCGGCGGCAATGCGGCGATATGGAATGCGGACGGAACGTTGCGCACCCGATCGACCATCGTGCGGCAGGGCGCCTATGTCATCGCGGACCTGCGGGGCGGGTATAAGGTGAACGAACGGCTGTCTCTTTCGGTGAACGTCAACAATCTGTTCGACCGTAGCTATTATGCGCGGATATCATCGACCGGGCGCGGCAATTTCTATGGCAGCCCGCGCACCATATTCGCGACGCTGCGCTTCGCCTACCCATAAAGACGGGCGGTCGGTCGGGCCGGCTTTTCCGGCTGAGCGTCGGCATGGCGGCAAATGTCGTCAGTTTGTAAAACTCGCGGCCTACTCGCGCGCTCTCTATACCGGAGTGTGCGTTGAGTTGGCTGCGTGACATAGATCGTTGGTTCATGGCCGAAGTGCTGCCCCATGCGGCGGCCTATCGTGCCAGGGCTGCGCATTTCTGCGGCCGGGCGGATGCGGACGATCTGGTGCAGGAAGCCTATGCGCGCGTGCTGGGCACGGCCGATTACCGGGCGATCGCCGCGCCGCGCAGCTTCGTGCTGACGATCGTGCACAATCTTGCGCTGGAGCGTTTGCGGCGGGCGAATGTGGTGCGGATCGACTTCCTGGCGTCCATGGAGGTGCTGGACGTGGCCGATGGCGCGCCGGATGCCTTTGCGGTGGCGGCTGGCCGGTCCGACCTGCAACAGATGTTGCAGTTGATGAGCGCCCTGCCACCGCAATGCGCCCGCGTCCTACACATGCGGAAAATCCAGGGGATGCCGCCTGCCGCCATATCGGAAGCGCTTTCAATATCCATCTCGACCGTGGAAAAACATGTCGCTAAGGGTCTTGCCCTCATCACAAAGGCCCGGCGCGACAATGAAGCCCAGGTGGAGGATTTTTGTCCGGCAGTCATGACATCTCTCAGCCATGCGCTGACCTGACCGACGTGGCCGCCGGCTGGCTGGCCGCGCTCGATGCAGGATCGGCCGACATGGCCGCGTTCGAGGCATGGCGGGATGCGGATGTTCGGCATGCGATCGCCTTTGCCGAAGTGGCGGCGAGTTGGCGCGACATGGACAGCCTGCGTCTGGTGCAAGGCGACATGGCCGCGCCCGAAAAAGCGCCCGAACCGGCACGACCCGATCGGCGGCATGTCATCCGCGCTGCGGCCGGCGTGGCCGCGGTGATGGTGGCCGGCGGTGGCTTTGCCTATCGCGCCTATGCGCGCGACACGGCCAGCACGGACCTGGGCGAACGACGCACGGTCGCGGTGCGCGATGGCCTGGCGGTAGACCTCAACACCGACAGTCGCATTCATTGGAAGACCGGGGAAACGACCCGCATCTGGCTGGAACGCGGGGAAGTGGCGATCCGTCTGGCGTCCGCGCAGAAGGTCGATTTGCAAACGCCGGGCGGCGCGTTCCAGTTGATGCCCGGCATCTACAATGCGCGGCTGCGTGATGCGAGTTGCGAACTGGCGGTCGTGAAGGGCAGCATAACCGGGGTCGGCGCAACCCCGATCGGCGCGGGCGCGATCGTGCTGGCAACGGCCGGCCGGATCGCGTCGCGCGCGGGCGAGGATGCGGATCTGGATCGGGTGACGGCCTGGCAGCGGGACATATTGGTGCTGAACGGCGAAAGCCTGGACTATGCCCTGTCGGAGATAAACCGCTATCTGCCCAAGAAGATCGTGATCGGCGATCCGGCGCTGTCGCGCATCCGGTTGGGCGGCACATTTGCCACGACGAACCCGGATGAATTTCTTCAGGCGCTGCATACATCCTTCGGCGTTCGCGCCACGCCCAATGCCGGCGGCGGTATCATTTTGACCCGCACCTGATTTTTTTGCAGCGGCAATGGCGGATCGTCGCCGCTCATCCATCCATGCCCCGACACCTTATCCAAGCGGGGACATTCATGCTGAAGTTACTGACGACGACCGCCATCGTGGCGGCCGCGATGCCGGCTGCCGCCTATGCCCAGGGGCAGCAGGCGCGCGTGAATTTCGAGATCAAGGCCGGCGATACCGCCACCGCCCTCAACCAGTTCGCCGATCAGGCGCATGTCCATGTCGTCTTTCCCTATGACGCGATCGCCAATCGCCGGGTGGCCGGATTGCGTGGGAGCTTCACCCGTAGCGAGGGGCTGCGCCGCCTGATCGCGGGACAGGGGCTGGTGATCGCCAGCGAGACGGCCGGCATGATTTCGCTCAAGGCCGCGCCGGTCGCGCCGGATGCCCCGGCCAAGGCCATCGCCGACAACAGCCCGCAAACCGACATCGTGGTCCTGGGGCAGGGCGAATCCCGCCAGGTCCAGACCGTCGCGCCCAAGGCGATGGGCAAGGCGACCGCCGGTTCGTCGCCGCTGCGGGCGCTCAGCCGCCTGCCGGGCGTGAATTTCGATTCTTCCGATGCGCACGGTACCTACGAAGCCGCGACCCAGCTGTCGATCCGCGGCTTTCTGTCCGACCAGATGGGCTATACGCTGGACGGCGTGCCGCTCGGCAATATGCAGTATCGCAACAATAACGGCCTTTCGATCAACCGCGCGCTGCTGACCGAGAATAACGGCCCTGCCACCCTGTCGCAGGGCAGCGGCGCGCTGGGCACCGCGTCCACCAGCAATATCGGCGGCACCGTCGACTTTTCCTCCATCGACCCGACCAGAGAGTTCGGCATCGACCTGGAGCAAAGCTATGGCAGCGAGGATAGCTGGCGCAGTTTCGTGCGGGTGAACAGCGGCGAACTGCCCTGGGGCGGGCGGCTGGCATTATCCTATGCGCATGACCGACAGGGTAAATGGCGTGGATGGGGCAAGCAGGAGCAGGACCAGATCAACGCCAAATATGTGCAGCCGATTGGCGACAGCGTGACATCGACCAGCTTCCTCAACCTGATCGACCGGCGCGAAGATGACTATAACGACGTCTCGCTCGCCAAGCTGAAGGCCTATGGCTGGGACTTCGACAATGTCCCGACATTCGCGCTGGCCGAACAGCTGGCGCTGATCGTGCAGAATGGCGGCACGCCGCCGGCCCCCTATGTGAATGCCGACGACAGCGTCTATCAGGGTGGCGGCGTACGGCGCGACCTTCTGGCCTATGAGAAGCTGGAATATCGCATCTCGCCGCGCCTGTCGGGCTTCACCACCGGCTATATGCACCTCGACAAGGGCATCGGTACCTGGGCCGATCCCTATGATCCGACCCCGGCTGCTTTCGGAGGATCGCCGGTGTCCGTGTCGGCGCTGCGCTATGACATCGATCGCAAGGGCGTGGTGTCGCGGCTGACATTCGAAGCGGGCGATCATAAGATCGAGGGCGGGATCTGGTACGAACGCAATGTCTTCAATCAAGGCTCCTATCTCTACGGGCTGAAGGCCGGCGTCACGCCCGAACAGTTTCAGCAATTTTACGACGATCCGTTCAAGACGACCTTCCGCAACCGCTATGTCACCAACACGCTTCAGCTGGATATCGGCGACACATGGCAGGCGACCAGCCATCTGCGCCTGAACGCCGGGGTCAAGGGCGTCGTATCCACGAATAAGGCGCACAGCATCGTCAGCACAAAGCCGATCGACGGTTCGATCCAGGCGAAGAACTGGTTCCTGCCGACGGCCGGCATCCTCTACACGCTGGACGGCGGCAGCGAATTTTTCGCCGGCTACACCCGCAACATGGCCGCGTTCGTGGCGTCCACGTCGAGCGGTCCCTTCTCCAGCAGTTCGCAGGCCGGGTTCGATTATATCCGCGACGACCTGAAGCCGGAAATGACCAATACGTTCGAGGCGGGCTATCGCTTCCACACCCGCAACCTGCAACTGTCGCTGGCCGGCTATTATGTGAAGTTCACCAATCGCCTGCTGGCTTCGTCGATCAGCGCTACGGTCGTCGGCAACCAGAATGTGTTGCAGAATGTCGGCAGCGTGTCGTCGCGCGGCGTGGAAGCGGCGGCGAACTGGAAGTTCGCGCCCTTCTGGTCGCTCTATGGCAGTTGGGCCTATAATGACGCGACCTATGACGATGACGTCCAGCCGCTGGGTGGCGCGATCATCGCGACCAAGGGCAAGCAGGTCGTCGCGTCGCCCAAACATGTCGGCAATGTCGAAATCAATTATGACGACGGCAAGCTGTGGGGGCAGGCCACGGCGCATTATCGCAGCAAACGCTATTACAGCTATCTGAACGACGCGCCCTTGCCGGGCGCCGTCAACGTCAATCTTTCGGGCGGCTATCGTTTCAGCGAGAGGCTGGACGTCCAGCTCAACGTGATGAACCTGTTCGACAAGCGCTATATCGCCTCGACAGGTACGGCCGGGTTCGTGACGTCCGACCCGAACGGCACCTACACGACATTGCAGTCGGCCGCGCCCCGGCAGGTGTTCGGCACCGTGCGCGTGCATTTCTGAAATCGGCAGAACCCTGGTCCCGGCGCGCGTCGGGACCAGGGTTCGCCATAAGCAAAACTGGGCCTGTCATGGATCGTCGCACTTTACTCAAGGCCGCCATCGGCGCGCCGCTTGTCGCCTCCGCCGCAACGGCAGCCGCCGTCGACAGACCATTGGACAGAGACGGGTTCAGCTTCGCCTTCATCAGCGATTGCCATATCCGGCCGGAACTGAACGCGGACAAGGGATGCGCCGCCTGTTTCGAGCAAATTTCGGCATCCGACCATGATTTCGTCATCAATGGCGGCGATCATATCGAAGATGCGCTGGAAGCAAGCCGTGCGCGGGCGACGATGCTGATGGACCTGTATCAGCGCACCGAACGCCGTCATCTGCGCAAGCCCGTGCATCATGTGCTGGGCAATCATGATTGTCTGGGCGTGTTCGCCAAGAGCGGGATCGATCCGTCAGCGCCCGATTATGGCAAGCAATTCTACATGGATCGGTTCGGGCCGCGCTATTATGCGTTCGATCACAAGGGGGTGCATTTCGTCGTCCTCGATTCCGTCGGGCTGACGGACGATCGCAATTATGAAGGGCGGGTCGATGCGGCGCAGCTGGCATGGCTGAAGGCCGACCTTGCCGCCCAGCCCAAGGGTGTGCGCATCATCGTCGTGACCCACATTCCGCTGATCACGGCGATGCAATGTTATGAACCGGAATCCTGGCTGAATACGCCGCACAACTGGACCTTCGTGGCCAATGGCCGCGACGTGCTGCGCATCCTGCGCGAGCATGACGTGCTGGCCGTGCTTCAGGGGCATAGCCATGTGTTCGAGCAGATCGAGCTGAACGGCATCCGCTTCATCAGCACCGGGGCCGTCGCCGGCGCGGACTGGCGTGGTTCCTTTCTGGGCACGCCCGAGGGCTATAGCGAAATCTTCATATCCGGTCGGAGCGTGGAGGCGCGATACCGCACCTATGGCTTTGCCGCCGTAGACAGGGAAGACGTGCCGATATGAGCATTTCTGGCGCGAGGCCGGCTGCACGCCGGGCCGTCATCTATTTGCGCCGGTATCGGAAGTACCAGACTTCGTGGCCGATGCGGCGGGCCTTGGCTTCGTAGCGGGTTTCGGGCCAGCCGCCGGGGCGGGTCTGGAAATCCTTGGCTTCGCTGGCCAGCCAGTCGAAATCGGGATGGCCGTTCATCACCATCAGCGCCCAGCGCAGATAGACCGGATGGTCCGTGCCGAAGCGGAATTCGCCGCCGGGCTTGAGTTTGCGCGCGATCATCGCGACCGGGCCGAGGTTCATCATCCGGCGCTTGGCATGGCGCGCCTTGGGCCATGGGTCGGGATGGAGGAGATAGACGAAGCTCAAGGAGCCGTCGGGGATGCGGCTAAGCACGTCGAGCGCATCGCCCATGTGAAGGCGGACGTTGCCGAGCGCGCCGTCGCGAATATGGCCGAGCGCCTGCACCACGCCATTGAGGAAAGGTTCGCAGCCGATAAAGCCATGATCGGGCAGCATGTCGGCGCGATAGGCCATATGCTCGCCGCCGCCGAAGCCGATTTCGAAATGGAGGGGGCGGTCGTATCCGAACAGGTCTGCGGCTGTCACTTCGCCTTCCGCCGGGACCGATACGGCGGGCAGGAGTGTGTCGACCAGTTCCTGCTGGCCCTTGCGGAGTTTTGGTCCCGACTGGCGGCCGTAGAGGCGGTTGAGGGTCGTGGGATCGCCGGATTTATGCGCTGTCATGGGCAGCGCCGATAGCGGGGCGGAGCCGTGGGGGCAAGCGGGCAGCGGGTCCTAGTTCGTCTTCATGGCGTCGGGCGATATGTTGATGCGGCTACCACCCTTGCCATCGAGGATGGTTGAGGAAAGGGGCGCTTCATTTTGAACAATCTCGATCGCCTGGTCGGGCGGCGGAATGATGGCGTAGCTGGGATATTGTACCCACCGGTCGAGCTTCTTCACGGTGACGGACCATGGCGCAGGCGTGGCGGCCTTGTCCTTTTCAGTCGCCAGCAGGCCGATCAGGGCATCCTGCGCGACGTCCAGTAGCACGCCGGAATCGCCAAGCGGGATGATGTAGCCGACATTGTCGCCTTCGCCCTGATAGATGGGCAGGCGCCCGCCGATCCGATCGGAATGGACGCATAGGGCGGGAGCCGTTGGTGCCTTGCCCTCCTTGCGGGCCTTTTGCCGGCTTTCGGTCGCCATACTGCCCATCATCGCACCAAGGAGCGTGGCGGCGTTGTCCTGCATGATCTTGCTGGCGCGGGGGCCAAAGCGGCGTGGCTGAGCGCAGGGTAACAGCGTGGTGGCGGCTGACAGAGGCGGAAGTGTCCCGGGCCAGCCGATCTGCTGGATAAGCCGATCCATCGCGGCGTCGAGTTGGACAACGTCGTGGACAGGGGAGGTCATGCGCAGCTTCACCACCCAGTCGCCCAGTGCGATCAGGGCGACGCCGCTGCTGCGACCGATCTGGGTGATGGTGAAACTCTGGCGCAGGCCGGCGGCAACGCTGGCGCCGGGGATGGTGAAGGCCGTAGGATCGCCCTGCGGCGTGACCGTGCCGAACTTGTCGTTGGTGGCGATCATGGTCGCCGCGACATCGAACCAGAGCCCAGTCGAAGGCTCTGCGGCATGATAGATGTAGATATTGACGTGGGTGTGGCCGATCGGGTCGTCATAGGCGACCGAGACGTCGAGCAGGCCGCCTTCGCTGAGATCCTGCACCTCGCTGCGCGCAAAGCCGTCGATCGCGCTGGGGAAGGCAATGGCGCTGGGCTTATGGGTCCAGGGCTTATTCGCCTTGGTCGCGATCCCGATCGGCGCGGCAGGTTGCGCTGCGGCGGGCCTGGCGAGGACGAATGCTGTCAGTGCGAGGGTCAGAGCCAATGATGTGATACGCATGAACTGCCCCCTCCCGAAACCCTACGGTGCAGCAGGGTAGCGGGAAGGGGCGGAATGACAAGAGGTTGGCGACGATGTTTGAGGAGAAGCATCGCCGGATTTCGACGGGCATTGGCTGGAAGCCGCCCACCGCCACATCCTTCGTCAGGTCATTTGCACTTGATGAAACGACCCTTCGCATCCTTGCAGGGCGCCTTTTTGACGGGCGGCTTGGGTGCGCATTTGACGAATTTGCCCTTCGCGTCCTTGCATGGCGCGGCAGATGCAGGAGCAACATTGCCGACCATCAGGGAAAGGCCGAGGAGAGCTATGGCAACCGTCTTTGTCATGATGTGCCTCTTTGGGGAGAGGAGGGTGTCGGGTTTGACAGGGGTTGCAAACCCGACTTGGCTTTTATGCGCCGGACAGGGGCGGTTGCCTAATGAACTTTTCGTCATTTTCCGGACAGGTGGGCATGAGAAAGGGCGCCGAAGGCTGGTGCCCTGGCGCCCTTTAATGATGGGTATGGAGGCTCGCGCCCCACCCCGCTGCGACTAACGCGCTGCGCGCGTAAGTCTCGCTACCCCTCCCGCTAGCGGGAGGGGAGCAGGTCAGGCCAGCGCGGCCTTGAGCTGATCGACCAGGTCGGTCTTTTCCCAGGGGAAATAGTCGCCGTCGGGGGTGCGGCCGAAATGGCCGTAGGCGGCGGTCTTCTGGTAGATCGGCTTGTTGAGGCCGAGATGCGTGCGGATGCCCTTGGGGGTCAGGCGCACGAGGGTCGGCAGGACGGCTTCGATCGCCGAGGCCTCGACAGTGCCGGTGCCGTGCAGGTCGACATAGAGCGAGAGCGGCTCGGCAACGCCGATGGCGTAGCTGAGCTGGATCGTGCAGCGGCGGGCGAGACCGGCGGCGACGATGTTCTTCGCCAGATAGCGGGTGATGTAGGCCGCCGAACGATCGACCTTCGTGGGATCCTTGCCCGAGAAGGCGCCGCCGCCATGGGGCGAAGCGCCGCCATAGGTGTCGACGATGATCTTGCGGCCGGTGAGGCCGGCGTCGCCGTCAGGGCCGCCGATTTCGAACAGACCGGTCGGGTTGACGTAGATGCTTTCGTCGCCGGGCAGCCAGCCTTCGGGCAGGACGTCGGCCATCACGCCCTTGACATAGGCGCGCAGTTCCGCGCGGCTGTCATCATTGTCCATGCCGGCGGCATGCTGGGTCGAAACGACGAGGGCGGTCGCGCGGACCGGCTTTTCATCGATATATTCGAGCGTCACCTGGCTCTTGGCGTCAGGCTCCAGGAAGGGCACGACCTTGTTGTGGCGGTCGTCCGCCATGCGTTCCAGGATCTTGTGGCTGTAATAGAGGGTGGCGGGCATGAGGTCGGGGGTTTCGTCCGACGCATAGCCGAACATGATGCCCTGATCGCCGGCGCCTTCATCCTTGTTGCCGCTTTCATCGACGCCCTGGGCGATGTGGGCGGACTGGCCGTGGAGGTTGTTTTCGAAGCGGAAGGTCTGCCAATGGAAGCCGTCCTGCTCGTAACCGATACGCTTGACCGTTTCGCGGACGGTGGCTTCGATTTCTTCCTGCGCGCCCGGTGCCCAGGCGCCGTTTTCGTAGACGCCCTTGCAGCGGATTTCGCCGGCGAGGACGACGAGCTGGGTCGTGGTCAGCGTTTCGCAGGCGATGCGGGCTTCGGGGTCTTTCGACAGGAAAAGATCGACGATCGAGTCGGAAATCTGGTCAGCGACCTTGTCGGGATGGCCTTCGGATACGGATTCCGAGGTGAAGAGAAATTGATTGCGCATAGGACTCCCGTAAGGTGCTTGGGCAGGTTGCGATATAAAGAAATGTTTATGTGGCTATTAGCTTTTGGCTCTGCGGAGCGCAAGAGCCGCGCCCAGGAGCATAAGCATCAGCAGGCCGGGCGCCCAATTGCCCAGCCGCGCGAAGAGCGTGGGGGGGAGCGCGGGGGGCATGCCGGCGTCGAGGAAACCGGCGCGATTGAGGCCGAGCGCATGGACCACATGGCCGCGCGCGTCGACGATCGCGGAGACGCCGGTGGGGGTAGAGCGGATGATGGGCACGCCTTCTTCCAGCGCGCGCAGGCGGGCCTGGGCCAGATGCTGGACCGGGCCCCAACTGCCGAACCAGGCGTCGTTGGAGGGATTGAAGAGGAAGTCGGGGCGGTTCGCCGGGTCGATCACCTGCCCTGAAAAGATGATTTCGTAGCAGATCTGGATGCCCATTTTGAGCGCGGGATGGCCGGGATTGGCGGGCAGGGTCAGACTTTGCGGGCCGGGGCCGGGCCAGAAATCAGCGTCGCCGGGCACGAGACGGGACAGGCCGATGGGTTCGAGAATGTTCCGCATCGGCAGATATTCGCCATAGGGGACCAGATGTGCCTTGGAATAGCGGCCGGCGATGGTGGCGGCGGGGGTGACGATCCAGACGCTGTTATTGGCGCCGGAGAGTTTGTTCACCAGTGCGCCGTTTTCCTCGACGGGTTTGAAATAGACCTTGTCCCCGCCGGTCATCAGCAGGTCGTTGGGGCCGAGCAGATGGGCGAGCCGGGCGCGCCAGTCGGGTTCCATGTCGAGATAGGCGGGGATCGCGGCTTCGGGCCAGAAGATGAGGCGCGGGGCCGGGCGGGGCTGGCCCGACAGGGTCGAAAGCTTGCGGAAGTTGCGATATTCCGCCTCGACCGAATATTTTTCGTCCTGGCCGATATTGGGCTGGACCACGCGGATGCGGGGCGCGCCAACAGGGGTGGCAGGCGCCGGGGAGAGCAGGCCCCAGAGGGCGAGCAGGGCGAGGGGGGCGGCGAGGATGACGGCAGGGCGGAACCGGCGTCGGACGGCGAGCAGGAAAGCGCTCGCGGCAAGGATGGTGAGCGCGCCAAGGCCGTAGGTGCCGATAAGGGTTGCGCCGATAGCTGCGCCAGTCGGCAGCAAGGTGACGCCGAGCGGGTTCCAGGCGAAGCCGGTGAAGAGGGTGGAGCGCAGAAATTCGGTGGCGAGCCACAGGGCGGAGAAGAGGAGGGGGAAGGATAGAGGCTCGCTTCGCTCGCCTACCCACCCCCGGCCCCTCCCTGAAAGGGAGGGGAGTTTGGTACGGGAGAGCCACCATGTGCCCAGCGTTGCCAGCCCCGGATAGACCGCCAGATAGAGCGAGAGCAGGAGGACCGCGCCATAGCCGAACCAGTGCGGCATGCTGTCCTGAAAGGTGAAGGCGTGGGCGATCCAGTTGAGGCCGAGGGTGAAGTGACCAAGGCCGAACATCCAGCCGCGCGAGAAGGCGGCGCGACGGTCGGGCGCGCGTTCGATCAGGACCAGTAATGCGGCCAGGCAGGCGAGCGTCACCGGCCAGAGGTTGAGCGGGGCGAAGCCGGTGGCCGAGGCGAAGCCGGCCAGCAGCGCCGCGATTTTCGGGTGGCGAGCGAAGGCTTGCTTCAGCACGTCAGCGGATCGATTCCAGCGTGGCGCCGGAGCATTTGTCGCTCTTGTGCCCGCCGCCGGTCAGCATCGAGGCGGCGAGGAAACCGCCGATAATGAGGACGAGGAAGAAAGCGGAGAGGAGGGCCAGATATTTTTCGATGAAGGCTTTGATCGGTCGGCCGAATTTCCAGAAGAGGAAGCCCACCAGCATGAACTGCAAAGCGCGGCTGACGATGCTGGCCCACAGGAAGGTGAAGAGCGGCAGGCCGATAAAGCCCGCCGTGATCGTGATGAGCTTGAACGGGATGGGCGTCGCGCCCTTGATCAGGATGATTTCCGCGCCGTAATCGCGCAGATAACAGGCCGCGACGGGGAATTTGGCGGCGAGGCCGAGCGCGGTCAGGATCTGCTGCCCGACGGTTTCATAGAGGAAATGGCCGATGGCGTAGCCCAGCAGGCCGCCCAGCACGGAGGCGAGGGTGCAGATGAAGCCGAAGCGGATCGCGCGTTCCGGGCGGGCAAGGCACATGAGGCCGAGCAGCGGATGCGGCGGGATCGGGAAGAAGCTCGATTCCATGAAGCTGATGGCGAAGAGCCACCGTTCGGCGTGGCGGTGCGCGGCCTTTGCCAGCGTCCATTGGTAGAGCCTGTTGAGCATCGCGGCGGGCCTAGCCGAGATCGTTTCGGGTCGCCAGCGCTTTTGCGTGACGGTGATGCGACAGGAGGGATGCGACAGGGAGCGGGCGGACGGGGTTGATTGTTTGGCGCCGTCTGGGCATGACCCCATCCCAATAGCCCTGTCCGGTCGCCCTGTTTTGAATATTCCCCCTATCCCATGGTCGAAGGTGCGGCAGCGCGCGGGCGGTATCGTCTTTGCGCTGGTGCTGAACCTGTTGCTGTTGCTGGCCCTGTTCACCCTGTCGCCCCGGTTCGAGCCGCCCAAAGTGGACGACCGCCTGCCGGTGACGTTCGATGTGGAGACGGGCCAGAAGACCGACCAGCAGCAGGCCAAGGCCGAGAAGACGGAGAAGCGGGAGACGCAATCTTCGCCGCAGAAGCAGGCCGACCCGGTGGTGCGGCCGCCGGTCGCTGTCGAGAAGCCCGCCGAGCAGCCGCCGTCGCCCTTTCCCTTCCTGACGCTCAATCGCGAGCAGATGGCGTCGGCCGATATCGGCAACCTGCCCAAGGGGACGCAGGGCGTGGGCGAAGGCAAGGGCAATAGTTCTGCGGTGCAGGGGGCGGGCGAAGGGCCGGGCGGGGTGCAGCTGTACGAGGCGGAATGGTATCGGCGGCCGACCCATGCGGAGCTGTCCACCTATTTGCCGGCCAATGCGCCGGCGCGGGGCTATGGCCTGGTCGCTTGCAAGACGATCGACCATTATCATGTCGAAAATTGTCAGATATTGGGGGAATATCCGCTGGGGTCGGGCTTTGCCAAGGCGGTGCGACTGGCGGCCTGGCAGTTTCTGGTGATGCCGCCGCGGGTCGATGGCAAGAAGATGGTGGGAAGCTGGGTGCGGATCCGCATCGATTATACCCGGACGATGGTGCCGGGTGGTCCGAGGGCGGGGTCTGATCCTGGACCGGGCGATGAGGCCGGATCGCCATCGCGGCCGGCGCCCAAGCCGCTGGCGCCAGGGGTTTCCGGACCGCAATTCTGAAAAGGCGCCAATTCGTTGCGAGCGGATCGGGCGGGGTGGCGGAAAATCCGTCAAGATGCCGGCAGTTTAACCTTTCGTCATTCCCGCGAAGGCGGGAACCCATCTCTCCACATATTCTGGTTGCGAGGTCCGGAGATGGATCCCCGCCTTCGCGGGGATGACGGAGCTGTTGATGAAGGTGCGATGATGCGGGTGGCGGTGGTTTCGTTCGATGGATTCAACGAGTTGGACAGTTTCGTGGCGCTGGCGCTGCTGAACCGGGTACCGGGCTGGCGGGCCGAGATTTGCGGGCCGGGCGAGACGGTGACGTCGATGAATGGCGTGCAGGTCGCGGTGCAGCAACCGCTTGAATATGCTGGTGAAGCCGATGTCGTTCTGATCGGGAGCGGGGTGCGGACGCGTGAGGTCGTTTCGGATTCGAAACTGATGGCGCGGTTGCGGCTGGACCCGGCGCGGCAGATTATCGGGGCGCAATGTTCGGGTGCGCTGGTGCTGGCGCGGCTGGGGCTGCTGGAGGGCGTGCCGGTCTGTACCGATGTGACCAGCAAGCCCTGGGTCGTGGCGACCGGGGCGCGGGTGGTCGAGGCGCCCTTTCATGCGACAGGCAATGTGGCGAGCGCGGGCGGGTGCATGGCGGCGCATTATCTGAGCGCCTGGGCGATCGCGCGGGGGGCGGGCGAAGAGGCCGCGCGGGAGGTGATCGACTATGTCGCCCCGGTGGGGGAGAAAGCGGAGACGGTCGCGCGGGTGATGGGCGTGGTGGCGCCGTTTCTGGTGGTCGATGCACATGGTGATGTGGTTGTTCCAGCGGCATAATGCGCCGGACATTCTTTACCCCAATCGTCGCGCTGCGGTGCGCGGGCGGGAGATGTCGGAGAGAGTCACGTGCCTCTCTCCGACCCGCTTTCGCGGGAATGACGAAGAAGGGTGCGTATAAATAGATTGCATATTGCTACTGGATTGGCAGAGTGCCGCCACCCGACCTGACGACAGAAGGAGAGAAATATGATCATCCATGGGGCGCGGCCGTCGCCATTCGTGCGCAAGGTCATTGTGTTTGCGGCGGAAAAGGGGATCGATGTCGACGTGCAGACGGCCGGTTTCGGACGTGGGGGCGAAGGCTATCTGAAGGGGTCGCCCTTCGGCAAGATCCCGGCGCTGGAGGATGGCGATTTCCTGCTGTGCGATTCGACCGCGATCATCACCTATATGGATGCCCTGCACCCTGGCACACAGATGATCCCGGCCGAACCCAGAGCGCGCGCCCGGACCATATGGTTCGAGGAATTCGGCGATACGGTGGTGCAGGCGGCAGGGCAGAAGATCTTCTTCAACCGGGCGGTGGCGAAGCGATTGAAGCGCGAGCCGGACCTGGCGGCGGCGGACGCGGCCGAGGCCGGCGAAATGCCGAAAATCTACGATTATCTGGAGGATGTGCTGCCGGAAAGTGGCTGGCTGGTGGAGGATCGCTTCACGCTGGCGGATCTGGCGGCGGCTTGCCCGATCATCAATGTGGTCTATGTGTCGGATGGGCTGAGTGCCGATCGCTGGCCCAAGGTGGCGGCGTGGATCGCGCGGGTGAAGGCGCGTCCGAGCGTGGCGGCGGCTTTGGCGGAAGAAGCGCCGATGATCCAGGCGATGACTGAAAAATAACCCATATGGAACATTTATATTGACATCGTCACGCTGATCTGACAGAGATTGGCGCAGTGGAAAAATGTGAGTCGCCAACGCGCTGATGCAGGTGACGGCAATAAGGGCTGGTCCGAAAGGGCTGGCCCTTTTTGTTTGCGCGGTTTTTGGGGGCGGGTTTCGGGCCGAATTTTCAGGGCGGGGGAGGCAGGGATGGCGGGCGGGAGAGCGCAGGACGGGGCGGCCGGGAACGGGGGCATGGTGGAGAAGGCTGTGGAGGACGGGGCCGTGAAGAGCGGGGCGCGATTGGTGCCGGGGCGGCAGCGGGCGGGCGGCAAGGCCAAGGGGCAGATGCGCAACGGGCGAAGCGATAGCTGGACGGCGAAGAAGGAAGGCATCTTCTTCGCGACGCTGGCGCAGACCTGCAATGCGAGCGAGGCGGCGCGCGAGGCAGGCGTGTGCCGGGCGAGCGCCTATCGGCGCAAGGCGATCGATCCTGCCTTTGCGGAACGTTGGGAGGATGCGTTGGCGGAAGGCTATGGCGAAATCGAATTGATGCTGATGCGCGCGGCGCTGTTCGGCCATGAGAGCGAGGAGACGGTGCGCGACGGCGAGGGCGTGGTGAAGACGCACAAGGTGACGCGCAAGCAGGATGTGGGCGTCGCGGTGCGCCTGTTGATGGCCCATCGCGATACGGTGGCGGCGATCCGCAAGGCGCGGATGGACCGCGCGGCGGCGGGCGTGGTCGAGGATGACGGCGCGGTGCGGCAACGCGTGCATGCGGCGCTGGATGTCGCGCATGCGCGGTTGCGGGGTGGGGGGTGAGTTGGATTGGGGGCAAGTTTCATCTCCCTGCCGCTCGGTCCATCGATTTCGCTAAGGGCGAACGGCGCTGGGGAACATCAGGACGAGCAAGGGGGCATATCAAGACGTCCCATGGGTAGCGTTCCCCGGCGGCGGCCGGGGCCCAGGCGCACGCTGTGAACTGGGCCCCGGCTTCGGCCGGGGAACGGGTCGCTTTAGGTTCGCATCATGAATTGGGCGCTGCCTCGTTTCTCGCCCCTTCGACAGGCTCGGGACGGCTTCGCTCGAAACGAACGGGCAGCGGAATATCAAGGACGGAAAAAGGGGCATGACAAGACGCCTCATAGGTCGCGTTCCCCGGCGTAGGCCGGGGTCCAGGCGCACGCTTTGAACTGGGCCCCGGCCTACGCCGGGGAACGGGTAGCTTTAGGTTCGCATCTTCGCTTGTTCGATAATTTGTCTCGCGCGGACCATGGCAAAGTCTTTCGGGACTGATGCAGCAGGTACCCAATAGAGAGGGAGGACAAATATGGCGCTTTCCGAATTTGAGCGGCTGGCGCTGGAGCCGGGGGATGTGCGGGACGCGGTGTTGCGGCAGCTGGACCGGCAGGCATTGATGGCGCTGGAGCAGGACTGGGCATTTCTGGCGCGGCCGGGGCAGTTGGCGCCGGCGGGCGACTGGCGCATCTGGTTGATGATGGCGGGGCGTGGCTATGGCAAGACGCGCGCCGGGGCGGAATGGGTGCGCGCCATCGCGCAGGCCGACCCGCAGGCGCGGATCGCGCTGGTGGGCGCGACGCTGGGCGAGGCGCGCAGCGTGATGGTGGAAGGGGCGAGCGGGCTGCTGGCGATCGCGCCCTGGTGGGATCGACCGGCTTATGCGCCGGCGCTGCGTACGTTGCGCTGGCCCAATGGGGCGATGGCGACGCTGTTCGGCGCGGCGGAGCCGGAAAGTTTGCGCGGGCCGCAGTTCAGCCATGGTTGGGCCGACGAGATCGCCAAATGGGCGTGCGGACAGGCGGCCTGGGACAATCTGATGATGGGATTGCGGCTGGGGACGCGTCCACAGGTGCTGGCGACGACGACGCCGCGACCGGTGCCGTTGGTGCGCGGGCTGGTGGCGCGCGATGGCGCCGACGTCGTGGTGACGCGGGGGCGGACGGCGGAGAATGCGGCGCATCTGGCCGACGGCTTCGTTACGGCGATGGCGGAACGCTATGGCGGCACGCGGCTGGGGCGGCAGGAGCTGGACGGCGAACTGATGGAGGAGGTGGAGGGCGCTTTGTGGTCGCGCGCGCTGGTCGAGCGGTGCCGGGTGGCACATGTGCCGGGCATGCTGGTGCGGGTCGTGGTGGCGGTCGATCCGCCGGCGTCGGCGGGCGGCGACGCCTGCGGGATCGTGGTGGCGGGGCTGGGCAGCGACGGGCGCGGCTATGTGATTGCAGATGCCAGCGTTTCGGGGCTGTCGCCCGAAGGCTGGGCACGGGCGGTCGCGGCGGCGGCTTTGGTCCATGGCGCCGACCGGGTGGTGGCCGAGGCGAATAATGGCGGGGCGATGGTGGAAAGCGTGCTGGTGGCGGCGCAGGAAACGATGCCGGTGAAGCTGGTCCATGCGAGCCGGGGCAAGGCGGCGCGGGCGGAGCCGGTGGCGGCGCTGTATGAGGCCGGGCGCGTGGCGCATCGCGGCGCCTTCCCGGAATTGGAGGACCAGATGTGCGGCCTGCTGGCGGGGGGCGGTTATGTCGGGCCGGGGCGGTCGCCCGATCGGGCCGATGCGCTGGTGTGGGCGCTGAGCGAACTGATGCTGGGGAAGAAGGGCGAGGCGCGGGTGCGGGCGATGTGACGGGTGATTTGGCAAGGCCGGCGCGGGGGTGATCCGCGCCGGCCTTTGGGGTCAGTTGGCTTTGATTTCGAGGGACGGATCGACCAGCGAGGTCTTGGTCGCGGCCGGGGTCGCGGCTGCCGGAGCTACGGCAGGTCTGGCGACAGGCGTGGCCGCCACGGGGGCGGTTGGCGCAGCCGCCGCGAAGGCGACGCTGATATCTTCGTCGATGAAGGCGTTGACCGGCGCGCCGAGCGGGATGCGGGCGCTGGTGCCGGTGGTGAAGAAGCCGGCGATCGGCACCAAGGCGATGGCGGCGACCACGCCGGCGGTGCCGGTGACGCCCTTGTCATCGAAGCTGCCGGTCAGGCGGATCTGGTTACCGTTGGCGCGGACATAAAGGACGCGGCCGGTGATGTGGCCGGACTTGCCCCACATGCCCTTGTTACGGACGTCGGTAATTTCGCCGACGACCGGGCTGCCGATCGGAATGACGGTCTGGCCATTGAGCGTGACGGCTTCGGCGACTTCCATCTGGACGCGCTGGCCGACGCGCAGCTTCTTGCCTTCGGTCGAGATCGCTTCGGATGTCTTGAGCGCGATCTGGGTGCCGGCGCGCAGGACATTGCCGGCGGGCGCAGCGAGGATCGTGGCGACGGGTGCGGCAGGCATAATGGTGGCCTGAGCAAAAACGGACGGCGCGCAGGCGCAGACGATCACGCCTGCAAGGGCGCTGGTAACGGACTTCATGAGTGTAGACCCCCGAGTTAAAGACTCAACTCCCCCCGGAGCCGAGATATGCTCTGGTGCATTTGCGATGGCCCAGTCGTCAAGGGGATAAATATTTGAACTTTATTGGGGTTTATTATGTGGTGGCGAGCAAGGCGGAGGGTGCTTTACAGATGTGCGACAGGCGGTAGACCGGGCGGCATGAAAAACATCCTCCTGCTGACCGCAGCTTCCGCCCTGTATGTTCTTCCCGCCGCCGCGCAGACGCGGGCGCCCGATGCGGCTCGGTTGAAGGCGAATGTCGAGAAACTGGTTAGCTTCGGGACGCGGCACACGCTGTCTTCGGCAACCGATCCCAAGCGTGGGATCGGGGCGGCGCGCACATGGGGCGCGGCGGAATTTGCGAAGATCGGCAAGGGGTGTGGCGGGTGCCTGACGGTGGAGACGATCGCGGATCGCTTTACCGGGCCGCGCGCGCCCGACGGTGTGGAGGTGGTGGATGTGCTGGCGATCCAGAAGGGGACCGGTGATCCGTCGCAGGTGGTGATCGTCGCGGGGCATATCGATAGCCGCGTGACCGATGTGATGAACATCACCGACGATGCGCCGGGCGCGAACGACAATGCGTCGGGCACGGCGCTGGTGATGGAGGCGGCGCGGGTGCTGGCCGGCGAAAAGTTCGACGGGACGATCGTCTACGCGCTGCTGTCAGGTGAGGAGCAGGGGCTGTGGGGCGCCAAGCTGCTGGCGGCGACCGCCAAGGCGCGCGGGTGGCAGGTGCGCGCTATGCTGAACAACGATATCGTCGGCAATACGGTGGGCCAGAATGGCCAGAGGGTGGCCGACCGGGTGCGGGTGTTTTCCGAAGGGATACGCGGCGCCGAGGATGGCAAGGCGACCCTGACGCGCCGGGCGATCGGCGGCGAGGATGATGGGCCGTCCCGCGCGCTGGCCAAGGCGATCGACGGGATTGCGAAGGCCGATCGGGGGATCGGGCTGGACGTGTTTGCGGTACGGCGGTTCGATCGCTTCGGGCGTGGGGGCGATCATTCGCCGTTTCTGGACCTGGGCTTTCCCGCCGTGCGCTTTTCGGTGGGGATCGAAAATTACGACCGGCAGCATCAGGATCTGCGCACGGAAAACGGCCGCGTCTTCGGCGATACGGTCGAGGGGATGGACTTTCCCTATCTGGCGAAGGTGACGGCGCTGAATGTCGCGACGCTGCGGCAGTTGGCGAGCGCGCCGGCGGCGCCGGCGAGCGTGTCACTGGATGGCGCGCTGTCGATGGATACGCGGGCCTTCTGGGACGCGGTGCCGGGGGCGGTTTCGTACAAAGTCTATTGGCGCCGGGCCGATGCGCAGGACTGGACGCAGAGCCGCGCAGTGAGCGGGGCGACGGAGACGGTGCTGAAGGATATCGTAGTGGACGATCATTTCATCGGCGTGGCGGCCGTGGCGAAAAATGGCGCGGAAAGCCTGGTGACGTTCGGGGGCATGGCGCCCAGAAAATAAGGGCCGGGGATAAGACCATCCCCTCCCCATGGTGGGGAGGGGATGGATAAAGGTTAACGGCAGACCTGATGCCAGCGTCCGCCATCGTAGGTGGTGCGGCAATGCTGGCCACCGCGCTGGCCGCCCCGGTCGGCATAGCCGCGGCGGTCGTCGCGATCGCGGCGGACGTCATGCCGGCGGCGCTGATCGTAGCGGCGCTCGGCCGCCTGACGCCGCTGTTCCGCGCGATAACGATCCGATCGGTGATCGTCATAGTGACGCGCGGAGGGGCGATGATCGCGGTCGGGCCGGGCCATCGCAGGCGCGGTCGTCATCGTCAGGGCGGCGATGGCCGCGGCAAGGGCGGTAAGGCGGGTGAACTTCATATAAACTCCCATATCTCGTGCCGATACAACGTCGCAGTGCGCGGTCGGTTGCATGGGGCGACCGGTCGGGTTTTGATATGATACCTTTAACAGGTTGCGGAAAAAGGCTCTTTCCTTGAGCCGCTTGAGGTGATTCAGACGCCTTCAACTGAGGTTGAAGGATTTGAGATGCGGGGCGGCGATTACCGGAGCGAAGGGTTGTTTTCCTACGTGAGCTGCGAAGCTCGGGTT